>JBBAFH010000003.1:0-178783 GCA_041655535.1 Bacilli bacterium
CTTATCAATGTAGCATTACTTCCTGAATATAGGTCTGTTGTTTCACCTATCCAATAATTATTTGTCATGGTTCCACTACTTCTATAACCTATAAAAGCTTGAGCATTTGTTAGTTTTCCCATTACATATGATTTGGATATATTACCACTATAATTATATCCTACTAAGCCACCTATATATCCACTAGTTCCATTTCTTTTCACTTCGCCAGCTGTATAAGTATCAATTATTGTGGCACGATTTCTTCCAACCAATCCACCAGTTCCATCATCGACTGTATTAGTATTAGTTGTTGATTCTACATTCCCACTGACATAACTTCGTTGAATTGTTCCACCATCATTATATCCTATCAAACCACCTATGTTATCATATCCCTTAACATCAGCATTTGAATAACTGTCACTTATATCAACCAAATCTGAACGTCCAATCATTCCTCCAACGTAATAATTGGTTCCAGTTATTGTCACTAATCCTTTTACATAACTCCTTTCAATTATTGATGTAATACCTCGCCCTATTAACCCCCCTAAATAGCTCGTTCCTATGACATTTATATTAGCATAACTGTTTTTTATTGTTGCAATACCATTCATGTAACCTATCATTCCACCAACTTGGTTTGTTCCTTTAACGGTTGCAACACTACTTGAATTGTCAATTGCCACATTTGTTGCATATCCAATAATTCCACCGACATATGATGTCGACGATGTTATATTTGAAGTTCCGGTTATATTTACTCCACTTAGTGTGATTTTTGATCCTGTTCCAACCAAAGCACCAGTACTTTGTGTTGTACTATTAACTACCACATTTTCTAATGTTAAATTTTTAACTTCCATTTCTACGGTACTATTAAATAATCCACTTGTTGTTTTCAAGTTAATTATTTTTTTATTGTTTCCATCAAATACTCCATTAAATAATTCAATAGTTGGGAAATTATTTGCATATGCACTTGTACTCATATTTATATCATTCATCAATTTGTAATATGATCCAGTACTTAACCTTACATTATTTAAATCTTCTGCTGTTTTGATTAAATATGGATTGTTGACAGTTCCGTCACCGTCACCTTCATACTTATCAATGTTTTCTAAATAGTTCTTATCTGATATCATCAACCCTTGTAGATACGGTGTTGTTTTTCCATATTCGATTCCCCATACACTTATGAAGTCAAAACCTACATAGTTGTCGCTATTGGTACCTTCCTGAATACTACTTATCAAGGTTGCATATCCCCCAAAATAAACTGAGGTTGTTTCGCCTATCCAATAATTGTTTATAATGGTTCCGCTACTTCTATAACCAATAAATGATTGAGCATTTGTTAATTTACCCATTACATATGATTTAGATATATTACCGCTATAGTTATATCCTACTAAACCACCTATATATCCACCTGTGCCATTTCTTTTCACTTCGCCAGCTGTATAAGTATCAATTATTGTGGCACGATTTCTTCCAACCAATCCACCAGTTCCATCATCGACTGTATTAGTATTAGTTGTTGATTCTACATTCCCACTGACATAATTTCGTTGAATTGTTCCACCATCATTATATCCTATCAAACCACCTACGTTATCATATCCCCTTACATTAGCATTTGAATAGCTGTCGCTTATATCAACTGAGTTTGAACGTCCTATTACACCACCAATGTATTGATAATTACCAGTTGAGGCAATGCTTCCATTAGCATAGCTTCTTCTTATTGTTACATTTCCACCTTGTCCCATTAATCCACCGAGTGAACTTGTACCGGTTAAAATAACATCAGCATAACTATTTTCTATTGTTGCTGTTGTAGGTGCATAACCTATTATTCCTCCTGTTTGACTTGTTCCTGAAATTATTGCATTAACTCCTGAATCTTTTATTGTAACTGTTGGTGATTGCCCAATTATACCTCCAGTGTATGCCTTTCCAGTAATTGAACCATTAACACTTATTTCTTCTAGGTTAATATATTTAGTACTATTACCTATTATTCCTCCAACATAATTGTTTCCATTTATTAAACTACCACCAGTAAGGGATATCCCACTAATTTTAATATCGTTATTAGTTATCGTACCTGTTATTGAACCAACATTTGATATAGCTGGTGAATTATTAATGAAATCAACAAATTCTATATCATATAATTCTACACCAGGGTGTAGATTAGTAAATAATCCATTACCTGTAATTTTTAGCCCTTTAATTTTCTTGTTGTTTCCGTCGATTGTACCATAAAAATCAGGAATAACTGTGAAGTTTTCTCTGTAAGGACTATTAGCCATGTCAATGTCATTTACAACTATGTAATCAGAATATATATTATTTCTTACATTATATAAATCTTCTGGTGTTTTTATTTCTAGTAAATTTACTACAACTTTTCTTATTGCAATCCCTTGATTACCGAATTTATCAACTGCTTTATATATGACATCGTATGTACCCCTTAAATTAATATTTAGGTTTGTTTCAACTGTTACATTAACTGGACCATCAATATTATCAATTGCAGTTGCCCCCAAATCAATATATCTTTGCCCTAATTTGTGCATAACTTCTGTTGATCCATTGACAGTTATGACGGGTGCTGTATTATCTGCGAAGTATGGTCCTCCATTTGTAATTGTCTCATTACCTTTTCTGTCTTTAGCTTGTACCCATAAATAATAATTAATAGTTTGTTCTTTTGGTAACTCTATTTTTTGACCATTACTAAAACTGTTGACAAATAATTCAACATTCGGTTTGATAGTACTTGTTGTCCACACATATTTTAATGAGTCTGGATTAACGCCGGTAACATTATCGGTCACAATTACTTCAATTGATCTATCGGCTATATATCCAGTTGCAGTTGATGGATTAAATTTGACAACAGGTGGTGTATTGTCAATAATTGATTGTCTGCTATTTAACTTATATGGGTTTTTAAGTGTTCCATTACCACCAAGAATCAAAACATCTGGTTTTAAATTAACAACAGGTCTTATTCCTTGAATTTTGTTAATTGATCCTCTTCTTAAAGCTCCATTAGTTTCCACATTAAAGATATAGCCAGCCGTTGTTTTATCGCTATTCATTGTTATGTAATCATAATTTTTCTTCAAGAAATTTTCAAGACCACATGATAATTGATTATAAGCACCACATGGTGATTTACTAGTCAAAAGATAATCTCCACTAGTAACTAGCCCAACTGCACTTTGAGTAGTTGTTTTTAATGAACATTCATTATTTTTGAAATCATCAACAGTGTATGGACTATTAATACTTCCAATACACCAATTAATTTTAGAAACTAATTTATCTTTTTCGGTCTCTGCTAAATTAATAAACCAATTATCTAAAAACATCCTAATTGACGCTTCATTATAATTGCTACTAATTTCATCAAACATTCCATTAGCAATTATTCCGTTTTCAACCGGAATATTGTCTTCTTCTGTTTTAGCGCCTTCATATACAATTTTAATGCCTTCGTCATCGGATTTGATTATTCTCCATAAAATCGGAACATAAGAACTGTCAGAATCAGATATATTACCAAATTCTACCCAGTTGTTTGGATTTTCACCAATAAAATATTCAGCATAATATTTTGGTATAAAATCAGCACCAGGTGCATCCCTAAGACTAGCCTCAACAACATTTATTGTTCTTGTAACAGTATCCGCTTTTAATCCAGAATTATCAGTTGCATCATATGTTACTGTATATGTACCTAAAATACCTGGTACCAAGTTACTTGTTATAACTAATCCTTCATTATTTAAGCCACTAGGTTCTTCTAAAACTTCAGCTCCTAATTCTTGATAAATGCTATCAACAGGTAATTCGATAATATTATAACCATTTAAAGTTATAATAGGTTTTGTGTTATCAAAACGGTATCTATTACTTGCCTGAATTGTAGTCCCTCCATATATATCTTTTGCTAATATCCACAGATAATAATCACCATTTATATCAGCAGGTGAATTAATATTGGCTCCATTTACAAAGACGTCTGCAAAAGCAGTTTCAGTAGGTCTATCTAGCGTTTCGCTCCATAAATATTTTAATGAATTATTATCAACGTCTCTAATGTTTTTAGTAACAGTTACTTTTATTGTTCTAGTTTGTCTATACATACTATCAACTTCCGGATCAAAAATTATATATGGACCGCTTTGTTCTAATACATTTACTTGTCTTATAACGCTTTTTTCAACACCATAATTACTTATAACTACATATTCTAATTGATATTCACCGACAATATTAGTGTTTAAATTACCAGTTACTTTAATTAAGTGTGAAATATCACCGTCAACATCATCAATTGCCTTAGCGCCTAATTCTTGATACTTATCGCCAACAAATATTTCGATTAATTCATTACCATTTAAAGTTAGGATTACTTCTGGTGCAACTACATTTACCCTTCTAGTAATCGCCTCTTCAGCACCATAATTACTTATCAACTTATATTCAACAGTATAATTACCAACAATTCCAGGTATAACATCTGATGTTATTTCAATTAAGTGAGAAATATCACCATCTATTTCATCAATAGCTACTGCTCCTAATTCATTGTATGTTTCATTAACGTACATCTCAAGTGGATCATCGCCATTTAATGTTAAGGTTACTTTTGGTGCAACTACTTCAACAATTCTTTTTTCAATTACTGCTTTTTCTAAATCAGGATCATCATAAATATATTCAATAGTGTATTTGCCAGCAATATTTGGATTTACTGTGCTATTAATGTGGATTCTATTTTTTACATCACCTAAAAGCTCATGAGTTGCAATAAACCCAGGTTCGCTATATTTTTCTTTAACATACATTTCATATGGATTATTACCAAGCAACTCAATTGTTACAGTTGGTTCAGTAACTTCGATTGTTCGGTATTTATATCCTGTTACTCCAAAACTATTGGTTACCTCGTATTTTATTTTGTTAGTTCCTTTTTTAGTTGGATTAACATTTCCTGATATTTTTATATCACTTGTAAGGTCTCCATCTATTTCATCAAGTGCTGTTGCCCCTAATTCTTCATAAACGCTATTTTTATATAATTTTACAAATTCATCACCAACTAAAGTAATTACTGGTGGTGGAGAGAAAACATTAACAGTCCTTGTAACCGTAGTTGTTTTTCCATTACTATTTGTCGCACTATATTTTACTTGATATTTACCTAGTATAGAAACATTAATATTACTTTCTATTATTAATTTGTCAGTAAGATCTCCATCTATTTCATCAAAAACAGTTGCTCCTAATTCTTGATATGGTAATAAAACTCTATGCTGCATTGGGTTATCACCAATTATAGTGATTTCTGGTGGTGGAATATGGACTTCCACATTTCTAGTAACAGTCGCTGTTCGACCATAGCTATTTTCTACTTCATAAACCACTTCATAAACACCGACGTTGTTGGTATCCACATTATTTTTAATCATACGAATTTTACTGGTTATATCGCCGTCTAATTCATCAGTAGCCCTAGCACCTAATTCATTATGAGCCCTACCTAAAACAACCTTTGTGTATTGGCTACCATTTAACCATATTTTTGGTGTTGATATATACACATCAACACGTCTTGTTCTTTCAGTAGTATTACCTGCATCATCAGCAACTTTGTAGTTTATATAATAATCTCCTTCAGTATAGACATCAACAAAACCACTGATTTCTATTCTATCAGTTAAACTAATTTCTTCACGACCACCATAACGCGGAAAATAATCAATAGCCCACGCTCCTGGTTCTTTGTACTCTTTGGTAATTAATTGTTTCATAGGATTACTACCGTTTAAGTATATCACCGGTTTTCCATTATCTATTTTATAAGGTTTGCTCAATTTTATTCTAACATTCCCATGAATATCCCTTGCTAAAACATATACTCTATAATATCCACTAGTTTTTGGGCTTTTTATAGGAGTATTATTACTAAAGGGAGTCCTTATTAAATCCTCCAATGATGTATACAGCGGCATTCTCCAACCTTCACCAATCCACATGTACCTTAAACTATTTTCATCAACATCATATTTGTTTTTCGTAACTTCAACTAATGGGTCGTGATTATTAGCGGGCTTTGTATCACCATCTGGTGTAATTTGAATGAACGGACCATCATCAGGTAATATTTTTATCGACCTCTGAACACTAGCTGTTGCCCCAAAACTATTTGTAACACTATATTTAATAGTATAACTGTATTGTTTTTCTTCTATAATTTCAGACTCATTTATTTCCTTTTTTTCAACCTTGTAATCCTTATAACTTATTTTTATTGTTTTGAATTGAGTAATTAATTTTTCAATTTTGTATGTTAAATCTCCATCAACTTCATCTGTTGCTGTTGCGCCCAATTCAGTATATTTATTTCCAATATAAACAATTGTTGGGTTGTCACCATTTAATATTATTTCTGGTCTTGGTGGTTCAACAACTATTTTTCTTGAAACTGGTATTGCTGTTTTTCCATCCTTATTAGTTACTGTATATATTAACTCATAGACGCCTATTTCATTCACGTTCACGTTACCGATTATCTTAATATCACTACTAATATCACCATAATATGGATCTAGTGCTACCGCACCTGGTTCAACATACTCTTGTTGTAAAGTGATTTTTAATGGATTGTCCCCATTTAAAGTTATAACAGGACTATCTTTAGGTGATACCATAATTGTTCTAATTACCATTGGAGCTTTATTACCATTGCTATCTGCAACATTATATCGAATTTGATAAGTACCAGGCATATTAATATTTAGATTACTAGTAATATTAATTTTATCTGTAATATCACCATCTTCAGGATCATATGCCGTTGCTCCAAGTTCTGTATATGAATCACCTTCTCTTATTACGATTGTTTCTTGACCAATTAATGTTATTAATGGTTTGTTTTTTATATCAATCATATATTCTTCTAAAATATAAGGGTCATCTATTGTTCCTGTTCCTGCAAGGTATTGAACATTTTTATCAAGGTTAATTACAGGCCTTACTGAAATTACAGATGATTGAACAAGACCTGGTGTTACTTGTCCTATATTATTTACATACCAAGCTTTATTTGAAGTATCACTACTGGCATTCATCGTCCATTGGTGATACTTATTTTTGTATAGAAAATTATTAATTTCACCCGCTGTATAAGCACATGGGTTTGTAGAACCACCTGTTTTGTAACTATTAACACAACTTGTATTTGAAGATGTGTACATAAAATCACTAGGATTTATCAATCCTATCCCGCTTAACTCACTTAATCCACGGAAAAAGCCATAATTAGTTTCACTATCAATTCCCTCAGACTCACTAAATGTTTCAATATTGGTTGGATTATAAAACGGAACACCACCAATTTTCCAATTTGTTTCTTTAACATAATTATATTTATCAATAACTACTAAATTGTCTAACCAGTTATTAAGTTTATTATTTAGAGTACTTGTTTGAAATGGATTTTTACCAAATTCATCATACTGGATACCGGTTGTTGATGAGTGTAATGTACGTCCGTCTTCAATCGGAGTAGAACCCCCATTTTCAAGACCTTCAAAAACCAGTTTAATTCCACCATCATCAGTTTTTATTATTCTCCATAAAACACCATATACTGATTCTTGATCATATCGGCCAAATAAAACCCAGTTGTTAGGATTTTCTCCAGTATAATAATCAGCACCATTTTTCTTCGTGGTGTCTTCTTTAGTATATTCGCTTGCGTTACAATACGTTGGACATATAATATGAGCTTTTGATTTAATTGTTTTTCCTTCTTTTTCAATTAAAACATAACCGTCACAAGCTGTTGTGTTATCTGTCGGATCAACAACTTTTGTCACAAAGTGTTCTTCTCTTAACACTTTTAACGGAACATTTATAGTTACACCATCTTTTATTTGTCCACCTTTAACAGTTATATAATTTTCTGCAGCACGTTCTACCGATTTAGCATTTAAATCACAAACTCTTTGTCTAACAGCCCCGATAACATTGCCAATTATAGGGATAGATATTAACAAAATAATAGCAATTATAACTATCATTCCTAACAACTCAACTAATGTAAAACCTTTTTTATTGTTAAATTTATGGTTATTCACAACATCACCCCAATACACTTTTTATAATTAATAATAATTCATAAAAAGTAACATTCTATCCTTAGTTTGTATATATATCATACCATAAATTCATAAAAAAAAGGAAATAATTTATAAGTTATTTCCTTTTATATTTAATTCTCTATAAAGTTTTCTTTTTTCTTTCATCATATAATCGGTAAAAATATTTTCTATTTCTGGAAGGGCTCTCTTTTGAACATTTGATAAAGTTACCACTTCTTTAATTGTATCTATATGAACTGAACCCCATAAAATTCCCATTTGTACCTTTAAATCATTGAACATATCGGGCGTAATTGCGGTAAAGAAATATCCAAAGAAAACTCTTTTTTGACCTAATAAAATCCGTTTATCAGTAAGTGCAATTACATATGTTGTAAATATATCTAGGTGACTAGCGTTCTTTTGAGCCGCAAAAGCATATTTTACGTGTTCATCCTCATTTAAGTGAATATCAATAACTTTAGAATGTGCCTTTAATCTCCATGATATTGTCCATGGATATTTTTGTTTAAACTCTCTTACTTTTGAGTATACTTCACCTTGCATACTAAGCCCTCCTTCTTAATTATTTAATAAATCCTTGTTCTTTAAATAATTCAATATAATTTGCTTCTTCAGCTAATCCTACAATATTATCAAGTTCCTTATTATCCTGAACAATCATTGTATGCGGAGTACCAAACTCTTCCATACCAAATCCTTCAAGAGTTTCAATAAATGCAGTATATTCATCATTGTCAGAAATCTCATTAATTTCAATAACATTGATAGTAATTTCTTTTTCTTTTGCTATTTTATTTAAAATTGGTTTTGCTGCAGTACAATATGAACATGTGGTTTGACTTAAAACAACAATACTTTTTTCTTTGTTCTTAACTAATTCTAAATACTCTTTAACATCAATAAAGTTTAAATCAGCAGTGCTTTCATTGTTTGCTTTTTCATCTGTTATTTCTTTAGGTTCAGCGTCTTTATCTAAAAATTCACTTTCTTTTAATTGTTCAATTAATTGATCAGCATTTAAATACCCAGCTTTCCCAAAAACCTTTTCACCTTTATTACTAATAACTAAATAAGGTGTTCCAAAATCTTCTTCATCAATATTGAAACTACTAAGTAAATCTGCTCGTTGTTGACTTGTCAAATCTAATATATCTATATAAGTATATTCAAAATCATATTTTCTTGATGTATCATCTATAATAGGATTAAATTGAGCACAATAACTACAATCAGAGCTACCAATATAAATTAAACTACTTTTCTCGTTTTTATAAGTTTGATTAACATAATCAATAATTTTTTTACCATTAGTATGTTTAATATACATTGATAATGGTAAAAGTGCCACGATAGCACATATCACTAATAAGGTTATTGTTATTTTTTTTGTTTCATTCATTTAATACACCTCTATTTTCCATGGCAATGTTTATATTTTTTTCCACTTCCACATGGACATAATTCATTGCGTCCTGTTTTTTCAACTTTTTTAGGAGTTCTTTTAACTGGTTTATCACCATCATTAGCTACTTCTGTTTCAACAACTTTCTTTCTTTCGATATTTTGTCTAATTTCAGAATTTAATAAATATAATGTAATTTCACGATCAATTGTGTTTAACAGGTTATCAAACATTTCATAACCTTCATTAGTATAAGCTCTTAAAGGATTTTCTTGTGCATATCCTCGTAAGTGAATTCCTTCTTTTAAATGAGCCATAGTATTAATATGTTCCATCCAATACGTATCAATTACACGAAGGGCGATTGCCTTTTCAAATTCACTCTTAATTTCTTCTGGAACACTAGATACCTTTTTATCATATTCAGCAATCATTTTTTCAGAAATATAATAAACTATATCATCAGGCAATTTATCTTTTATTTCATCAATAGTAATCGCATTTCTTAAAAATTTGGTGTTAACCATTTCTAAAATTTCAGATAAATCTGTATCAGTTAAAATCGTAGTTTCCACTAAGTGACTCATAACTAATTCATCAACATAATTAGTGAAATTGTCAGCAACCATTTCATATATTGACGGAAAGTCTAATATTTCATTTCTTTTTTCATAAATAATCTTACGTTGTTGATTAATAACATCATCATATTGTAATAAAGTTTTTCGAACATCGAAGTTATTTCCTTCAACTCGACGTTGTGCAGATTCAATCATCTTAGCAAACATTGAATTACGAAGCGATAACTCTCCATCAAAACCAACTTTTTGTAGCATCACTTTAGCGCGATCAGTTCCAAAGCGAACCATTAAATCATCTTCAAATGAAACACAGAATTGTGACATCCCAGGGTCACCTTGACGACCAGAACGTCCTCTTAACTGATTATCAATTCTTCTTGATTCATGTCTTTCGGTACCTATAACACAAAGACCACCAATTTCTTTTACTTCAGCACTTAATTTAATGTCAGTACCACGACCAGCCATATTAGTAGCAATTGTTATTGCACCTTTTTGACCAGCATTAGCAATTATTTCTGCTTCTCTCGCATGATTTTTAGCATTTAAGATTTCATGTGAAATTTTTTCTTTTTTTAATAAAGAACTAATATATTCACTAGTTTCAACAGCAATGGTTCCAACTAGTACTGGTTGTCCTGTTTCATGTCGCTCTTTAATTTCTTTAACAATTGCTTTAAACTTACCATCTCTAGTAGCAAACATTAAATCTCCGAAATCATCACGAACTACTGGAACATTGGTTGGAATGCATATAACATACATGTTATATATTTCGCGAAACTCTTCTTCTTCTGTTTTTGCAGTACCTGTCATACCAGATAACTTTTTATACATTCTAAATAAATTTTGGAATGTAATTGTTGCTAAAGTTTTTGTTTCTTCACCAATTTCAACACCTTCTTTAGCTTCAATAGCTTGGTGGAGTCCATCAGAATAATTTCTTCCTTGCATTAAACGTCCAGTAAATTGATCTACAATAACAATTTTCCCTTCTTCAACCACATAATCGAAATCCCTTTTCATTGTGTAGTTGGCACGTAATGCTTGGTTAATATAATGAACTAAAGTAGTATTGTTTAAATCAAATAAATTTGATAAACTAAATTCTTTTTCAGCACTTGAAATACCAGTTTCATCTAAAGCAACAGATTTAGTTTTTTCATCATATATAAACCCATTATTTTCTTTAAGTGTTTTTACAAAACGATCAGCTTGAATATATAAATTCGATGATTGTAAGAAACCACCAGAAATTATTAAAGGAGTTCTTGCTTCATCTATTAATACTGAGTCAACCTCATCTATAATAACAAAATTTAATGGTCTTTGAACTCTATTTTCGGCTTTTACAACCATGTTGTCTCGAAGATAGTCAAATCCTATTTCGTTATTAGTAGAATATAAAATATCACAAGCATATGCTTCTTTCTTCTCACTAGGAGTTAAGTCACGATGATTGACCCCAACTGTTAAACCTAAAAAGCGATAAATATTTCCCATCCAATTCGCATCACGGTCAGCCAAATATTCATTAACTGTAATTATATGAACTCCTTCACCGGTTAAAGCATTTAAGTAAGCTGGCATGGTTGAAGTTAAAGTTTTACCTTCTCCTGTTTTCATTTCGGCAATATTGCCGTAGTGAATTGCTAACCCACCAACTAATTGAACATAATATGGCTTTTCACCAATTACACGAAATGCTGCTTCACGAACTACAGCAAAAGCTTCTTCTTTAACATCTTCTAAAGTTTCCCCTTTTTTTATTCGTTCTTTGAATTCTTCGGTTTTATTTTTCAACTCTTCATCACTAAGTTTACTTATTTTTTTGTCGAGTTTTTCTATTTCATCAGCTATTTTTTGAAACTTTTCAAGTTCTTTGTATTCATGATCAAATATCTGTTTAAAAAACTTCATTTTTATCTTCCTTTCTTGTACATATCTATTTTATCAAAAAAAGGTAAAAAATAATAGTTTTATATAGCAAACTTATAAAAAAGGCTTTAAAGCCTAATTTGTTGTTATAATACCATAATTATTATCTTTTCTCTTATAAACGATACAAATTTTACCACTTTTGTCCTCAAGATAAACAAAAAAGTCATGGTCAATTAAATTCATTTGTAAAATAGCTTCTTCTTCACTCATTGGTTTCATTTCAATGCTTTTTCTTTTAACTACTTTATTTTCTTCTTTCTCATATTCTTTATCCGTTTTAAAATTAGTTACTAATTCCTTTACATTAGCACGATTCACTTTTTTATTCATTCTAGTTTTATTTTTTCTAATTTGTCTTTCTAACTTTTCACTAACTAAATCAATTGCAGCATATAAATTTTTATCCTCTACTTCAGCACGTAGAATTACCTTGTTAAGATGAATTGTGACTTCAACTATTTGTTCAACACCACGAATCTTAACTACAACATTAGCGGTTATATTATCAGAGTTTTCTAAATAACGACCGAGTCTCCCTATTTTATTCTCAATATAATCATTAATTGCCTCAGTTATTTTTACTTTGTTTCCACGAATATTAAATTTCATAATATCATCCTCCTATAATAATTATAGCACAATCAAACAAAAATATAAATAAAAACAAAAAAAACTGCTAAACAAGTGCAGTTTTAATTTCTATAACATTTTTTGCTTGTAATCCCTTGTCAGTTCTTACTAGTTCGAACTCAACATATTGTCCTTCGACTAGAGTTTTATAGCCAGACGACAGGATTGCAGAATAGTGAACAAAGATGTCTTCTTCATCGCTATGTTCAATAAATCCAAAGCCTTTATCGTTATTAAACCATTTAACTTTACCTCTCACAAATAAACTCTCCCTTCTAGTATCATTACATTTTAAATATACCCTCTATGAATGCAATAATCAATAAAATGGGAAAGTCAAATTCCGACATTTTTTTAGTTATTGCGAAAATGGATTTGTTATATAATCAAAAGATCCCGACAAAAAATATTTTACTCGTTTTTAATTTTTTTTAAATATCAAATGCTCGAAATGCCCACTTTTACGTTCAAAATGCATTTTTGATGTTTTTTTAGGACCCTTTTTTGCATTTGAGACACATAATCGGCCATTTGGGACATAAAACATTACAGATTAAATTTTATATGATATAATTTAACTGAGGTGTGATATTTGTTGAAAAATCAAGTTTTAAATACTTTATTAAACTTTATTAAAAAACATTATCCAAACTATACTAAACAACAAATGTTAACTATTAAATATGGATTAGAGGGAATTTATATAACAATTACTAAAACCATTATAATATTCCTAATAGCTATATATTTAAATTTATTTGTAGATCTTATAATTTTAATGTTATTTTATACTTTATTAAGAATGTTTTCATTTGGATTACACGCTAATAATAGTCTAGTATGCCTAGTTGCATCATCTACTCTATTTATAGGAGCAACTTACTTATGTACAATATTAACTATTAATTTACAAATCAAATTAATTTTAGCAGTTATATCAATTATATTTTTTTATAAATATTCACCCGCTGATACTACGAAAAAACCAATCAATAATATTAAAAGAAGAAATAATTATAAATTACTATCAACAATTACTGCGATAACTTATAGTTTTATTATAGTTTTTTCAAATAATCATTTTATTGCAAATACTCTACTATTTTCATTAGTTATTCAATCTTTTTTAACAACACCTTTGGCATATAAACTTTTTAATCAGCAATATAATAATTACTTGCAATATAAAAAAGGAAAGGAGGTTGGTTGTGATTAAATTTTTAGCTTTGGCTTTAAGTTCACTGGCTTATGTTGCTGCTAATACATTCACAACTGCTTGCATGTTTCTGTGGTTAGACGAACCAGAAACACCAGATTTCTTAATAAAATAAGAAATAAAAAAAATGTAGGAATATTTCTACATTTTTATTTTAATTTTTTGTTTAAATACATCTCTAACAAATTCCCTTTCAATCGAAATTCGTTCGTCTTTATCAATTATTATTTTGACTAAGCTTAATCCGTATCCCCGACCTTTACCTTTACTAGAATACCCTTCATCATCCATTCTTTCTAAATCAATCGAACCTTGAAAGTTATTAGAAACACAAAAATAGAAATCATTTCCTTCTTTATATAAATAAATACCAATTGCTTTCATTTTTAAATCTTCAATCGCTTCAATAGCATTATCAATTATAATGCCAGCAATTGCACATAAATTTTTATTTAACTCAAAATCAAAATTCTTGTAACTATTAGAGTATATATTTTTGCTAATTTCTAAATTACAACTAATTCCCTTTTCCTTCATAATTAACATTTTTTGGTATATTAATCCTTGAAATCCACCAGAAGGAAGGCGTTTTGTTTTAGTTAGAATTTCATCATCATCTTTTTCCTTTAAATTAATAATTTCATCAATATGATTAATAATGTCACTGTTTTTTTTAGGTATCATTCCTTTTAGAACAATAAAGTTGTTTTTGTTTTCATGATTAGTTCTTCGATATTTTTCAAGAATTTTTTCATATTCTGTTAAATCATTAATTAATTTATTATATTCTTTTTTTAAATTGCTATGGTAATTTTTTTCCAAACTTATGTTTATTACTAGAAAAGTAATAATAATTATTAGAATTACACTTAAAATCATCGCTAATAAAACATCAAGTTTAAAATACATATAATAAAAGAAAACGGAATAGATCAACACAATAAGCGCTAAAATAGGAAGAATTTCAAAAACACCTTGACTCCTTCTGTTTTCAGTCACACTTCCAAAAAAATGAACGATCTGTTTTACATTAATTAAAATAATCATTATCAATGCAATAAGTATATTAAGCCAAAATCGTCCAAGAAAAGCTTCACTTAAAGTCGTTGGTTCTATCTTTAACAACATAACTAAAATAATAGCAACTATTATTTCGGAAACGGTTATTAAAACAAATACAAAAAAACTTCCAATAATGACATTAATAATTTTTTTCTTGAAGTATAATTTATTTAATATTATTAACACTATATAATTTATTAAAACACGTATATAATGTTTTGTTGCTATAAACAATATTGTCATTAGAATTGTATTAATAAGTACAACCAACCAAAATTCTGTTTTTTTATAGTCAATTTGTTCTTTAAAGATTCTAGAGGATACATAAAAACATGCTAATGAAATTATAAAACTACTTAATAAATAAGTCATAGCTTTGATACCTCTTTTTTATATTTAGGACTCAACCAATCTATCTCAACTCCAGTATCAAAAGTTATTTTTTTCTTAGCTAAATTGACAATTGATACTCTAGTAGAATTAATAATACATGACCGATGTGATTGGACAAATACATCACCTAACATTTCAGACATATCCATTAGTGTTTTATTTACACTAAGTTGTGAATAGTCAGTATTTATAATAACCTTTCGCTCGATACTATCTCTGGTTATATATAATATATCATTAATTGGTATGGTATATATAGCTCCTCTATCTTCAAAACGAATTACTCCTTTTTTTCCTAAAACATCCAGAGCTTTAGAAATAGATTTACTTAAATGTTTAGGATAGTCATCATACTTATTTATAAAAGATAAAAATAAAAATTCATTTTTTAAAATAGTATATCCCAGTTCATCGTGTGATGTTAAAAAGATAATAACGCTTTCAATATCAATTTTTCTAATTACTCGAGCTATATCGATTCCTGAAGAAGATGGAGTTTCGATATCCAATATATATATTCTGAAAGGTAACTTTGAACGCATTAATTTCATAAAACTATTATCATAATCATCAAACAAATGACATTGATATTCCATTTTGTTTTTTAACATTTCTTCATCAATAATAGAATTAATTTGATTTAAAATTTCTGCATTGTCATCACATACAACAAAATTAACCATTAACACACACCTCAAATCACGTTCGCTCATCGCAAAACTCCACTTAATATTACCATATACTGGTAAAAATTGCAATATTAAAAATTTATTTTTTAATTCATCTGATGTTTCTTTATTTGAAAAAGAAATTAGACAAAAAATCTAATTTCCAATATATTTTAATACAATTATATAAAATCACGACGCGATTGATTAAAAAGTGCAAAAATAACAAATATAATAATAATAATCCAAATTATGCCTAAACCACTTCCGCCATAACCTCCGCCGTAGCCACCGCCACAGTATGGAATTGGTGGACAGCAACTACCAGGATATCCCCAAGTTCCCATTTTGTTCCCCCCTTTTATATTTCTATAATAGGTTATTCATATACTTCATTCTTGAATGTGGATTAAACTATATTAAACGTTTTTTACCAATCTTTTATTTTACATAGTTATTAAACTCATTAAAAGAGGAGGTGTGATCGTCTCTGATTTTTTGTCATCAATAATATCTAAAAGGGTTTTATTATGGTTATATGAAATAAATATATTTGACACTTTTGATAACTAGCACTCACTACTAACCCGACTTATTTCAGTTGAAACAGTCCCTTTATATAAGTATAATTTTTTCAGATATCTTTTACTGTCATAATACATTAAACATTCTAAAAGATGTGCTTTTTGACATTTCTCATTAGCTGGTTTTTTTAAAATTTTTGATTATATGATTCAATCATTCGATCATAACTTCTAATATGGTTAAAATGTCAAATATTTTGCTCGCAACTGTCAGCAGTTGTTTTTTAACATATTTTTAATAAATAAAAAATCAACCATTGGTTGATTCATTGACTCGATTAATCGAGATTGTTTTCTTATGGTGGAGAATAAGGGACTCGAACCCTTGACCCCCTGCGTGCAAGGCAGGTGCTCTAGCCAACTGAGCTAATTCCCCAAAGAACATCATTACTAAATAATGACTAATATAGTATATCACTAAAATTTCAAAAAAGTCAACATCTATTTTAAAAATCTATTAAATATAAGGGAATAAATCATATAAAAATCCCAATTAACTCAACTTATATAAACAAACTAATTATAAATATTATACCTAATATCAAAGGTTGATGAATTAAATAAATCAATAAAGAATTTTTACTTACTGCAATTATAATTTTGTTCTTCGTGTATAAATTAAATATACTTACTTTTTTGTAATAAAAAACTTTGTTAAAAACAATTCCAGCTATATATAGGGAAACATATGGAAATAATGGATAATAATCAACTGAAGCTTTTCCAAAAATATTATCAAAAAATTTAAATATTTCTATATTATATATAGGTGTGTTAATACCAAAACAAATCAAAAATATTAACATTAATAACCAATACGTATTTAGTTTTTTTAAAATAGGATATAACATCATACATATACCTAGAAAATGCAATATACCAAATCTTACATATTGATTATTAAATATAATAAAAGTAATTACGGAGACAATTAATCCAAAACTCAAAGTCACTATTCCCTTTTTAAATATATCCTTACTAAACCCGCTGTTTATTCCCGAAAGGATAATAAATAGTATTGCAGCCATTCGACCTAGAAAATACCAAAAACCTGACTCATAATTTACATTTAATCCGACAAATTCATTTAAATCATAAATCAGATGAAAAATAATCATTGAAGTAATGGCAATCAACTTTAAAATATCTATTTCAAAAATTCTTTTATTTTCCATTCTTCACCTCAACATAATCTACGATTTATTAATATAAAAAGCACACAAATTAATATCGTATGCTTTGTTGACTATATGGTCGGGAAAACAGGATTTGAACCTGCAACCCCTTGGTCCCAAACCAAGTGCACTACCAAGTTGTGCTATTTCCCGTTATGGCGCGCCCGATAGGAGTCGAACCCATAACCTTTTGATCCGTAGTCAAACGATCTATCCAATTGATCTACGGGCGCAAGATCGTCAATATTTAAATGGTGGCTTTGGGCGGAATCGAACCACCGACACGAGGATTTTCAGTCCTCTGCTCTACCGACTGAGCTACAAAGCCAAATGGCGGTCCCGACGAGAATTGAACTCGCGATCTTCTGCGTGACAGGCAGACGTGATAACCGCTACACCACGGGACCATATGGTTGCGGAGGCCGGATTTGAACCAACGACCTTCGGGTTATGAGCCCGACGAGCTACCAAACTGCTCCACTCCGCGATATTAATTTAAATAAAATTGGCGGAGAAAGAGGGATTCGAACCCCCGCGCCGTTTCCGACCTGCTGGTTTTCAAGACCAGTCCCTTCAACCAGACTTGGGTATTTCTCCATATTTTATATAAATCACAAAAAAAATTTAAATGGTGCCTAAGGCCGGAATTGAACCGGCACGAGAGTTGAGTCTCGCAGGATTTTAAGTCCTGTGCGTCTACCTATTCCGCCACTCAGGCAAAAAAGAATGGTGTCCCGTACAAGATTCGAACTTGTGACCCTTTGATTAAAAGTCAAATGCTCTACCAACTGAGCTAACGGGACAAAAATTAAAAATGGCTGCCTCGGCTAGATTCGAACTAGCGCATGCCACAGTCAAAGTGTGGTGCCTTACCGCTTGGCTACGAGGCAACATACCAACATAAATGGTGGAGGGAGATGGATTTGAACCATCGAACCCGAAGGAACAGATTTACAGTCTGCCGCGTTTGGCCACTTCGCTATCCCTCCAATGGTGCCGGAAACAGGAATTGAACCCGTAACCTACTGATTACAAGTCAGTTGCTCTACCAGATTGAGCTATTCCGGCATGGTGGGCAATGTAGGACTCGAACCTACGACCCCCTGCTTGTAAGGCAGGTGCTCTAACCAACTGAGCTAATCACCCATTAACACTGGACGTAACTTAATATAACATTTATAGAATTATTTGTCAACAAAATTTGAATTTTTTCTAATATTTTCTTCTATCCATGTTGGAAGCATCGTAGATAATGTGCTAAAACCTGAATTAGTTTCTTTTATTTTACGTTTTCTAAAATTATTATTTTTCTTATAATCAATATTTTTGATACTTAGTTTTAATTGTGATAGCTTCTCATCAACTTCTAAAACCTCAACGAATATTATGTCACCGACACTAACGTGGTCATTAATATTTCTAACATAACTATGAGATACTTCAGAAATATGGATCAATCCGCTATAAAATTCATCTAGCGATACAAATATGCCGTACGGTTCAATACCAGTAACTGCACCCTTTACTATCTTTCCTTTCTTATATTTTGTCACATTTACACCTCTATGAAAGATTATATCATAAAATATCATACATTTAAAAGTATTTACTAAATTAAATTATTAATATATAATGTTAATGGAGGTAATTTATGAAAAATAATGAAGAAAAAATAATTAATATAATTAATGAATTAAGACCGTTTCTTATTAGTGATGGTGGAAATATCGAATTTGTTAAATTGGAAAATAATATTGTTTATATAAAGTTGTTGGGCGCATGCTCTAATTGTCATATGGTTAACATAACTTTGAAAGAAGTTATTGAAACAGCTATTATTAATGAAATTCCAGAAATAACTGAAGTTATAAATGTTGAGTAGTTTGTATTTTACTTATCCACTCGATATTTGGTATTGATATTACTTGTTTTAAATAAGTATATAGCTTGTTTAAAAACAACTCATAATCGCTTATTTTATGAATGATTTTCAATATTTCTTTTTCAGAAAGTTGATTGTGAACAATTAATTCAAAAACATCAAAATAAAATGTCGGAAATAACATTCTTGCATATAATAACAAACAATCAGTTTCATTTAAATTGTTAGAAGTAATATAATCAATGACATCATAGGTTATGTTATCGCCATCAAAGAAACGGCTTTTAAAATATTCACATATATCTCTTGTCTTACTATCAATGATAAAGTTTAAGGGGTTATACAAATCAAAAAGAGTATCATCCTTTTTTATTCGCCCATGTGATAGAGATAAAGATTTATTATTAGTATTGATGTTTTTAAGAAAACTTATACCCGTTTCAGTCATTCCGACAAAATAACTAAAACTTTCTCGAAGCAATGGGAAGGTTTTTCCAAATTGACTAACTTGATATTCGAAAAAATCAATTTTCTCAATCCATAAGTATAACCATTTGTCTCTTCTTAATGAATTTTCAGATGCGTTCATACTTATGTTAGAAAACCAAATCAAATCATCATAAGTTATATTACGGGAATCCGTTATATATATAAATAACAAAATATAGGGAATGTTATTTATTAATGTTACTTTTAATGAGTTATTATTCAAAACTATTTGATGACAGTATATTCCTTGTGATAGTAAAGATGTACTTAAAGAATACAAATCATTAATTTCCTTTTCAGTGCGGTAACATGGTAGAAAAATATATTTTTTATTTCCTATATTAAATTTAAAATTTTTATCCTGTTGGTGAATATTATCCGGTTCAAGATTGTAAAAATAGTTAATTGTATTTTTCATATATTCACCTCAACTAATTTTATGATTTTATTACTATTTTATGATTGGAGGATTAATATGAATAATTTAAAAGAAAGTGCCATAAAAAAATTAAACAATCGAGGGGTTGAAATAATTGATATTGCAGAGATTGTTTATGATTTACAAAAAAAATATTTAGCAACTTTAACGATGGATGATTGTGTTAAATCTGTTTGTGCAGTAATAGAAAAAAGAGAAGTGGTCCATGCTATTTTAACTGGTATTGCTATTGACGAAGCAGCCGAAAAAAATCTCCTTGATGAGGAAATTAATGACATAATTAAAAAAGATGACTCACTATACGGTATTGATGAAATTTTACCACTTAGTATAGTTAATGTTCATGGATCAATTGCTTTTACTAATTTTGGACATTTAGATAAATTAAAACCTGGTATCATCGGTAAATTAGATAAACTAGGTGAAGAAATGAAACAATGTCATACCTTTTTGGATGATATTATATGTGCAATTGCTTCTTCAGCCGCTAGTCGTCTAGCACATAAAAATAGAATTGATTAACAATTCTATTTTTTATTTATCCAATAAGTTTTTTTATTTCATTTAACTTATTAGTTAATTCTTCATTTTTTTGTTTTTCTTGATCATATAATTCCTTAAACGAATCAGTTTCAACGTTTTCTTCTCTTGTTTCAACTGTTGGTTCCATTGGCCATTCATTTTCAAATGATACATCAGGCGCTACTTCAGAAATTGGTGTTTCAACCGGAGTTTTTTCAGTAGTTTCTGTAACCACATCAATATTAGGCTCCATTGGCCATTCATTTTCCATGGTTTGTTCATGGGTATCAATTGGTGTTTCTTCAACCTCTGGCATTGATGGTGTTTCTTCAACTGTTGGTTGTTCTACAACCTCTTTTTTATTTGCACCTAATAATTCAGTTAATTGATTAGATAATTTAAATACTCTTCCATCATTAATAATTAATGATTCCAAATTATTTAAATTTAAATCAGCTACTTCTGCTACTCCGTCTTTATTAGCACGAATAATTACTTTTATTAATTCTTTAATTGCCATCCAAGCATCATCATCAATATTAGTAGTTGTAAAGGCACCATTTTCATTAGTTACTTTGACCGCATATAATTTAACATAACTTTGCTCATCAACTTCATTTAATGAATAAATTAAGTATCCACTATTGTTTAATTCAAAATAGCGAATAACTTCAGCATTGATTGATTCATTATTTGCATTAATTAAATTTACTCTTTCCATTTTATTCCTCCTTTTTATTCTTCATACTAATTATATCAAATATATCATTATTTGCAATTATTTTTTGTAACTTTTAAAATAAACTTAAAAAAAGAGTAATAATTACTCTATTTTTCATTTATATTATCTATTAACTCTTGCTTATTCATTTTAGTATAACCTGGTATCTGATGTTCTTTTGCAATTTCTTTTAGTTCAGTAACTGTTAACTTAGTTAACGTATCATCATCAATTTCATCTGGCATACGTCCATGTTCTGCAAGATATTCAATTTGTTCCTTGGTTAGTGTTTCACGTTCGATTAACGTTTCAGCAATTAAATCTAATAAGTCAATATTTTCTTTAATAATGTGTTTAGCCACTTCGTATTGTTCACCAATAATTTTTCTGATTTCTTCATCAATTTGATATGCAACTTGACTAGAAAAATTACGACTCTTATTATAATCTCTACCTAAAAAAACACTAGATTCTTGATGTTCAAATTGAACTGGACCAAGACTACTCATTCCATATTCAGTAACCATCGCACGAGCAATTTTTGTTGCTTGCTCAAAGTCATTGTGAGCTCCGGTAGTAACTTCATTAAATACTATTTCTTCAGAAACCCTACCTCCAAGAAGACCAGCAATTCTTTCTAATAATTCTTTTTTAGTAGATGTATATCGTTCTTCTTTTGGTAACATTAACGCATATCCACCAGCATAACTTCTTGGTATAATCGTTACTTTTTGAACAACATTAGCATCGTTTAATTTTAATCCTAAAACAACATGCCCAGCTTCATGATAAGCAACTAATTTTTTTTCGTTTTCAGTATATTTTTTAGATTTTTTAGCGGGACCCATTAAAACACGGTCATGGGCTTCATCAACTTCATCCATTGTAATGTTATTTTTATCACGTCTAACCGCTAATAATGCAGCTTCATTAAGTAAGTTTTCCAAATCAGCGCCACTAAATCCAACTGTTCTTTTAGCAATATTTGATAATCTAACCCCTTTAGAAAAGGTTTTTCCTTTAGCGTGAACTTCTAATATTTCTTCACGTGCTTTAGAATCTGGTAAATTAACTGTAACTTGACGATCAAATCGCCCTGGTCTAAGCAACGCTGGATCTAAAACATCAGGTCGGTTTGTTGCCGCAATAATAATAATTCCTTCATTAGCACCAAAACCATCCATTTCAGTTAATAATTGGTTTAAAGTTTGCTCACGTTCATCGTGACCGCCACCTAAACCAGCACCCCTTTGACGCCCGACAGCATCTATTTCATCAATAAATATCAAACATGGAGCATTGTGTTTAGCTTGTTTAAACATATCTCTAACACGGCTAGCACCAACTCCAACAAATAATTCAACAAAATCTGAACCACTTATATAATAAAATGGTACGCTCGCTTCACCGGCAACTGCTCTTGCTAATAAAGTTTTACCAGTACCCGGAGGACCTACAAGTAAAACTCCTTTTGGAATTCTAGCACCTAATCTTTGAAATTTTTTGGGATTTCTCAAGAAATCAATTAATTCTGATACTTCTTCTTTTTCTTCACTAAGACCGGCAACATTTTCAAATGTTATTTTATTAGAATCAGGATTTAATTTTGCACGACTCTTACCAAAATCCATTGAATTGTTAGCAGTTCCCACTTGTTTTTTTACAAATGCGAAAGCAAATCCAATAAGTAGTAACATTGGCAATATATTAATTAAAAACAATAAAAATGTTCCTGACTCAGGATCAACATGAGTATCAACTTTAAAATTATACTTTTCTTCAGCATTAAATATTTTAGAAATAACCTCATTAGATAATGGAACCTTTAAAATAAAGGTTTCACTTTCCTCATATCCTTTCAAAGTACCTTTTATTTCATAGATACTTGCTCTGTTACGGGGAATAATTACTATTTCCTCAACTTCTTCTTTATTAACATGTTCCATAAATGAATCATAAGTTAAATTATTTATTTTTGTATTCGTTTTTCCAAAAACATATACAATTGACATCATTACTAAAAATAATATTAAATACGGGTATAACCCTTTTTTCATACCTTTTTTATTCATAATATTCTCCTTCCTTAATAGTATTTTATTATTATATCATACTTTTCATTTTTTAATTTATCAAATTTTGATTTTTTCAAACCTGGTAGCCACACAATAACTCCTGTCGAATCAACAACAACAGGCCAAGATTTTCTTTCCTCAATAGGCACTTTTTCATCGATAAAAATATCGTTGATTTTTTTACGACCAAGCATCCCTTTAACATACATTTTATCTCCATTTTGTCTTGTTCTAACATGAAGTGGTAGTATTACTTCGCTACTATTTAAACGACAATAATAGTTACTATCAGAAGTAGTTTTTTCGACTACTTCAATATTATGACCATTAGGTAGATTCATGTAGTTTATCAATTCAATTTCATATTCATTACTCTTAGTTTCTTCTAAAACCACTGTGAAAGTATCATATGATTTAATTGCTTTGATATTATTTGGTAAATGAATTTTTACATTAGCACGTTTCGAATGGATAAGATTGTGAATTAATTTAACATGTTGATCAGTTATTAACATCAAATCATCTTGATATATTTGTTCTAAAATATAATAAATGATTTTCATTTGAATAACCTTTTCCTCTTTTAAAAACGCTTCAATATTCATAATATTTTGAATATAAATTTGTTTTAATTTTTCTTTTACAATTTTATCTATATAATTATTGTATTCAAGCAAGGTTGTACTAAATTTATAAAATTTTTCATGAACCTTTTCATCTTCTTTTTTAAACTCAGGAACAATATATTTACGAAAACGATTACGTGTATATACATCTTTAACATTCGATCCATCTAATACATAATTTATTTTATTTTTTTTGTTATATTCATAGATTTCTTGTTTAGTAACATTAATCAATGGTCTTATAATTGTATAAGTATCCATATTCACCACTTTTGAAAACCCACTATACCCTCTTAAAGTTGAACCTCTAACAATACGCATCAAAATAGTTTCAATTAAATCGTCACCATGATGTGCTGTGAATAAATATTTAGCATTATATTTTTTGACGATTTTACTAAAATAATTATATCTAATACTCCTTGCTTCATTATGAAAATTATCGTCACCGTAATCTTCAATTTTATGCCACTCAAAAACGATACCATGATTCGCGCAGAAACGTTCTACAAAAACTTTTTCATCATCACTTTCTTTACGTAGATTGTGATGAACGTGAGCACATATCACTTGGATATCTAAACTCTTTTTTATACGACTTAAAAGATGTAGTAATGCCATTGAGTCCGGACCTCCAGAAACTCCAACAACAATTGCATCGCCATACTTTATTTTGACTTCGTCCATTAAATAGTTATATGCCTTTTCCACTATTACACCTCTATTATTAATTTTATTATATTTAAAAGATGATATCAAGTATATTTACCATTTTATAGGATTATTATTAATACTTTGTAAATGTTTGTTTATTTTAGAAAATGGTTTACTTCCAAAAAAGCCGCGACTTGCAGAAAGTGGAGATGGATGAACTCCTTCAATTATAATGTGTTTTTTGTTTGTAATCAAAGGCTTTTTGCTTTTTGCGTAATTTCCCCACAAAACAAAAATAACAGTCTTTTCACGTTCATTTAGAAGCTCAATTATTTTATTAGTAAAAATCTCCCAACCTTTATTTTTATGTGCTAATGGCTTATCTTTTTCCACTGTTAAAATAGCATTTAGCAATAAAACACCTTTAGTTGCCCAATCAGTCAAATTATTATCAACTCGAATTATTTCTAAATCACTTTTAAGTTCCTTAAATATATTATTCAATGAAGGGGGTCTTTTTTGATTGTTCATAACAGAAAAAGACAAACCATGAGCTTCGCCAACTCCATGATATGGATCTTGTCCTAAAATCATCACTTTTACTTCGTTATAATCAGTTAATTTTAAAGAGTTCAATATGTTTTGATATTCAGGAAAAATAGTTTTCTTTTTGTATTCTTCTTTTAAAAAAAGTAATAGTTTCTGAAAATATTCTTTTTCCATCTCTTCTTCTAATAAAGTATCCCAATAGTTATTTGTTTTTAATAAATTTGTTTTCATTTTACCAAATTGTTTGCTATCTCTACAAAAACTTCAATTGGAATTTGTTCAGCTCGGGATTCTAAATTAAAATGATTATTTAAAAGAACTTTTTCAATTGTTTCTAAATCATACTCACGTAAATTATTCTTTATTGTTTTTCTTTTTTGGCGAAAACTATCATATATTATTTTAAAAAATAATTCTTTATTTTTTAAGACAAACCTTTTTTCAATTTTATTGAATTCAACTACAATACTGTCCACATTCGGTTTAGGTATAAAAACATTTTTGCTAATATCCATAATTTTTTTAACATCATAAAAATAATTGATAAAAATGGATAATGAATTATAGTCTTTAGTTCCTGGTTTAGCTCGCAAACGATTGCCAACTTCCTTTTGTACCATAACAACTATTTTATCTGGATTTATATTGTCTTCTATTAATTTTATAATTATAGGAGTCGTAATATAGTATGGTAAGTTAGCAACAACGTAAAGTTTTTCATATTCATAACTTTTAATATCATCAATAACGTCCCTCTTTAAAAAATCTTCAAATATTATTTTAACATTCTTATGACCTTCTAAATTATTACCTAAAATTTCCTTTAATTTAGTATCAATTTCATAACATAATACTTCTTTAGCAGCTTGGGCTAGCTTGTTAGTAAGTGCTCCACCACCAGGTCCAATTTCAATAACTAATGTTTCTTTATCCACGTTACTTTTGTTAACAATAGCATTGATTATATTTTCGTCAACTATAAAGTTTTGACCAAATTTCTTTTTAAAATTAAAATCATGCTTTTCTAATAGTTCTTTCGTCTTTTTAGGTGAGTATTCCATATGTACCTCCTTCTTTTTAATAAAAAAGAAGACTTAAAGTCTTCTACCATCCCCAGCGCAAAACATTGTAATCAACATTATTACTTGTTGTTTTATGTACCCCAGGATCCTTTTGTGATAAAAAGGCTAAGTCGATTACGATTTTATTTTCTTCTTTCCATGCAGTTCTCATTGCATACCCAGTATCCATAACAACTCCAATAAATGGTTGATCATTTTCGCGATATATCTCAATAACAGTTCCACAAGGGAAAACATCATGAGTGGCTGCTAGTATTCTTATATCTCCATATTCGTCATCATTATAAACAATTCCGTCTTTATATAAATTAAAACTTTTTCTATCTTTTGTCTTACATGCAACAGTTCCACTGCAACCCTTACAATCAGCTCCGTATGCCGTTAAGCGACCACTAAAGTCACCACTAGGACCCGTTCCTACTTCAACAACCTTATTAACAACTTCTTTTATTATTTCTGTTTTTTTAGTTGTCGGGTTTTCATAAATAATTCCATCTTCTCCTTCAATAATTACGCGTTTACTATTAAATGGTAATTTAGAAGTTTTTTTGACAATAGTATCATACTCAACAATAGTATTTATCCTATTTAAACTTTTATTCAAATTAGTGTTAGTATTTACAGTTTCCACAGTATTTAAGGTATAACTACCAAACATTGATGCTACAGAAACCACTAATAAACTTATCAATTTACCAACAAAATGTAGTAAATATGAATTCATAAATTTCACCTCGTAATATTCCTAACACAAAAATTCTATCATAAAACACTTTTTATGTCAAATTGACAAATAGCATTATCAGTTGTGCTTTTCATTACTTTCTCTAAATCAATATTTTTAATTTCAGCTATTTTTTTAGCAATATATTTTATATTTGCTGGTTGATTTCGTTTGCCGCGAAGAGGAACCGGCGACAAATAAGGACTATCAGTTTCCAACAATAAATATTTTAAATCAATGTTTTTTACAACTTTTTCTAATTCTTCTGTTTTATCAAAAGTTATAATTCCACCAATCCCTAACATTATACCGAGTTCCGTTAATTTTTTTGCAGTTTCTAAATTATAACTATAGCAATGCACAACCAATTTCATATCACGGTATTCTTTTTTGCTTAAAATATTATACGTATCATTTAAAGCCTCGCGACTATGAATAACTGCTGTTTTATTATGTTTTTTAGCAAGATAAAGTTGTTTTTCAAAGATTTCCTTCTGAAATTTTTTATTTTCATCAGTCCAATAATAATCCAAACCAATTTCACCAATTCCTATTATTTTTTCATTATTTAAGTTATTCACAATGAACTCCAAATCACTATATTTGAAATTTTCCAGCTCTGACGGGTGAACACCTAAGGTACCATATATATTTTTGTATTTATTACACAATTTAATAACTTCTTTATTCGTCGCAGTGTTTGTACCACTTACTATTATTATATTACTTTCCATATTTTTAATTACAACATCTATATCATCATAATATTCGCTATATAAATGACAATGAGTATCAATTAACATTCTATCACCTCATAAAAAAGATTATACCATAATATAGGTATAATCTTAATCCCTCTTTTTTATATACACGTATTTGATAATAACAAATATAACAAATAAGAAATATATAAAATTTATAGCATTAAATTCAATTAGAAGACTTCCCAAGTTGAGTAACGTTACTACAATAAAGCAAACAGCAATACTTACCTCTTCTTTATTTTCTTTAGTAATCATGTTTCCCTTCCTCTTTTACTCACAACACTATAAATATAGCATAAGCATAGTGCAAATACAAAGTTTTTCTACACTTATATTTAGACATTTTACAACATTTGACACTTAAATGTATAAATTTTAAGAATTTTTAATTTCTTCTAATTTCTCTTGTTTATCAATTCTTAGGAAAAGTGGCTCTGGAATATTCAATTTAATATCAAAATCCATGCCCCTAAAATCATTTATCGAATCATAACTTTTGTTTTTAGTGTTTAGTTGATAGAAAATCTTATCAGCTGTGTCTGGTAGAAATGGTTGAATTAAGACTGCTCCAATTCTTAGAGTTTCAAGCAAATTATAAATAACAGTTGCCAATCGTTCTTTATTGCTATCATCTTTAGCTAATACCCAAGGAGTTGTTTCATCAATGTACTTGTTAGCACGATTAAATATATCAAAAATCAAATTTACGGAATCAGATATTTTATATTCTTCCATCTTCTTTTCAATTTGAATTTTTTGATTATTTATAAAGTTAATCAGTGAATAATCTATGTCTGTTGTTTCTCCCGGTTGAATAACTATCCCATCAAAATATTTATGAGACATACTTAAAGTTCTGTTTAATAAATTTCCCAAATTATTAACTAGATCAGAATTAATTTTATCAATCAATAATTCATGAGTAAAAATCCCGTCGTTTGCATATGGCATTTGACTTAGTAAATAATGTCTAACTGGGTCAACTCCAAATAGTTTTACTAAATCATCGGCATATATAATATTACCTTTTGATTTACTCATCTTCTCTTCACCTGATAACAGCCAAGGATGTCCTAAAATCTTTTTAGGAAGGGGCAGATCTAAAGCCATTAACATAATTGGCCAATAAATAACATGAAATCTTAAAATATCCTTGCCTATTACATGAAGGTCTGCTGGCCAGTGTTTTGCAAACTGCGGTTCGTGTTCCCCATCTATATCGTATCCTATAAAAGTAATATAATTACTTAATGCATCAATCCAAACATATACAACATGACCTTCATCAAAAGTTACGGGAACGCCCCAATCAAATGACGTCCTTGATACACAAAGGTCTTGTAACCCCGGTTTTATAAAGTTATTGACTATTTCGTTTTTACGACTAACTGGCGATATAAATTCAGGGTTTTGATTTATGTATTTTTCTAAACGATCAGCATAATTACTTAATTTTAAAAAATATGCTTCTTCTTTTGTTGATACTACTTCTCTTCCACAATCAGGACATTTACCATCAATTAATTGTGATTCAGTAAAAAATGATTCACAAGGTGTACAATATAAGCCTTCATAAACGTCTTTATAAATGTCTCCTTGTTTATATAATTTTTCAAATATTTTAGAAACCATTGCCTTATGACCCGGATTAGTTGTTCTGACAAATTTATCATAACTAGCATTTACAATATCCCATATTCTTCTTATTTCAAGGGATATATCGTCAACAAATTTTTGATTACTTTGATTATTTGATAAAGCATTATCTGATATTTTTTGACCATGTTCATCAGTTCCCGTTTGAAAATAAACTTCATATCCTAATAAACGCTTATAACGGGCAATCGCATCAGCTAAAACAATCTCATAAGTATTTCCAATATGAGGTTTTCCCGAAGCATATGCAATAGCAGTATAAATATTAAAATTTTTATTCATTATTATCACCTTTACTGGTACTGCCAAAGCCACCAGTTCTTTCATTTTCTATTTTTTCTTCATTATCAACAATTAAAAATTTAGTGAATATTCCTTGTAAATAAGCATCACCTTTATTTATAATATATTCTTTATCACCATGATTTTGCAACTTAATCCACATATGTCCTTCATTTGATGGATTATTGTAATAATCACTTTCAATAATTCCAATTTGATTACATAGCCTAACATTATATTTAAATCCCATACTACTTCTAACAACAAGCATCAACATTTCGTCATTACTCATGCTAACTTTTATCCCTGTTGGAATTTTTTTGGTTTCACCAGGTTGAATTATGTAATCTTCTATTGCCCAAAAATCATAACCAGCACTGTTTTTAGTGCTTCTTTTTGGTAAATTATATTCTTCATATAATTCAGGATCATTAGCAATGTCTTCACTAAATTGGTTAAAATTAATTTTTTCAAAATATCTTTTCATTTTTTTCCTCCTAAATAAAAAAATCACATCCTATTTAAGGACGTGATTACGCGGTACCACCTTAATTTATAAAAATTATACACTCAAAGTTTTAACGCTAGCTAGCGGTTTAGCCTACATATCGACTAAACAATTCCGGAACCATTCTAAATACTTTGTTACCTTTGCTTTCACCAAGCGCAAAGTCTCTAAAGAAACGACAGTATTTTTCTTTCCTTCAACATCTTTAAACAATAATTAGCGTTATTATAGCATATTTAAGCTTATTGTTCAAGATATTTACCCAAAAACTGTGAAGCAATCTTGACAACTTTTTCATCCGTATGGTTTAATTCCTCATCGTTTGAGGTCATTATTACTAAACCTATTGCGTCACCATTAGCAATTATAGTACTTATTGCATAGGTTCCTAATTCATTTTTACCATTAATTAATTCATATTCTTTAGGATATTTTTCTAATATATTTTCTCTTCTCATTATTGAAATTTCTAATTTTTCACTTATAGGTTTATTTAAATAATCCTTTTTATTTAGTCCTGCTACTGCTATAATATCTTTCGTATCGGTTATAATAATATTGTTTTTAATAAAACTATGCATTGAATCAACAAATTTTTGAGAAAAATCATTTATATTTTTCATTAGTGAATATTTTTTCAAAATTATTTTATCTTCACCTTCTATATATATTTCTATATTATCGTTATTATTTATTCTTAATGTTTTCCTAATTTCTTTTGGAATAACAATTCTACCCATCTCGTCAATTCGTCTTACAATACCTATACTTTTCATGTTTACCTCACTCTCTAGTTAATATTTTGTCTAATTATGGTATTTTTATACTCACACCAGTTGACAAATATGATATAATTAAAACATTTAGCAAAAGGAGTTTTATTATGGATAAAGTTTATGTGTTTGGACATAAAGTGCCAGATACCGATAGTGTAACATCAGCAATCGCACTAACAGAATTAAAAATTAAACAAGAGATGAATGCTTCACCAAGAGTACTTGGTGATATTAATTCAGAAACAAAATTTGTGCTTGATTATTTTGGTTTTCCACAACCAGAATATTTAAATGATGTTAAACTACAAATCAAAAATTTAGAATATCAAAAAAATTATTTTTTAAATATGTATGAATCAATTTATACAGCCTACAATTATATGAGTAACAACTCAATTAGTAATTTACCAATAATTGATGAGAATAAAAAACTAATTGGGATCATTTCAATGAAAGATATTGCGAAAGATCACATTAAAGGAGATATATATAAACTGCATACTTCTTATGATAATATTATAGAAGCCTTAGATGGCGAAGAAATAACTCGGTTTGATGAAATAATTAACGGAAAAATTATTGTTCCTTCATATAGAAGTACTACTTTTATAAATAAAATTAAAATTGATAACAATTCAGTACTTATTATGGGGGATCGTCATAGCATTCATGAATATGCTATTACCAATATGGCTAAATTAATTATTCTTTCAAAAAATTCAATTATTCTCGATGAACATTTAGAAATAGCAAAAAAAAATGGAGTAAACATTATCAGAACTTCATATGATACATTTCAAGTTACCAGAATGATAAGTTTATGTAATTATGTTCATACAATTAGCAACAAAACTAACATTGTTTATTTTAATGAATTAGATACGGTTGAGGATTTTGAAGAAATTGCAACCAAGACTAAATATAGCAACTATCCCGTTCTTAATCAACAAAGACAATGTTTAGGTCTTATTCACATTTCAGACCTATCTGAAAAAAACAGGAAAAAAGTTATTTTAGTTGATCATAATGAAGAGCAACAGAGCGTTTTAGGAATTGAACAAGCAGAAATTTTAGAGATTGTTGATCATCATAAGATAGGGTCTATCGGAACGACACTACCTATCAATTTTAGAAACATGCCCGTTGGGAGTACTAATACAATTGTGTATCTTTTATACAAAGAAAATAACGTTGAAATTGATAAAAGCATTGCTGGGCTAATGCTTGCTGGAATTATTTCTGATACACTATTATTAAAATCCCCAACAACTACTCAAATAGATATAAATGTGTTAAATGAATTGGCGATAATTACAGAAATAGATGTTAATGATTTTGCAAAAAAAATGTTTGATGCGGCATCATCTTTAGATGGTAAAACAAAAGAAGAAATTATTTTTAGTGATTTTAAAAAATTTACAGTTAAAGATTATCAAGTAGGAATAGGTCAAATTTTTTCTACGAACCCATCTGTTATTAAAGATAATATAGAAGATTATCTATCAATAATTGAAAAATCTTCAAAAGATGGAGATTATCATATTTTTGCTGTTTTTGTAACCGATATATTAAATCAAGGATCTTTTATTTTATATAGTCAAGGATCCAAATACTTACTTAGTGAATCGCTAAAAGTGACAAATTTAGAACAATGGTCATTTATAAAGGATTGTTTATCAAGAAAAAAACAGATTGTTCCAAGTATTATGAATTTTATAAAATCAAAATAAAGATTATATCTTATCGATATAATCTTTTTTTATTAATTCTAATAGTTCTATTAAATAATACACAAAATGTTTGTCAAGATTTAATGTATCAAGTGTTATTAATAATTTTTTCTTTCTTATTCCAAAACGAAACATTTTAGATATTTTGCTGACATCAATAAATAAATTTTGAATATTGATCTTTTCAACAATCTCTTTAGGAAGTTCAATTTCTATAAAATTTTTAGTTTGCTTAACTTTATTAATATTCATTTTTCTTGCTATATTCTCAAATAACTCCTCATGCATATAAACAAGTAGTTTTGTGTCAAGCGGACCAAAACGATCTTCAACCTCAGTTTTTACTTCGATTAATTTTTGTTGCGAATCTATCGTATTAATTTTAGAGTGTACCTCTATTTTTAATTCTTCTTCAAAAATATAATCATCACTAATGGTTGTATCAACTTCAATTAAAGGAAGTATCTCATCATCAATCGGTTCTTCTAAAACTTCACCCTTTAATTTTTTTATTTCATTATCGAGCATATTTAAAAACATTTCGATACCAACCGTATCAATAAAACCTGCTTGTTCACTTCCCAAAATGTCTCCAGCTCCTCTAATTGATAAATCTCGCATAGCAATGGAAAAGCCACTGCCAAGTTCGGTAAAATCTTTAATAACATTTAATCTTTTAGTTGCAATTTCAGATAAAATTTTTCGATTATCGTACATTAAATAACAATATGCAATTTTATCACTTCTACCAACGCGCCCTCTAATTTGATATAACTGTGACAATCCAAAACGATCAGCATCAACAATAATTAAAGTATTTACTCTTGGAATATCAATTCCTGTTTCAATAATCGTTGTACAAAGTAATACATCATATTCATAATTATAAAAATCTATCATCACTTTCTCTAGTTCCTTTTTAGACATTTGACCATGTGCTGAAACAATTCTTATATCGGGCATTAATTTTTGTAATTCTGATTCTTTCAAAGACATATTTTGAATATTATTATATAAAATAAATACTTGACCATTACGAGACTTTTCTTTATAGATTGCATCTTTAATTAATAAGTTATTATAAGCCATTACATATGTTTGAACCGGATAGCGATTTATTGGTGGAGTTTGAATTAAAGACAAACTCCTAATACCAGTAAATGTCATTTGTAATGTTCTTGGAATTGGGGTTGCAGTTAATGTTAAAACATCAACGTCTGTTTTATATTTTTTTATTTTTTCTTTATGTTTAACACCAAACCGTTGCTCCTCATCAACGACTAGTAATCCTAAGTTGTTAAATATAATATCTTCACTTAAAATTCTATGTGTACCAATTAAAATATCTATTTTTCCGTCCTGAATTTCCTTAATTATCTTTTTGGTTTCCGAGGGTGTTACAAATCGATTTAATAAAACAATGTTAACTGCAAATGATTTAAATCTATCTATAGCATTATTATAATGTTGATTCGACAATATTGTTGTGGGACATAGAAATGCTACTTGCTTCCCTGATAACACAGCTTTAAACATTGCTCTAAAAGCAACCTCTGTTTTTCCAAAACCAACATCCCCACACAATAATCGATCCATTGGTATTGGCTTTTCCATATCTGCTTTAATTTCCTCAGTTACCTTTGTTTGATCGACAGTATCAGTAAATTTAAATTCTTTTTCAAACTCTAATTGCTCAACACTATCTTCATCAAACGCAAATCCTTTTGATGATTCTCGTTCTGCATATAACTTTAATAAAGATGCAGCTATACTTTCGATTTTTTGTTTAACATGTAATTTTGTTTTAGCCCACTCAACGCTACCTAATTTATTCAGTTTCGGAACAGCATTCCCATTAGAAGAATATTTCTTTATGTTTTCAATTTTTTCAACCGGAACATATAGTTTATCCTTTCCACGGTATTGGATTAAAAGATAATCTTTATCAAATCCATTTTTACTTACTTTCGTCATTCCACAGTATTGACCAATACCGTGAGTTTCATGAACAATATAATCTCCTATATTGATTTTTTTTATATTTCTAATTTGAGTACCAATTTTAAATTTTGATTTATACTTTTGATTTGTGTTTCTTTTATTAAATATTTCATTATCGCTAATAACAATTAAATTCGGCAGTTCAAAACCATGATTTATTTTTTTGATAATTATATTTATTTTTCCATCTATTATTTTATCAAGCGAAGAAAAAACAATTTCTTTGTTTTCTAATTCATCAATTAATTTGTTAGCTGCATATCTATCCGGCAAACAAATTATAATTTTTTCTTTAGTTAAAAGATATTTATTTAATTGGTTATTAATGATTTCGGGGGTATTACCGAATGGTTCAACATCCCTAGAATTATAGACTAATCTGTTTTTTAAGTGATCTATATCGTTATCAAAATCTGTTAAATGAATAACATCTCTTTTAAGATTATATAGATCATGCATATAAGTAATATTTTTTAAGTCATTATTTTTTTGATAGTTAAATATTTCATTTTGCAATAATTTATATCCAACTTCTATTTCATTATAATTATTAATAATTACTTTTGGATTATTTAAATAACTACTTATATTAACCGGTTTCATATATTTAATAAGTTCTTTTTGTGTTACAACGTCTATATCAATATCATCATTTACAATAAATTCGGTATTTGGATAAATCTTGATTTTATTTATTTCTTCGATAGTTTTTTGAGTATCCACATCAAAAAGTCTAATTGATTCGACTGTGTCTCCCCAAAATTCAATTCGAACAGAATTTGTTTCATTAATAGGGAAAATATCCAATACAAATCCACGAACTGCCATTTCTCCTGTTTTATTAACCAAAATTTCTCTTTTATACCCTATTCTATTACACACTTTTACAATTTCAGATATAGTGTAGTCTTTATTTACTTTAATGATTAATTTATTATCATCAAAAAGTTGTTTCGGAGGTAGAAATCTTAAATACCCCATTAGATTTGTTACAATTATTTTTTTATCATTATCTATTATTGCTTGAATTGTTTCTAATCTTGTGTTTTTTAATTCTGGACTTAAAGCAACAGCCTCACTAGTCAAAAAATCATCCATTGGGAACAGCAATACATCCTTTGTATAATTAAGTAAGGTTTGATACATAGTTGTGGCTTCATATAAAGAATTAACTAAAAAAACAACAGATTCGTCTAGTTCAACAAATCTATTATATATGTATATACATTTTAATTCCTTATTTAAACCAATTACTATCTCGGTTTTAGGATCAATTGTTAGTGTTTTATTCATATAATCCCACCATTAATTTTGTTTTTTATTATATTTATTCATTAAGTTATTAAATGATAATTTCAGAAAATCTTCAATTATTTTAGGGAAAATATTGATTATTTCATCTATTTTTTTAATATCGTCATTAGAAAATTTCCCGAGAACATAATTTCGAGTATCAATTAAACTATCCTTTGAGATTCCTATTTTCATTCTTTTATATTCGGAACTATTCAAATGTAGCTCAATATTTTTCAATCCATTATGACCGCCCGAACTTCCTTTGTATTTTAATTTATATTCACCAACAGAAAAACTCATATCATCACAAATTACAAAAATGTCATCAATATCAACATTAAAATAATCAACAAAACTTTTAATGACTTCTCCTGACAAATTAATATATTTCATAGGTTTTAATAATATTATTTTTTCTCCATTGCAATTAAACTCACCATACACTCCATTAAATTTTTTTTTATTAACTAATATACCTTTTTCTTTAGCTAAAGCATCAATCATTATAAAACCAACGTTATGTCGTGTTGTTTCGTATTCCTTACCTGGATTTCCAAGTCCTACTATTAACTTCATTTTCTTACCTCCTTAACTAATATTGTGATAAACTTTATATACTTCGTTCTTACTGATTTTACGATCTTGAGCTGTTTTTTTGATAGATTCTTTAACATCATATCCTTCTTTAATATACAAATTAACGTGTTCAATAATTGTTAAATTATCATAATTATTTTCTTTTTTATTCTTTTCAACAATTATAACTAACTCACCCTTTACATTACTAACTTCTTCAATTATATTACTTATTCTTCCACGGTATACTTCCTCAAATTTTTTACTTATTTCCCTAGAAATACTAATTTTTCTGTTACCCAAAATTTGCATTATATTATTAAGTGTCTTTCCTACACGATGTGGCGATTCATAAAAAATTATTGTGTAATCTAAATTTTTCAAATTTTCTAATTCTTTTTTTCTTTTTTCTTCTTTGTTATTTAAAAAACCAAAAAACAAAAACGGTGATGGCTCTAATCCGGAAACTATTAAAGCTGGAATCAACGCGGTTGGCCCCGGTAAAGCAATAACATTATAATTATTGTCAATAGCTACTTTTACTAATTCATATCCTGGATCACTAATAACGGGTGTTCCCCTGTCGGTTACTATTCCTACATTTTTTCCATTTGTTAAGTATTCTAACATTTTATTATGATTATCTGTTTCATTATAATTATGATTAGATATTAATTTTTTAACAATATTTAAATGTTTTAATAATTTTACCGTTACTCTTGTATCCTCAGCAAAAATTACATCAACGTGCTCTAATATTTTTATGGTTCGTAGTGTTATATCATCCAAATTACCAATTGGTGTTGGTATTAAATACAATGACGGACTATTATCATAACTTTTTTGTGACATTCTATCCCTCTATTCAAAAAATTTTTTTATTTCTTCAGTATATTCTCCGTTTTCTTCATGAGTATAAATCGGTGGCAATACTTTTAAACCTTCTTTACCATTTTTACTTCCTTCTATTAATAAAATGTTGGAATTACTATTGCTTTTAGGATAAACAAATTGAATTTTTTTTGGTTCAATATTGTTTTTTTTCATAGCTTCAATGATTGAAACTAATCTTTCTGGACGATGAACAATGGCTATAACACCATTATTTTTTAATAGTTTTTTACTGATTTTCATTATTTTATCAATATCAAGCGATACCTCATGACGAGCAACAGTTTTATATTCACTATCATTTAACCTTGAATCTGGATTTACTCTAAAAAAAGGTGGATTGCATACAATCACATCAAATGTATCACTTTCTAAATTTAGGGCTAATTTATTTATATCATCATTAATTAATGTTATTTGAGCATTTAAGTTATTTATATCAACCGATTTTTGAGCCAAAGAAAAAACTTTTGGCTGAATTTCAACACCAGTTATATGAGCGGTTGTTTTTGTTGTTAAAATTATAGATATTGGAGCATTTCCACATCCAATATCTAGTATTTCTTTTGCTCTTGCATTAATTGTTACAAAGTTTGGTAATAAAACAGAGTCTAAAGAAAAATTAAACATTGATGAATTTTGATAAATTTTAAGGTTTTTATATCCTAATAAATAATTAACAACATCCATTTTTTGATTTTTCCACTTCTACTATTCCAACTCCTGGAACATTTACTTTATATATTCCCTTTAATATTTCAAAAGAAACAACCACACCTTCACCACTATCCGTTTTTACTTTTTGGCCAATATTAGGCATGCATTTTCGACAATCACTATATGTTTGATCTTCATACTTTAAACAACATAATAATCTTCCACAAGATCCATTTATTTTTGTTGGATTTAATGATAGATTTTGATTTTTAGCCATATTAATTGTTACGTTATCTAAACTATTTAAAAATTGTGAACAACATAAATTTCTACCACATTGTCCTAGACCACCAATTTCTTTAGCTTTATCTCTAATACCGATTTGTCTTAATTCAATTCTGGTTTTATAAATATTTGCTAATTCTTTTGCTAGATTTCTAAAATCTACTCGCGCATCAGCTAAAAAATAAAATTGAAGTTGATTACGATTAAAAGTAAAATTGGCATCAATTATTTTCATATTAAGACCATTTTTCTTTACTAACTTTTTGCAAACAACAATTGCTTCTCGAGCGTCATCAATATTTTTTTTGTGTTTCAAAGAATCACTTAATGATGAAACTTTTACAACTATATTTAATGGAGTTTTTATTTTAGATTCTTCAAGTTCAAATAAGTCAGTAGCAACTTTACCATATTGTAATCCTCGTTCTGTTTCAACAATTACTTCAACATCTTTACTTAGCATAAGATTATTTGGTAAAAAGTAGTAAACCTTTCCACCTTCTTTTAATGTTACTCCTACAACTTTAATCATAATTATCACCTCCAAAATTAATAACTAACTTGTCCATTAATAGTTTGCTGTTTGCGTTATTTCTTATTTTTCGCTTTAGTTTTATTAAAACATCTATTTTATGACATATTTTGTTACTTGTAGTATTTTCACATAATACTTTGATGTTTTCATTTATATCATTGAAAACATTTATTTTATTATTTACTTTGTAAGTTAACATGTCATTATAAAATAAAGTCATTATATCAAACGCTACTATCATATCTGATTTATCTTTTACTTTTTCATGCCACATCTTATTTAAATATAATAATGTTTGGATTTTGTTTTTTTCATAGTGAGTTATAAATTTTATAATGTTATCGATAAACTCATCACTATGTTCATTATCAATAAATTTATTCATTTCTGTTTTCTTATTGAAAAGATTCATAGCTATTTTTTCTTTAGTTGACAAGCTGTCATCAGTTGTTTTTTTATCATCCAGCAATCTTATATTAAGACATCGTGATGTTATTGTTTCAAGCAATTGATATTTATTATCAGTTATGAGTATTGCAATTATATCATTTTCTGGTTCTTCTAAAAATTTTAATATAGAATTAGATGACTGTGTATTTAATTTTTCACAATTATTTATTATATATATTCGTTTGTTTCCATCAATTGATTTGTTACTTAATTCTTTTTGAAGCGTTTCAACAACTTCCTTTTTAATAATAATACTTTCTGAATCTATTAAAATTAGGTTATTATAGGTTCCATTATTTATTTGATTAATAATATTATCTTTTATTTTATCGTCACTTACATCTTTTAAAATAATTTTTTTAGCAAAAGCAATAGCAAAATCCATCGTTTTCGAATAATTATTAGAGATTAATAAGTAGGCATGAGATATGTTTTGTTTTTTTATAGTATTGTTTAATATTTGATATGCAATTGGCTGTTCTTCCCTATACTGGCTAAACATTTCTATACCTCCTTAAAAAACTAACGTCAAAATAATTATTAGCGAAATTAATGATGGAAATCCTAATAGCATCACTAAACTAACTGTCACTAAATTTAATGGAATTATTAAATTTAATGGTGCTGCTATCATATTATAACCATAAATTAAAAACGAACTATATATTACCTTTTTTATTACTGAGATCATTTTTTTTAACATAATTATCCTCCTTATTAAATTTATGAGGATAATTAATTATTATGAAACTTCTTTACGATCTTCAATAGCTTTTTCTAGCGTTAGATAATCTACATAATCCATATCTGCACCATGAGGGATGCCTTGGGCAATTTTTGTTATTTTAACTCCTGTTGACTCTAACATTTTTGTAATATATAAAGTAGTTGTTTCTCCCTCGATGCTTTGTTTTAAAACAATAATCACTTCTTCTATGCTATTGCTAATAATACGTTCTTTAAGAGTTGAAAGATTAATGTCGGAAGGATTAATTCCATCTAATGGTGATATTAAGTTATCTATAATATGATATTGTCCGTTGTACACGTTAGATTTTTCTAACATAATAGTATTTTTAGGTTCCTGAACAATACAAATTATTTGTTTGTTTCTTGTTTCATCTAAACAAATATCGCATTTTTCATTTTCTGTTAGATTGTTGCAAACAACACATCTTTTTATTTTTGTTTTTATATCACATAAACTTTTAGAAAATAAATTAGTAACGTCATCATCTAATTTTAATGTTGCCAAAGCGAGTCTTTCAGCGGTCTTTTCTCCAATTCCTGGGAGTTTTTTAAAACACTCGATCATGTTTCTAATTGTTGTTGGATAATTCATTAAAATAAACCTGGCATTCCTTGAGTATATTTACCTAATTTTTGTTCTGTTGTTTTTTCAATTTGACTTATAACATCATTTATTGCTACAACAAGCATGTCTTCTAACATCTCAACATCTTCTTTAGAAATTTCTTCTGCATCTATTTTTACATTTAATAATTCCTTGTTACCCTTCATTTCAACAGTAACGATTGATGTCTTTGACAAAAAAATAGTACCATCAATTTTTTCTTTTTCAATCATCATCTCTTTTTGGATTTTTTGAACTTGTTTCATCATGTTTTGCATATTCATTCTTATTCCTCTTTCTAATTGTTATATTCTATAATATTTCCAAACAAACTGTGAATTTCATCATTATTTTTGTTTGATTCAGTTTGTTTGGTTAGATATTCTAACATCTTTGGAGTTTCCTCTTTATAAATGTATGTAATTGTTTTAGATTTAAATTCTTTACGGTGAAAATTCCACTCTTCTTTGTTTAAAGCAATTATCTTATAATTATGACCAAATATTTTATTGATAAATTGTTCTATTGCTAATATATTGTTATTAAAGGTTTTTTCCATGCTATCGCTTGAATAAACAAAAATTATGTTTTCAGCGCTTGCAGCAGGAATTTTGGCATCTAGTAAAATCGATGCGATTTTATTATAGTTTTTATCCAAAATATAATCTCTTGCTTTTTCAATTTCATTTTTTAATTTATTTAAAATTGTTTTACTCGGTTTTGAAAAAGTATTATTTACTCTTAATTTTTTCAACTTTGATAATTCTTCATCATCTTTATCAGTTATTGTTTTTTGGTTTTGACTTTTCTTTGTTTCTTCCTTAACGTCTGGTTGCTTTTCTATTTCTGTTTCTTTTACTTTTTCTTGATTTTTTATGTTTTGTAATTCTTTTTTTTGATTTTGGTTTATTGATATTGGCTTCACTTCATCGTTTCTTATCAGTGAAACCATTAATAATTCAAATACTAATCTCGGATTATTAAAATTTTTCATTTCATTTAAAGAATTATTTATTACTAATATCATTTTAAACAATTCATTTGTATCGGTTTTATCAATAAACTCATTATATATTTCCCGGGAAATGTTGTTGTTTGAATATGTGGGAATATTTTTATAAATTATAACGTTTTTTATAAATTTTATTATTTCCTCAACTAACTTAATTAAATTTTTGCCATTATTATCATAATCATCGAGAAGTAAAAAGATTTTAGATAAATCTTTTTCAATGATACTATCTATTAATTCCCTCATTTGATTATGCGGCAAAGTTCCATTTATTTCGTTTACATCAGCTATGGTTATTTTATTTTCAGAATAAACAGATGATTGCTCTAGCATACTTATTGCATCACGCATACCACCTGACGAAAAGCGAACTATTTCTTCTAGTGCATCTTCTTCAATGCTAATCGCTTCTTTTTCACATATATATTTTAACCTTTGCGACATACTTTTTTCATCTATTCTTTTAAATTCAAATTTTTGACATCTAGAAAGTATAGTTTCAGGTATTTTATGAGGTTCTGTTGTTGCTAAAATGAAAATAATATGCGATGGTGGTTCTTCCAATGTCTTTAATAACGCATTAAATGCACCGATTGTCAACATGTGAACTTCATCTATTATGTAAATTTTATACTTACCAATTGACGGAACCAGTGACACTTTACTTTTTAATTCACGAATTTCATCTACTCCATTATTAGAAGCCGCATCTATTTCTACAATATCAACACTTTGTTTTTGAATTATTTGTGTACAATTGACACATTTGTTACATGGTTCATATTCTTTTAAATTAATGCAATTAACTGTTTTAGCCAAAACCTTTGCGACACTAGTTTTTCCAGTACCTCTAGGGCCTGTAAATAAATAAGCGTGAGTAATTTTGTTGCTAGCTATTTCGTTTTTCAATATTTTGATTATAACTTTTTGACCAACAACTTCTTCTAATGTTTGTGGTCTATATTTTCTGTATAATGATTGATACATTTATCTCACCTCATTATAATATTATATCATTTTTACCGTTATATTTAAATGCTAATTCCTTTTATCTTTAAAAAACACTTTTAGCATTTCAGAAGATTCTTTTGTATATAGATTATTAATTTGTTCTGATTCTAAATTAACTTTTAATGTATCGGGGATATTGCTAAAAAAACCTGTTTTTTCAGATGAAGCAGCATAAAAAATTTTTGATATTCTTGATTGTATTATTGCACCATAACACATTAAACAAGGTTCGAGCGTTACATATAATATACAGTCATCCAAATGCCAACTATTTAATTTTTTACATGCCTTTTCTATTGCAATAATTTCTGCATGATTTGTAACTAATTGATTTTTTTCGCGTTTGTTATGAGCTTTTGCCAAAACAATGCCATCTTTAACAATTATTGCACCTACCGGAACATCGTTTGATTTAAGTGATTTTTTCGCTTCTATTAGAGCTAATTTCATATATTCATTTTTCATAATACACCCCTTATATAATAACACAAAAAAAGACACACACATATAGGGAATCTTAAGGCTGCTATTTTCCAATCCTGACCTGGTTCAATTATATATGTTGTGTCAATTAAGATAATATAATATTTAATTTAAAAAAGCAATTTTATTTAAAATGTTTCACGTGGAACATTTGGTGTTGATGTTTTGATGTTTCACGTGGAACATTTGGTGTTGATGTTTTGATGTTTCACGTGGAACATTTGGTGTAGGGGCTTTGATGTTTCACGTGGAACATTAAACTATATAGTGGAACATTAAACTATATAAAAGAAGACATTTTAAATATCTTCTTTTGTTTCTTCAACAATATTTTCTTCTTCATTTATCACAATAGCGATTGAACTAACTTTTTGATCTTCTTTAAGATTGATTAATCTAACTCCTTGTGCAATTCTACCTATCCTTGAAACTTGATTTAATGATAGTCTTATAACTGTACCAAAATTAGTTACCATTAATAAATCTTCATTTCCATCCACAAGTTTAAAAGCAATTAAATTTCCGTTTTTTTCAGTTATGTTAAGAGCTTTAACACCTTTTGTACCACGGTGTGTTACTCTATATTCATTTATATCAGTTTTCTTGCCGTAACCCTTTTCAGTTACAATTAATACTTCTTGATCATCCGTTGCTATTTCACAACCAATACATTTGCTTTTTCCTACGTTTATACCTCTAACACCGCTAGCGGTTCTGCCCATAATTCTTATTTCTGATTCATTAAATCTAATCATTCTTCCATCAGTTGTAGCAATCATTATATCGTTATTTCCATTAGTTTTTTTAACTGATATTAATTCATCATCTTCTTTAAGTGTTATTGCTAATTTTCCTGTTACTCTTATACTTTCAAATTCTGAAATTTTAGTTCTTTTTATTAAACCATTTTGTGTACAAAATACAACATTGTGGTCTTTATCTTCTTCAGTAACACGTAACAGAACATTAACTTTTTCATCTTTATCTAATGGTAATAGATTAATTATTGGTAAACCTTTTGATTGTCTATTAAATATTGGAATCGTATAACCTTTAATTCTATATACTTTTCCTTTATTAGTAAAGAATGTTATATAATCATGTGTTGTCATAACCAATAAATGTTCAACAATATCTTCTTCGTTAATTGACATGCCTTTTATACCTACTCCACCTCTATTTTGAGTACGATAAGTTTCACTGTTAATTCTTTTTATGTAACCTTTATCAGTTAATGTCACAACTATATCTTCAACTGGTATTAAAGACTCATCTTCTATATATTCAATTGATGTCATGTCAATGTTAGTCTTTCTGTCATCTCCATACTTAGTCTTTATTTCAAGTAACTCTTCTCTTACAATATTGAGAATTTTTTCGTTACTAGATAATATTTCTCTTAAGTTTTCAATCAAAGCCAATAATTCTTTTAATTCTGATTCTATTTTTTCTCTTTCTAAACCAGTTAATCTTCTTAATTTCATTTCTAAAATTGCTTCAGATTGTAACTGACTTAATTGAAATTTTTGAATTAATTTTTCAATTGCTTCAGTATCAGAGTTTGCTGCTTTAATTATTCTAATAATCTCATCTATGTTATCAAGAGCAATTCCTAATCCTTCTAGTATATGTGCTCTTTTTTCTGCTTTCTCTAGATCAAATTTTGTTCTTCTAATAATTACTGCTTTTTGATGTTCAATATATTTTTCAATTATTGTTTTTAAACCAAGCAGTTTTGGTTCTCCATCTACTAAAGCCAATAAATTTATTCCATAAGAAATTTGTAAATTTGTATATTTAAATAAGTTATTCAATATAACGTTAGCGTTAGCATCTCTTCTTACTTCTATTACTATTTTTATTCCTTTTAAATCTGTCTCGTCTCTTAAATCAGTTATACCTTCTATTACTTTTTCACGAGCTAAATCGGCAATTTTTGTGATTAATGACGACTTATTAACTTGATATGGGATTTCTGTAATTACAATACTTTGCTTTCCGTTTTTATTTTCAACGATTTCAGAAGATGCTCTGATGGTAATTATTCCCTTCCCGGTATCATATGCCTTTTTTATTCCACTATTACCAAGAATATGAGCGCCTGTTGGAAAATCAGGTCCTTTAATATAATCCATCAACTCAAGTGTTGTAATATCGTTATTATCGATGTATGCAACACACCCATCTATTACTTCTCTTAAATTATGAGGTGGAATATTGGTTGCCATACCAACTGCTATTCCCATTGTACCGTTTACTAATATATTAGGAAAACGACTTGGTAAAACACTTGGTTCTTTCCTTTCACCATCATAGTTAATACCAAAATCAACAGTATCTTTGTTTATATCTCTTAACATTTCCATAGAAATTTTAGCAAGTTTTGATTCTGTATAACGCTGTGCAGCAGCCGAATAACCATCAATAGAACCAAAGTTACCATGTCCATCAACTAAAACATAACGATAGTTAAATGGTTGAGCCATTCTAACCATAGTGTCATATACTGCTGTATCCCCGTGAGGGTGATAATGTGCTAAAACATTACCAACAGTGTTTGCACTCTTAACAAATTTCTTTTCTGGTAAGAATCCTTCTTCATACATTGTGTATAAAATACGTCTATGTACTGGTTTTAGACCATCACGAACATCAGGTAATGCTCTAGATACAATAACACTCATCGAATAGTCAAGAAACGATCCTTCCATCTCATCTGAAATATTAATATCTTTTAATTTTTCATCCATATTATCACTCCTCTATATATCAAGATTTTTAACATAAGTAGCATTTGTTTCAATAAACTGCCTTCTTGGTTCTACTTCTTCTCCCATTAATGTTTGGAATACATCATCTGCTCTTATTGCATCATCAACCGATACTCTTAATAAATATCTATTTTCCGGATCCATTGTAGTTTCGGCTAATTCTGATGCATTCATCTCACCAAGACCTTTATTTCTGGTAATTTCATACTTAGTATTTTCGTTTAAAGTTGCTAAATATTCATCTCTTTTTTGGTCATTCAAAACGTATCTAATTGTTTTACCATGTTTAATTCCATAAAGTGGTGGTTGTGCTATATAAATATATCCACCTTCCACTAATGGTTTAAAAAATCGGTAAAAAAATGTCAATAAAAGAGTTCTAATATGTGCACCATCTACATCAGCATCTGTCATTATAATTATTTTATGATATCTTAATTTAGTTATATCAAATTCTTCGCCGATTCCTGTTCCAAGCGCTGTAATTAAACTTCTGATTTCTTCATTTCCTAAAATACGATCAAGTCTTGCTTTTTCAACATTTAAGATTTTTCCTCTTAATGGCAAAATTGCTTGAGTACGAGAATCTCTACCACCAATGGCAGAACCACCAGCAGAATCCCCTTCCACTATGAATACTTCAGAAATACTTGCATCTTTTGATGAACAATCTGCTAATTTTCCTGGTAAACTGGATATTTCTAAGGCTGTTTTTCTTCTAGTTAATTCTCTAGCTTTTTTTGCTGCAACTCTAGCTCTTGCTGCAGTCATACATTTTTCAATAATGATTTTTGCTTCATTAGGATTTTCCATTAAAAATCTTTCTAATCCTTCACTAAATATACTATCAGAAATTTTGCGAACTTCACTATTTCCTAATTTAGTCTTTGTTTGACCTTCAAATTGTGGATTTGGATGCTTGCAAGAAATAATCATCGTTAATCCTTCTTTAACATCATCTCCACTAAGAGCTTCATCATTAGCTTTTATAATGTTGGCCTTTCTCGCATAATTGTTTATAACTCTAGTTAATGCTCTTCTAACTCCCTCTTCATGAGTTCCACCTTCATAAGTGTTTATATTATTTGTAAAAGAATATAAATTTGAAGTGTATCCTGAATTATATTGCATTGCAATTTCAATGGATATATCATTTTCTTCTCCATTAAAATAAACAATATGCTCATGGATTGCATTTTTATTTTTGTTAATCATTTCAACATATTCAGTAATTCCACCTTCATAAAAGAAAGTTTCTTTTTTATTCTCTTCACGATCATCCATTAAAATTATTCTTAATTTTTTATTTAGAAATGCTAATTCGCGAATTCTTGTCTTTAATATATCATATTCAAATTCTGTTGTTTCCGTAAAAATTGTCGGATCTGGTTTAAAAGTTACAGTTGTTCCAGTTCTATCTAATGAACAAGTATCAATAATTTTTAATGCTTCAACTGGTTTTCCGCCATTTTCAAATCTAATGTAATGAATTTTTCCGTTTTGATAAACTTTAACCTCTAACCAACTACTAAGGGCATTAACAACACTGGCACCAACACCATGTAATCCTCCACTTACTTTGTAGCCTCCACCACCAAATTTACCACCTGCATGTAAAACAGTATATACGGTTTCAACAGTCGATTTTTTTGTTTTAGAATGAATTCCCGTAGGTACTCCACGACCATCATCCTTAACTGTTATTGAATTATCTTTGTTGATAATTATTTCTATATCATCACAAAAACCTGCTAAAGCTTCATCGATAGCATTATCAACTATTTCCCATACTAAATGATGTAATCCTCTTGCACTTGTTGCACCAATATACATCCCTGGTCTTTTTCTTACCGCTTCTAATCCTTCTAATACTTGAATATCAGAGTCATTATAATGTTGTTCTTTTTCCATTGCTACACCTCTTCTTTTGAAATATTTTGACCTTTTTCTATTCTTATAATATTCGCCTTTTCTAGAACTTCTTGATTGATACTTTTTAAATCAGTAGTTGTTATGAATGTTTGAATATTATTGGTAATATATTTTAATAGATTATTTTTTTTTAAATCATCTAACTCACTAAAAACATCATCTAATAACAATATAGGATAAGTATTTTTATAACTTTTAAATATTGGTATTTCTGATAATTTAAGTGATAATACAGCTGCTCTCTGTTGGCCCTGAGATCCATATGTTTTTAAATTTAATTCATCTATCATAAAATCAAATTCATCGCGATGAGGACCTACCAAAGTTATCCCCATTTTTAATTCACTATCCTTGCTTTTATTAAGTTGCTCTCTAAATTTTTTTTCAATATTATTGATTTCAAAACTTTCAAAATTAAATATTGGTTTATAAATAATTTTGAAATTAGGAATATTCATAATGCTTTCATATATTTCATTAATATTTTTATTTATATTTTTTATGTAATTATCTCTATATCTATATATTCTTGAACCTCTATCAATTAATGATTCAGTTATTATTTCAAAATAATTTTCATCAATAATTTTTGTCTTGAAAAATTTTTTTAACATCTCATTTCGTTGCTTCAAAAGTCTATTGTAATCATTTAAAACATTAAGATAATTCTTGTGAATCTGTGATAATTGGACATTTAAATATCTTCTTCTTAAACTTGGAGAACCCTTAATTAATTCAAGATCCTCTGGATAAAAAATAATAATGTTCATTTTAGTTATATAATTACTTGCTTTTTGAATATTGTTATCGTCTATTTTTAATTGTTTTCTTTTTGGTTCAATTATAACTTCTAACTTAGTAGACAATAATTCATCTTGAATAATACCAGAAACCCGCGCGAATTTTGCATTATTATTAATTAAATAATTATCAATTAACAATTTGTGAGATTTTGTTATACCAAGCACATATATACTTTCTAGCAAATTTGTCTTTCCTTGTCCGTTATTGCCATAAATTATATTTATATTAGGACTAAATGATATATTTAAATCTGTATAATTTCTGAAATTTGTTATTTTTATACTTTTTATTATCATTATTTCCTCTTTTCTGCTTTGGTCCCTTTTAAAATGATTTTTTCGTTTTTAATGACCCCCTATACATACATCTATATTATATCACAAATTTGACCTAAAAAAGTAAAAAAAAGCGTAATTAACGCTTTTATTTGTTTTTTCTCTGTCTCAATATTGATTCAAGCCTTGAAGCTCTCAAAACTTGATTTTCAAAAGAAGAATATGAGATAGGAATTTCTAATGATGTTCCATTTTTAAAGTAAATAATAGTATTATTTTTTTCTTTCTCATAATGAGAAACTTTATTCAATGAGAACCATGAGCATTCAGACGAACGTGCTGATCCTGTTGGAAAGAAAATTATTTCTCTACTCTCTTCAATTATTATAGGGGATTTGTATATTGTTCCACCTAAAAAGTGTTTGCTGCCCTCAAATCTGCCTAAATAAGAACTTCCGAAATAACGACAACTATCATCAATAATTTTTGGAGTTACACGTTCTACGATAAAACTACCATCATCTTCGATAATTTTACTTTTTTGATTATCAAGTGCAATTATTGCAATAGTTGATAAATTAATTTCATATTTTTCCACTAATTTCACCTCCTACTAATATAATTCGACAAATAAATCGAATTTCCTTCCTATCATATAATATTTTTTTTTGTTTTTGGGCAATTATGTCCCAAATGGCCGAATCTATGTCTCAAATGCAAATATAGGCATAAAAAAACAACTAAAAAAGTTGTTTCAGACACTTAATAGGTCCTTATAGGTAAAATCAATTGTGTTAAAGAATTATCATTTATGTTTTTTATTATGATCGGTTTTAATTCTCCATTTAATAAAATTTCTATATATTCATCTTCCATTGATTTTAATGCATCAAGCATATATTTTGAAGAAAATGAAATAATAATATTATTTTCATTATTTTTTTCAACTATTATTTTTTCTTCCACCTTACCTATTTCAGGAATATTTGAGGAAATTGTTACATCGTTTTCCTTTAATTCCAATTTTATTGTATGTTTTTCAAATTCATTTGTTAATAAAGAAGCTCTATCAATAGAATTATAAAAGTCATTTCTTTGAACTTTCAATTTTAATGTAAAATCATTTGGTATAAGTGCAGAAGTATTGGGATATGTCCCATTTATTAAACGAGACATGAATATAATATCCGAAAATTTAAAAATAATGTTATTACTAAATATGTGTAATTCTATAAAATCATCATCATCGGTTATTATTTTACTTAATTCCATTATATTTTTATTAGGAATGATAATATTTACCTCATTCGATAATTTTTCATCTAATTTAATTTCTTTTGAAGATAATCTATAAGAATCAGTTGCAGTACATTTTAATATATCTTCTTTTACTTGAATATTTAAACCAGTTAAATGTGGTCTTGCTTCATCATTAGATGTTGCAAAAATAGTTTGATTAATTAAATTCTTTAAAACTCTTTTATTTAACTTAATAGGGTTTGATTGTTCTTCTAAATTTAATGTTGGAAAATCTTCTGTTTTATTACAATTTAAATAAAATGAAGATTTTGAAGTATATATGTTTATTTTATCTTCAATTACTTCTTCAATTGTTATTGTTTCATTTGGAAGCTTTCTAATTATTTCATATATATACTTACCATATACAACAATTACTCCTGTGTTAATAATTTTTGTGATTTGCTTACTAGGTATAAAAGTTTTAATTGCTATATCATTATTAGTACTTAATAAATATAGTCCTTCATTCGTTAATTCTAATTTTATACAATTTAAGATTGGAATTAAGTTTTTACTTGATATACCTCTTATTACATAATTTAAGTGTTCTAGTAATATTTTTTGATTGATTTCAAAATTCATTTTCATTCTCCTATTCTTATTTTTTTAAGTAATATTATTATTATAGATGTGGATTGTGTGGATAACTCTAATAAATACCATAATATAAAAGTAAAGCTAATAAAATTAATTGTGGAAAAATATATATTTTAAAAAGTTATTCACAATTATTTTAAATCTCTAATAATTTTATTAATCTCTTTATCTAAATTTATATTATTTTTTAATTCTTTATTAATTTTATCAACTGAATGCATTACTGTAGTGTGATCTTTTCCACCAAACATAGATCCAATTTTAGCAAATGGTTCATTGTAAACAGTTCTGCAAATATACATAGCTATTTGTCTAGGAACCGCAATATTGGTAACTCTTCTTTTTCCTTTTAAATCCTCAATAGTAATATTATAAAGATTTGCTACAAGTTGTTGAACATGTTCAATATTGTTTTTAGCTGTAATACACTTACCAAAATAATCCTTTAATGCTTCAACTGTTAAAGTTAAAGTAATGTCTGATCCACTCATCATAGCTGCATAAGCAACCACTCTTGTAATCGCCCCTTCTAATTTTCTAATATCACCAATACAGTTACTAGCAATATATTCTTTAACTTCCTGTGGGAAACTATTATTTAGTCCGTTTCCTTCTATTTTCTTTTCTATAATAGATAGTCTTAAATCAAAATCAGGTGGCATTATATCAACCATTAATCCCCAAGTAAATCTAGTTCTTAATCTATCTTCTAATTGTTTTAAATCATCTGGTGATCTATCAGATGAAATAATTATTTGCTTATTGTTAGTATGAAGTTCATTAAATGTGTTGAAAAATTCCTGTTGTGTTTTATTTGCAACCTCTAAATATTGAATATCATCAATCATAAGTACATCAATATCCCTATATTTTCTTTTAAAGTTTTCAACTTCATTTAAGTTATTATCATTCTTATTTTTTCTGTATAATTCTATAAAATCGTTAACAAATTGTTCACTAGTTACATATAAAACTTTTTTATTAGAATTACTTACAATGTAATTACCTATTGCATGCATTAAATGAGTTTTACCTAAACCACTATTACTATAAATAAATAAAGGATTGTACATAATACCAGGTTTTTCTGCAACTGCTATAGCAGTTGTTTTAGCAAATCTATTGCTTTCTCCTACTACAAAATTCTCAAATAAGTATTTTGGATTTAAATTAGAAGCAAAAGAATTTGTCGATTCTTCTTCAATGATTTCAATTTGTTCATCTTTTAGTTTTTCAATCTCTTCTTCAGTAAAATAATCAAAAATAAAATTAGAACCTGTTACTTCATTGAATATATTTTCAATTAAAGTATTATAATTTTCTTTAAGATGTTTTTTGTGAATCAACATTGGTACTAAAACTGTGGCTTTATTTTCATGCAACGAAATTAATTTAGTATCAGCAAACCAAGCTTCATATAACATTGGTGCTAAATTATTATTCATTTTTTTAAGAAAATTATCCCAAATATTGTTTATTTCCATAAATGCGCACCTCACTTTATTAACTAAAATTATTTTACACCAAAAACACAAAAAAACCAAGTAAAATCGGCTTTTCCACAATGAAAACATCAAAAAACATTTGTTTTCCACATAATTGGGGATAACAAAAAAGAAATTAACAATTTAAATAGAAAAGTTTTCCACATAATTGGGGATAACTTAGTTCTTATAAGAAAACAAAGACTTAAAAAAAAATAGATATTAACAAAGTTGTGTGAATATTGTTTGACAAATTAACAAAACATCTATATAATTATTAGAGCAAATGTGAATTAGTTCAGGAGGTGTAATTATGAAAAGAACTTTTCAACCTAATAAAAGAAAAAGAAGTAAAAAACAAGGTTTTTTTGCACGTATGAAATCTAATATAATAAATAGAAGACGTAAAAAAGGACGCAAAGTTTTATCACACTAAAAACACTACGCACTGTGGTGTTTTATTCTCTGGAGTGAAAATATGAAAAAAAAGAATATATTAAAACAAAATAGTGAATATAATAGAATTATTCAAACATTTAAACCTATTCGCTATAAATATTTAAGTCTTTATATTGAAAGGACAACCGAAGAGAATTATTTTTTTGGTTTTTCAGTAGGTAAAAAAATTGGTAATGCTGTTAAAAGAAATAAAATAAAAAGACAGTTAAAATCAATAATTGATAAAAACCCCTACCAAAATGGATTTAATTGTATTATAATGGTAAATAGTGGAATAATTAAAAAATCATTCCAAGAAATAGAGATAGATTTAAATAAAATAATAAAGGATATTAATATTTTAAAATAGTTAGGAGAAACTAAATGAAAAAAAAATATATCAAAATACTATTAATCTTTGTTTTAATATTTGCTGTATCAGGATGCACTAAAAATTTCAACGATGAAGGAAAAATATATACCGAAAATATTTTGTGTAGACCAGAAAAAGCAGAGACAATTCAAGTATATGAAAAAAACAACATACAAATTGAAAATTTAAAGGAATGTGAAAATTTTAAAATAACAGATGGTGGTTATGAAGGATTATGGACAACTGTATTTGTTAAGCCACTAGCCTTCCTTTTAATTCAAGCTGGAAAAGTTTTAAACAGTTATGGATTAGCCATTATAGCGATAACAATCTTTTTAAGATTACTAGTAGTTCCGTTAACAGCAAAAACGGCAGCTCAATCTACTAATATGGGGAAAGCTCAACCAGAATTAGAAAAGTTAAATAAAAAATATTCAAATAAAACTGATCGTGATTCGTTGATGCTAAAAAGTCAAGAACAACTATTAATATATAAAAAGTATGATATAAAACCAATGTCAGGATGTTTATTTGCTTTTATTCAAATTCCATTATTTTTTGCTTTTTTTGAAGCAATAAATAGGCTACCTGTTTTATTTGAAGAAAATTTTTTAGGTTTGTTTGAATTAAGAAGAACACCAATGGAAGCTTTTGCGCTTAATCAATATTATTATATAATATTTGTTATATTGATTATTGGTACAACTTATTTTTCGTTTAAATTAAATAAAACAGTATCAATGTCACCAGAACAAGAAAAGCAAATGAAAATGACAACCAATATTATGATTGTAATGATATCAATATTCTCATTTAATTTAACAACCGGAATTGGACTATATTGGATATTTAATAGTGGATTTACTATTGTTCAAAACTTAATTGTGAAAGGGAGTAAAAAAAATGCTGCAAATTCATAATTTCGAGGGAAAATCAAAAGAAGATGTATTAGAAAAGGCTCTTAATGATTTAGAGGTAATTGAAGAAGAAATAATAACAGAATTTACGGAAGTAGAGGCTAAATTATTTAAAAGTAAAAAATACGAATTAAAAGTTTTAAAAATAGAAGATTTAAAAAGTTATTTAAAAACCTTTTTTACTACTGTTTCCAACTTAATGGATGTAGATATAAATTGTGAAATTCAAATTCGTGATGATATATTAAAAATAAATTTAATAACTTCTGATAATGCTATTATTATTGGAAAAGAAGGAAAAACATTAAATTCTTTCCAACAAATATTAAGACAGTCACTAAACAATCAAATCCCGTTTAATATAAAGGTGAGTGTTGATGTTTCTGGATATAGAACTAAAAAGATCAAAAATTTAGAATACGATATTAGAGATATTGCTAAAGAAGTTTTAAAAACTAAAATTGATGTTAAGTTAGATGAAATGAATTCATATGAAAGAAGAATTGTTCACACAGTAATAGGAACATATGATGAGCTAGAGACAGAAAGCATAGGTAAAGAACCAAATCGATACATTGTTATAAAATATAAAGAAAAATAAAATTAAGCCAATTATTTAAACAACTTAAATAATTGCTTTTTTTATAAATTATTGACTACTAATTGTTATTATTGTAGAATTAATTTATAAAAGGGGTGATAAAATTAAAACATTTGATAAATTAGAATATTATGAAATAGTGAAGCCAATAATAAAAAATTATGAGTTTCAGATTAGAAAGACATATCAACATCATGATAACGAATCTGTTTTCATTCATTCTTTAAAAGTTTCAATTTTATCATATAAGATTGCTAAAAAATTAAAAATGGATTATAATAGTGCTGCTATTGGAGGATTACTTCATGATTTTTATAGTGAACCTTGGTTGATAGATGGAAAAATCAATAATAAGAAAAGTGATAAAAAAATCTCATCTAAACACGGTTTCGCACATGCTAAAGATGCTCTAAATAATTCGAAAACTCATTTCGATTATTTATTGAATAAAAAAACCGAAAATATTATTTTAAGACATATGTTTCCACTTAACATTACTCCTCCTCGCTATTTAGAAGCGTGGATTGTAACAATAGTTGATAAATATATATCTCTTAGTATTTTTAAAAATCCAAAAGAACTTCCTAAATATATAGGAATAAAAATAAAGAAGTGAGGTGAAAAAATGGATGATACTATAGTTGCAATATCGACAGCTCTAGGTGTTGGGGCAATATCGATTGTCCGTCTTAGTGGTAAAGAAGCGATTAGCATTGTAAATAATGTTTTTGTTGGTAAAAATTTAGAAACAGTTGATTCTCACACGATTAATTATGGTCATATAATTGAAGAAAACAAAATCATAGATGAAGTTTTAATTTCAATTATGCATGGTCCAAAAACTTTTACTCGTGAAGATATTGTTGAAATTAATTGCCACGGTGGAATAACAACAACTAATAAAGTTCTTCAAGTTTTATTAAATAGTGGTTGTCGATTAGCAGAACCAGGCGAATTTACCAAAAGAGCTTTTTTGAATGGTAGAATTGACTTACTTGAAGCTGAAGGAATAATGGATTTAATAAATTCCAAAACTGAGCAATCACGTGAATTAGCACTTAATCAAGTTGGTGGAAAAGTTTCAAAATTAATTCAAAATTTACGTCAACAACTTCTTGAAATAATTGCGAATATTGAAGTAAATATCGATTATCCAGAATATGAAGATATCCCTGAACTAACAATTCAACATTTAAAATTACAAATAGGAAATATCAAAACACAAATAAACACAATTATTAAAGAAAGTGAAAATGGGAAAATTATTAAAGAAGGAATTAAAACTTCAATTATAGGTCGACCAAATGTAGGAAAAAGTAGTATATTAAACAAATTAATTGATGAAGATAAAGCAATAGTAACAGATGTTCCGGGAACAACAAGAGATATTGTAGAAGGTACACTTAATATTGGTGGTTTGATTCTTAATATGATAGATACAGCGGGTATTAGAAAAACAGATGATATTGTTGAAAGCCTAGGTGTTAAAAAGAGTTTAGATCTTATTGAAAATTCTGATTTAATTTTATATGTCTTAAATAATAATGAATCTATAAATGCTGAAGATTTAGAGATAATCTCAAAATTAGAAAATAAGAATTATATAATTATAATTAATAAAATTGATCTAACAAAAAAAATTGATGAAACAAAAATACCTAGTGAAAATATTGTATATGTAAGTACAATTAAAAACAGTGGTATTATTGAATTAAAAGAAAAAATAAAAGAAATTTTTAATTTAGAACAAATTGTTACTAACGATTTAACATATTTGACTAATGCCAGAAGTATTTCAATTTTAAAACAAGCTCTAAAAAGTATTGGAAATGTTGAGCTTGGAATTGCAAATGAGATGTATATAGATATGATTGAAATCGATATCAAAAGTATATGGCAAAAATTAGGTGAAATAACCGGGGATACATACGAGGATGAATTAATAGATCAATTATTTAGTCAATTTTGTTTGGGTAAATAAATATTGTTTATAAAAAGAAGTTGTGCTATACTTTAACTAGGAAAAAAAGGTGAGTTAGATGGAAATAATTAGTTTTGCGCTTAGAGGAAATTATAAAAGATTTTACAATGATTTAAAAACAATTAGTAAAAAAAATGGGAAAAGTCCGTTTCTAATGTTTAGCGATACTGTATTATCAACCCTATTTTTAGGTAGTGGTATGCAAGATTATTTGAATTATCGTTTTTATGAGAGATCTTGGAAAGAAAGAAAAGAATATGCGACAATTGGTTACTTATCAAAATTTTATGAGAAAGCAGCCAACATTAAATATGCTCCATTTATTTCTACTAAGACAAACTTTTTTAAAAATTATGGTGAATTTACCAAAAGAGATATGTATGACCCTGAGGATGGATATAATAAGTTTTTAGAATTTATAAAAAAACATAAAGTTTTTATAAAAAAGCCTACAATCGGTTTAGGTGGCGACGGAATAACTAAAGTGGAAACTAAACAAATTAAAAATACTAAAAAATTCTATAAAGAAATTAAAGAAAATAAAATGTATTTAGAAGAATTTATTATTCAAAATAAAGACTGGGGAAAAATTAATCCAGGAAGTGTTAACACAATAAGAGTTATGACTTCAGCGATTAATGGGAAAGTTGATATTTTCTTTATGGCTGCAAGAATAGGCCACGGAGATAGTGTTGTTGATAATTTTCATGCAGGTGGTTTATCAACCTTGATTGATATTGAAAAAGGAATACTAAAAGGACCAGGGTATACAAAAAAACTTGAAAAATCCAATGTTCACCCTCTAACAAAAGTAGTGATTGATGGTTATAAAATACCTTATTTTGAAGAGATAAAAGAAATGGTTACAAAAGCAGCTTTAGTTAATGATAAAATTCATATTGTTGGATGGGATGTTGCTATTACTGATAAAGGCCCTTTAATTATTGAAGGAAATCGAGGCCCAGGTTGGGATTTGGTTCAAATTCTTTTAAATAAAGGTGGAAAATATATGTTACGGAAAATCGAAAAAGAAATGAAAGATCATAATTTATGGTAGAAAGGGTTTCTTACTCTTTTTATTTTTCAATTTTATAGATAAAGGAGGTGTAAAATGGAATATGAAATTATTGTTGTTGGAGCTGGGCACGCTGGTTGTGAGGCTGCTTTAGCGTCAGCTAGAAAAAATCACAAAACTTTATTAATAACTAGTAATATAAATAACATTGCTGACATGGCATGTAATCCATCAGTTGGAGGAAGTGCAAAAGGAATTGTTGTTAGAGAAATAGATGCTTTGGGTGGAGAAATGGGAAAAGTAGCTGATCGATCACAAATTCAAATTAAAAAATTGAATAGTAGAAAGGGACCAGCTGTTCAAGCTTTAAGAGCTCAAATAGACAAAATTGTTTATCCTAAGGAAATGGTAAAGGTTTTAAATGATCAACCAAACTTAAAAATAATGGAAGCAATGGTTGAAGATTTGATAATAAAAGATAACCAAGTAAACGGGGTTTTATTAAATGATAAAACAAAAATAATTGGTAAAATGGTAATTTTAACAACAGGTACTTACTTAAAATCAGATGTTTTAATAGGTAGTACAAGGACGAGAAAAGGTCCACATGATGAAAAACCTAGTTTACATCTAAGCGATAACTTAAAAGAACTAGGGTTTCAAATTCTTAGATTAAAAACAGGAACGCCACCTCGTATTGATAAAAATACAATTGATTTTAGCAAGACAAAAATCGAAACTGGTGATAATGTTTATTTAAGTTTTAATCATGATTTTACTTATGATTATGAAATAGAAGGTCAACAACCTTGCTATTTAACATATACAAATGCAAAATTGCATCAATTAATTCAAGAAAATTTAGAAAAATCCAGTATGTATGGAGGTTTAAATGACATTGTTAGTGTTGGACCAAGATATTGCCCTTCTATTGAAGATAAAGTAGTTCGTTTTTCTGATAGAGAACGCCACCAAATATTTTTGGAACCTGAAAGTATTTATTACGATGACATTTACATACAAGGGTTTTCTACAAGCATGCCCCACGACATTCAAGAAAAAATGGTTAAGAGTATTAGTGGTTTAGAAAACGCAAGAATTTTAAAATTTGCTTATGCAATAGAGTACGATGCTATTAATCCAACTCAAATTAAGCAAAGTTTAGAAACAAAAATAATTGAAAACTTGTATACTGCTGGACAAATTAACGGTACTAGTGGTTATGAAGAAGCAGCTTGCCAAGGGTTAATTGCTGGAATAAATGCCTCGTTAAAATTGGAGGGAAAAGAACCTTTGATTTTAAAAAGAAGTGATGCTTATATTGGAGTATTAATAGATGATCTAGTCACTAAAGGGGTAATTGATCCATACAGACTTTTAACCTCAAGAGCAGAATATCGCCTACTATTAAGACATGATAATGCTGATATAAGATTAAGGCAATATGGTTACGAAGTTGGTCTAATAGATGAAGATAGATATCAAAAATTTCAAGAAAAATTATTGAATATTAGTAAACTTGAAAATCTTTTAAAAAACAATAAAATAACTCCTACTAAAGAAGTAAATGAATATTTAGAAAGCATTAATTCTGCAATAATAAAAGATGGTATTACAATATATGATATTTTAAAAAGGCCAGAAGTTGATATTGAAAAATTAAGAAGATTTATAGATATTCCCTATTCAACTGAAATAATTGAACAAGTAGAAATAAATATCAAATATGAGGGTTATATTAATAAGGCTTTAAAAGAAGCTGAAAAGATGATTAAGTTGGAAATGAAGAAAATACCAGACAATATTGATTATAATAAGATTCACAATCTTGCTAGTGAAGCAAAACAAAAATTGAAAACAATACGTCCGACTTCAATCGGGCAAGCTCTACGTATTAGTGGTGTTAATCCAAGCGATATATCAATACTTATGGTGTATTTAAAAAAGGGTGAAAGAAATGAATGAACAGGAATTTGTGCAAGCAATTAGTGAATTAGGAATTGAAATAACTGATTATCAAAGAAAACAATTTAAAAAGTACTATGAATTGCTTATTGAGTGGAACGAAAAAATGAATTTAACCGGAATTACTAAAAAGGAAGAAGTCTATTTAAAACATTTCTATGATAGTGCAACAATAATTAAAATTATAAAAGTTGAGGATTTTCAAAATCTATGTGATGTTGGTTCTGGTGCAGGTTTTCCCGGTGTGATAATCAAAATATTATACCCTGATTTAAAAATTACCTTGATTGATTCATTACTGAAACGAATTACCTTTTTAGATGAAGTAATTAAAGAATTGAAACTTGAAAAAATAGAGACAATTCACTGTCGAATTGAAGAATTTGGTCAAGAAAATAGGGAGTCTTTTGATATTGTAACAGCACGAGCGGTTGCACCCTTAAATGTTTTATTGGAATACTGTATTCCTATAGTAAAAAAGGACAAATTTTTCGTACCATTAAAAGGTAATATTTCCCGGGAAATAAGTTTATCGAATAAAGCACTTATTGAATTAAAATGTAAGATTATAAATAAGATGGAGTTTTATTTGCCAATAGAGAATAGTTTTAGAAGTTTGATACTTGTAAAAAAAGAAGAATTAACACCAATGAAATATCCTAGAAGGTTCGATAAAATAAAGAAAAAACCATTATAAGGTGAGTGAATACTCACTTTTTCTTTTTTTGGGAAATATTTCCCAAAACATATTGTTTTATCTTAAAAATTATAGTATCATATATATATAAAAGAATAAAAAGGGAGGTAAAGTGTGGAAAACGATAAAAAAATTGTTAATTTAAATTTGGATGATATATTGCCTAATAGATTCCAACCAAGAATTAAATTTGACGAAAAAGCTATTAATGAATTAGCTGGTTCTATAAAAGAACACGGTGTAATTCAACCAATTTTAGTTAGAGAAATTGGTGATAAATACGAAATAATCGCTGGTGAAAGAAGATATAAAGCTAGTACTGTTGCGGGGTTAGAAAAAATACCAGCTATTATTAATAATTTAAATGATCATGATAGTGCCGAAGTTGCACTTATTGAAAATATTCAAAGAAAAGATCTAACACCTATTGAAGAGGCAATATCTTATAAAAAAATATTGGATATGGGGTATTTGAATCAAGAGTCATTAGCATCAAAGATTGATCGTAATCAATCAACGATTTCAAATAAATTACGATTACTTAATTTAGATGATTTAGTACAAGAGGCATTATTAGATAATAAAATATCTGAAAGACATGCTCGTTCTTTACTTAGACTATCGGATAAAACAAAACAACAAGAAATGTTAAACAGAATTATTGCCGAACGTTTAACAGTTAGAAGAACTGATGAAGAAATCGATAAATTGTTAGATGTTGTAAGCAAACCTGAAGAAAATCGAAATGAGGAAATAAAAATGAATAATCCATCTCAAAAAGATATTTTCAACATGCCATCAACACCAATAATTGAAGAAATAGAAATTTTTGATGATTTTGAAAATATTGATGAACAACCAGCGATAGTTTCTTTTCCGAAAAATGAGATTGAAGAAACAAACTTTAAACCTGGTTTTTTAGATATTGATAAAATCGAAAAAAATGCTGAGGAAATTCATGTTGAAAAACCAGTGGCAGACTTGGATAGTTTGTTAAAATCAGATGAACAATTTGCTGATTTAAACTCTGTTCAAAATGATCCGATTATTGAGCCACAGGTAACAGAAGGAAAATTCTTTAGTTTTGTTACCAACGATGTTAATAACCTTGGAACCAAAGAATATGATGATGGAAAGTTCAATGATTTTGATTTCAAAATAGATAACGTAGAAACTACACAAAATTTAAATACTGAGGAAACAGACGTGAAACCAATAACTATTGAAGAACCAATAAACCCTGAAATTAATTATAATATTGAACCAGATATTCAACCGACAGCAAATAATGATTTTTCTAATAGTAACTATTTTGATAATATTCAACCTGATTACAACTTTAATTTTGATGAAGAAGAAACAACAGAAGCAATAGGAGAACCTAAAACCGACGTTAATGAATTCGAATCAGTTGAACCGAATTATAATATCCCAGCCGTGAATGATTTAGATTCTGCTAGCATTGAAAATAATTCAGGAAATTTTCAAGAAGTTATAATGTATGCTAGAAGCTGTGGGAAAAAGATTGAAGAACTTGGATATTTTATAGATGTTGACGAAGTAGATTTTGGAGATAAGTATCAAATTACTTTTAAAATTAGTAAAATTAAATAATTATCAAGATTAACACAAAAGGAGTTAAATTTGTTTTAACTCTTTTTTTAACTCTTAAAAAAGTAAAATCTTGTTTATATAATATAATAATGATAAAATGATTGGGGTGGTAATATGAAATTTGAACTTGTTTCCAAATATAAACCAGCAGGAGATCAACCTAAAGCGATTGAAGAGTTAATCAATAATATTAATAATAATGAGAAACATCAAGTTTTATTAGGTGCAACAGGAACGGGGAAAACTTTTACTGTAGCAAATGTAATTGCTAGTGTTAACAAAAAAACACTTGTTTTAGCACACAATAAAACTCTTGCAGGTCAATTATATAGTGAATTAAAAGAATTGTTTCCAAACAATAAAGTAGAATATTTTGTATCATATTACGATTACTATCAACCAGAAGCATATGTCGCGAAAACAGACACTTATATTGAAAAAGATGCTTCAATCAATGACGAAATTGATGAACTTCGTCACTCGGCGACTTCAGCCTTACTTAATAATGATGATGTAATAGTAGTAGCATCGGTGTCTTGCATTTATGGTATTGGTGAAATAGATGAATATAAAAATAAAATGTTAACAATTAATGTTGGTGATAATGTTAATCGTAATGTAATTATTGAAAAATTAATAGATATGCTTTATGAAAGAAATAATATTGATCTAAAAAGAGGATCTTTTAGAGCACGCGGAGATATTTTAGAAATTGTTCCTATTAGTCAACACGGAAAGGCTATTAGAGTTGATTTTTTTGGTGATGAAATCGAAAAAATTAATGAATTTGATATTTTAACTGGAGAACTACTATCAAATAAGAGATCAATCAGCATTTTTCCTGCCAGTCATTTTGTAACTAGTGAGGAAAAGTTAAAAGTTGCTATTAAAAATATTAGAGAAGAATTAGAAGTCCAATTGTCAAAATTTAAACAAGAAGGAAAACTATTAGAATATCAACGTTTACAAGAACGAACTAATTATGATTTGGAGATGCTTACAGAAACAGGTTTTTGTCGTGGTGTAGAAAACTATGCAAGACATATCGCATTAAAAGAAGCAGGCGAAACACCAACGACTTTAATAGATTTTTTTGGTGATGATTTTTTAATGATAATAGATGAGTCTCACGTAACTATTCCTCAAATTGGTGGAATGTATAACGGTGACCAATCAAGAAAATCAACACTTGTTGATTTTGGGTTTAGACTTCCTAGTGCTAAGGATAATCGTCCTTTGAAATTTGAAGAATTCGAAAAAAAATTAAAAAATGTAATTTATGTATCAGCAACCCCTGGAGATTACGAATTGCGTAAATCAGATAACAAAATAATTGAACAAATAATTCGTCCAACTGGTTTGTTAGATCCTCTAATTGAAATAAAACCAACTAAAGGTCAAATTGATAATTTAATAAGTAGTATTCATGATCAAATCGCCAAAAATGAAAGAACCTTAATAACAACATTAACCATTAAAATGTCCGAAGAATTAACTGCTTACTTGAAAAAAATGGATATAAAGGTTGCTTATCTACACAGTGAAATAATAACTCTTGAGAGATTAAAAATAATTAGAGATTTAAGACTAGGTAAATATGATGTTTTAGTTGGAATTAATTTATTAAGAGAAGGATTAGATATTCCAGAGGTTAGTTTAATTGCAATTTTAGATGCAGATAAACAAGGATTTCTGCGTAGTTCTAGAAGTTTGATTCAGACGATTGGACGTGCCGCTAGAAATTCTAATGGAAAAGTTATAATGTATGCAGATAAAATAAGTGATGCAATGGATGTAGCTATAAACGAGACGAATCGTCGTCGTTTAATTCAAGAAAAATATAACGAAGTACATCACATAACGCCACAAACAATAATTAAATCAGTAAGAGAGTTGATAAGCAATAACCAAGAACTCGAAGAAGTAAAACCGGAAAAATTAAGCAAGAAAGATAAGATAAATTTAATAATGAATATTGAAGTTGAGATGCGTGAAGCTGCTAAAAACTTAGATTTTGAAAGAGCTACAGAATTAAGAGATATATTATTAGAATTAAAGGGATAAGTAGAAATGTGTTATTTTAACACTTATGTTTTTTTTATAAAATATTGTAATAAAACTATAAATATTATATAATATAAAAGATAACAAAAATGCAATAAGGAGGAAATATGAAAATAGTAATAGTAAACAATCAATCTAAACGTCTTAATAGTTTTATTGATTGGTTAATTCATATGCTTGGGTATGCTTTGGTATTAATCGCGGTATCTTTAATTTTTAAAAAGACTATATATATAGATGATAGTTACTTTGGATTTTGGGGATTAATGGCTGCAATTATAATATACATTTTAAATAAAACTATAAAACCAGTTTTAATTTGGTTAACATTACCAATCACTGGCTTAACATTAGGATTGTTTTATCCATTTATAAATGTATTTATTTTAAACATGGTTGATTTTATATTAGGAAATCACTTTAATATAGAAAATCTATTTATGAGTTTTATTGTTGCCATATGTATATCAGCAATGAATTTATTAATGGGTGCGTTAGTAATAGAACCAATACTAAGGAGGAATGCAAGATGAGTTCTATATTTTTAGATTTGGGCATTATCAAAATTTATTGGTACTCAGTTATAATATTAACTGGTTTACTAATAGGAGGAACAATGGCTATTAAGGAAGCAGGAAAATGGAAAATTAATGAAGATTTTATGATTAACTTATTTTTCTTTCTTATCCCTATATCAATAATTGGTGCCAGACTTTACTATGTAACATTCAATTTTGAATATTATAAAAATAATATAGTCGACATATTTAAAGTATGGGAGGGAGGAATAGCAATTCACGGTGCTATTATCTTTGGTATTTTATTTATTATCTTCTATGCTAAAAAACACAAGGCAGATCTATTTAGATTATTAGATATAATTTCAGTAGGCATGCTTATTGGTCAAGCAATTGGTCGTTGGGGCAACTTTTTCAATCAAGAAGCTCATGGAGCGGCAACAACTCTTGAATTTTTAAACAGTATACATATTCCACAATTTATAATTGATGGGATGAAAATAAATGGTGTCTACTATCATCCTACATTTTTATATGAATCGTTATGGTGTTTAGTTGGATTTTTCTTAATTTTACTTATTCGCCGTTATAGATATGTTAAAATTGGACAAATAACTGCCTTTTACTTAATGTGGTATGGAATCGGAAGATTCTTTATAGAAAGTCTTAGAACTGATAGTTTAATGTTTAATGATTTGAAAATGGCTCAAATTGCCTCTATTTCAATGGTAGTAACGGGTATAATTTTATTTATCTTTAAGAAGCGTGGTTCAAAACTAAGTAATTTATATAATGATGAGGAGAATGTTGAAGATGTCAAATTTTGATTGTGTTGTAATCGGCAGCGGACCATCTGGGATGACAGCAGCAATCTATTTAAGACGCGCAAATTTGAATGTGGCAATAATTGAAAAGAGTGCTCCTGGTGGGCTGATGAATAATATTATTAATATTGAAAATTATCCAGGATTTACTAGAGTTGAGGGACCTACTTTGTCAATGAAGATGAATAAACAAGTTACTGACTTAAACGTCACATACAAGTATGGAAATGTTGTTTCGGTTGAAAATTATGGTGATTACAAAATTGTAAAAACAGAAACAGAGGAAATAAAATGTAAATCAGTTATTGTGGCGAGCGGTCGGGTTCCACGAAAACTTGGATTAGAAAACGAAGACAAATTGATTGGTAGAGGAATTGGATTTTGCGCATTATGTGATGGTTTCTTCTTTAAGGATAAACCAGTTGCTATAGTTGGTGGCGGTAACGGTGCTGTAGAAGCAGCAATGTATTTATCAACTATTTGTTCAGAAGTTTTTTTAATTCATCGTCGTAATGAGTTAACTGCTGACAAAGCAACTATAGATAAACTTAAAAGTCGTGAAAATATAAAGATAAAATATAATAGTGTAGTTAATACAATAATACCTGAAAACAACAAATTAAAAGCTATAAATATTTCTACGAATAATCAAATAAGTAAATTAGAAATTGAAGGAATGTTTATTTATATTGGTCAAATTCCAGACACAAATTATTTAGTTAAATCGGGTGTCAAGTTAGAAAAACAATATGTATTGGTTGATCCAACAATGAGAACTAATATAAAAAATATATATGCATGTGGTGATGTTATAAAAAAAGAAATATATCAAATAACTACTGCTATAGGAGAAGGAACTATTGCTGCAACATCAGCTACAAAAGATATTAATTGAAATATCTTTTTTATTAGGTTGATATCATAGATTTATTATCTAGTTTATGATAAAATAATAAATAGATATACATATAGAAAATGGTGATAGAATGGGAAAGATAATTTCACTAGTTAATCAAAAAGGTGGAGTTGGAAAAACAACATCAAGTATAAATTTAGCAGCCTCATTAGGTATATTAAGAAAAAAAGTTTTATTGGTGGATTTAGATCCACAAGGTAATACAACCACCGGGATTGGTTTAAATAAAGCTGATGTTAAAAAAAGCATATATGATTTATTAATAGATGAAGCAACATTAAATGAAGTGATTGTAAAAACAAAATTCAAGAATTTATATGTAATTCCTGCGACTATAAATCTAGCAGGAGTAGACATTGAATTGATGGATAAAAGTCGCCAAGAACCTGGTTTTGCTAAAGGAGGCCAATTAAAAAAATATTTAAGTGAAACAAAAGAAATGTTTGACTATATAATTATTGACTGTCCACCATCTTTAGGAATTTTAACAACTAACGCATTAACGGCTAGTGATTCAGTTATAATTCCAGTTCAATGTGAGTTTTTCGCCTTAGAAGGAATTATGCAATTATTAAACACAATTATGCTGGCTCAAAAAAATCTAAATCCAACTCTCGATATTGAGGGTGTATTACTTACAATGTTAGATAGCAGAACTAAGTTAGGACTAGAAGTAGTTGAAGAAATTAAAAGCTATTTCAAGGAACGCGTATATGATACAATAATTCCAAGATTAGTTCGTTTATCAGAAGCACCAAGCCATGGTAAACCAATTCTAGCCTATGATCCACAAAGTCGTGGAACAGAAGCATATTTGAATTTAGCTAAGGAAGTGATTGAACGAAATGGAAAATAAAAAAAGAGCCCTTGGTATGGGATTGGAGCAACTTTTTAACAGTGAAAATTTAGATCTTGCTAGCGTTGAAAAAAAGATATACGAAACAGCAAATCGAGAAGAAATAATAGAAATTAATTTAAGTGAATTAAGACCTAATCCTTATCAACCACGTAAAGTGTTTGACGAAAATGCAATTAATGAATTAGCATCTTCAATAAAAGAACATGGTGTTTTTCAACCTATAATAATAAAAAAGACGATAAAAGGCTATGAAATAATTGCTGGTGAAAGAAGAGTTCGTGCGAGTAAAAAAGCTGGATTAGAAACTATTCCTGCTATTATCAGAAATTTTAACGATATTCAAATGATGGAAATTGCCTTACTAGAAAATCTTCAAAGAGAAAATTTAAGTGCAATAGAGGAAGCAAATGCCTATCAACAAATGTTAGAAAAGTTAAAATTAACGCATGAGGAATTATCAAAAAAGATTGGAAAAAGTAGAAGTCATATTACAAACATTTTAGGTCTTTTGCGTTTACCGCAAGAAGTTCAAGATATGATTGTAAATAGTCAATTAACAATGGGTCATGCTCGAATCTTAAGTAAGCTAGAAGATGAAACTCAAATAATTGAAACAGCAAATAAGATTATAAATCAACAAATACCTGTTCGTGAATTAGAGAGAGTCGCTGATGGTGAGGAGTTTGAAAGACGAGTTAAAATTACTCGCCGGGTACCCGAAGATAAACAAAACTATAAATATGTTGAAGATTTATTAGGAGAAAAACTTGATACTAAAATCAAAATAAAAGATAATAAAATAATTATTAATTTTAATAATACTGCTGATTTAAATCGAATTTTAGAAATTATAAATATTAAGGAGTAGTTTTATGGAAATCATTGAAAAAATTTTAAAAAAAGAAATTATCCTACCGATTGTTGCAATAATTGGAAGTTTTCTTATATACATAATATTAAAAAAAATAATAAAAAGAATTCTTTCGTCATCTAGAATAAATCATCGAAAACATGAAACCATAATTAGTTTATTTACTAATCTTGTAAAATATACACTAATTGTTCTTTGTGGTTTATTATTATTAGAAGCATTTGGTGTTGAAACAAAAAATATTGTGGCTTCATTAGGTATTCTTGGCTTAGTAATTGGATTATCATTACAAGACATTTTAAAAGATTTTGTAGCTGGTATGTTCATTATTTTAGAAAACCAGTATGCCGTTGGAGATCACATTACTGTTGGTGGTTACAGTGGTCAAGTTATAAGTTTTGGTTTGAAAACTACAAAAATTGCGTCATACAATGGAGAGGTTAAGACTATCCCTAATCGCTATGTTGATCAATCTATTAATAACAGCATTAAAAACCCAATATTAACAATTGATATTCCTGTTTCAGCTGATTATGATGTAATTAAAACAAAAGAAGTTTTCGAAAAAATATGTTTGGAGTTAACATCTGAATTAGAAAATATTAAAGGTCAAGTTAATTTTGTCGGATTAAGTGCTATGTCTGCTAGTGGAGCAATGATTGATTATAGAATTCGAGTTGAAGTAAAACATTTAAAACTTGAGGAATCCAAAAATATTATTTTAACTAAAATCGTAACAAGTCTAAATAATAACAAAGAAAAATTAACGTCTAAAGAGGTTAATTAAATGAATAAGGAATATAAAGTAGGAAGCGTGGTTGTTATGAAGAAACAACATCCATGTGGAACTAACGAATGGATAATAACTCGTGTTGGAGCGGATATAAAAATAAGGTGTATCAATTGTGAAAGAAGTATTATGCTTCCGAGAATCGAGTTTAATAAAAAAATTAAAAAAATCATAACTTACTAGGAGGATTTATGAAGAAGAAGAAAGATCAAACGAAAAGAAACATTAACCCGATATTTGTAATTATATTAATAACAATATTAACCATAATTATAAGTTCAATCTTATCTTTGTTAGGATTGGAGGGTCAAAAAACAACTATTGTTAATAATAGCCTTGAAACTTCATTAATAACTGTTAAAAATATTTTTTCAATCGAGGGAATTAAGTTTCTTTTAGGAAGTGCTATAACTAATTTTCAAATTCTTGAACCACTAGGGCTATTAATTGTTTCATTAATAACTGTAAGTTTTATAGATTTTAGTGGAATTATTGAACCCTTAGTTAAGCCACTAAAAAAATTAACACCTTTTTTACTAACATTTTTAGTTATAATAGTAAGTGCATTATTTTCATTTATTGGTGACTACAGTTATTTATTCTTAATGCCTCTTGTTGCATTAATATATAAAGCAATGGGAAGAAACCCAATTCTTGGAATTCTTACTGTCTTTTTAGGACTAACACTTGCTTATGGTGCTGGATTTGTTAGTGATAACAATGATTATTTACTAGGAATTTTAACAGAACAATCTGCCAAAATAGATGTTGATAAAAATTATAAATATCATTTAATGTCTAATTTTTATATATCAGTAACAACCTTGATTCTTGTCGCATTACTTTTAACATATCGTTTAGAAAAGAAAATATCACCTAAGTTAACTAAATGGAAAAAAGAGGAAAGTAAAAAGGAAGAATTGGACGAAGAAATAGTTGAAAAAATTGAATCTCAAAATAATAAAAAACCAATGTTAATTTCTTCTGTTGTATTTATGTTTTTTATAGGATTATTGATCTATTCAATAATTCCCGGATTACCTTTTTCGGGAGTTTTATTAGATTCTGAAAGTGCTACTTATTTTGCAAGTTTGTTTTCAGATAATGCTCCATTTAAAGAAGGGTTACCTTACATAATGTTGTGTATTATAATAGTTACAACCCTTATTTACGGAAAAGTATCTAAGAATACGACGGATTATAGTAAAAGTTTTTCCAAAGAATTGTATGGAATCGGTTATACTTTAACTCTGTTATTCTTTATTGCTCAAATAATTGCGATTCTTAATTGGACTAATGTAGGAGAAGTTATTGCTTCAAATTTAATTAGTTTTATGAGTACATTAGAGTTTTCTGGACTACCATTAATCGTAACTTTATTTATTGTTACCATTATAATGGGTATATTTATTCCTTCAACAATTGGTAAGTGGGTGCTAATGGCTCCAATGATTGTTCCTTTATTTATGCGTTCAAATATCACCCCTGATTTTACTCAGTTTATTTTCAAAATGGCGGATGGAATAGGAAAATCAATGACACCCATTTTTGTGTATTTTATTATTATGTTGGGATTTATCCAAAAATATAATGAAGATAAAAAGATCACAATATTTGGAACTTATCGCTTATTAATGCCAACTATTATGATTGTTGGTGGATTGATTCTTTTAATTATTGTTTGCTGGTTTATAATTGGTTTACCACTTGGAACCAGCACATATCCTGCTCTTTAAAATTCTAGGGACAAGAGAATCTTGTTCCTTTATTTTACGCCATTGTTTAACATAAATAGTTATGGTATAATACAACAGTTAGAAATTTATATGAGGTGAAATTTATGAGTTTAAAAGCAGGTATTGTTGGACTTCCAAATGTTGGTAAATCAACTTTATTTAATGCCATTACAAAACAAAATATATTAGCAGCAAATTATCCCTTTGCAACGATTGAACCTAATCAAGGTATTGTACTTGTTCCCGATAAAAGATTAGATTTTTTAACAAAATTATCTATTCCTGAACGAACAGTGCCAACAACCTTTGAATTTATTGATATTGCTGGCTTAGTAAAAGGAGCATCAGTTGGAGAAGGATTAGGAAATCAATTTCTAGCTAATATTAGAGAAGTTGATGCAATCTGTGAAGTAGTACGTTGCTTTGAAGATTCCAATGTAATCCACGTTGAGGGAGAAGTGGACCCTATCCGGGACATCGAAATTGTGGGTATTGAGTTAATGTTAGCAGACCTAGAAGTTATTACCAATCGAATTAACAGAATTGGTAAAAAAGGTGTAATGTCAAAAGATAAATTAATCTTGAAAGAAATAGAAGTGTTAACTAAAATTCAAAATAATTTAGAGAAAAACATTCCTGTTCGTAGTTTAGAATTTGATGATGAAGAACTAAATTTTGTTAAGCACTTTAATTTATTAACCCAAAAACCAATTATATATATTGCCAATGTAAATGAAGAAGATTTATATAGTGAAAATAAGTATGTGAGTCAAATCCGGGAATATGCTTCAAAAGAAGGTGCTTCAGTTATTAGTCTATGCGTAAAAATTGAATCAGAATTAAACGAATTGTCCGATGATGAAAAAAATGATTTTCTAAATGATTTAGGTCTTGAGGACAGTGGTTTAAACAAATTAATTAATGTAACTTATGAACTGCTAGGACTAGCAACCTATTTTACAATAGGTAAGGAAGAAGTAAGAGCGTGGACATTTAAAAAAGGAATGAGAGCTCCTGCATGCGCTGGTGTAATTCATACTGATTTTGAAAAAGGATTTATTCGTGCCGAAGTAATTAGCTACAACGATTTAAAAGAACTTGGCAGTGAAAAAGCCGTCAAGGAAGCAGGTAAAATGCGTCTTGAAGGTAAAGACTATATTATGAATGATGGAGATATATGTCATTTCCGCTTTAATATATAATATAATAAGGAATGCAGGTATATTAAAATTTACCTAACAATTAAAAAAAGCAAAATAACGGTTTACAAACTTAGTTAAGTTTGTTATAATCAATTCGCGAGTATTAAATTACTCCTTGCTTTAAAAAGCCAAAGACCATAAGGAGGTGGAATAATGAGAAACTATGAAATTATGTTTATTGTTAGACCAACGTTAGGAGAAGAAGAAATAAAAGAAGTCGCTAAAAACTTCGAAAATATTTTAGTTACTAATGGTGGAAAAATAACTAACTTTAAAGACTATGGAAAAAGAGATTTAGCTTATGAAATTAAAAAGTTTAAAAGTGGTTACTATTTTCTTTTTAACGTAGAAGCTAATGACGATAAAGCTATTAATGAATTTGATCGTTTAGCTTTAATAAACAAAGAAGTAATTAGACATTTAATAACAAAACTAGATTAAAAAGGGAAGGTGTAATATGAACCGCGTATCTTTAGTTGGAAGAATAACAGCAAAACCAGAACTACGTTATACTAATAGTCAAGTACCTTTTACAAGATTTACTGTTGCTGTTAATAGAAATTTTAGTAATAACCAAGGCCAAAGAGAGGCTGATTTTATTGGTGTTATTGCTTGGAGAAAACAAGCTGAAATTATTTGTAATTATTTAGATAAAGGTAGTTTAATTTCGGTTGATGGAAGAATTCAAACAGGATCTTATGATGATAAAGATGGTAATAAGAGATATACTTTTGATGTTGTTTCGGATAATGTTCAATTTTTAGAATCAAAAGCTCAAGCGCAAGCAAGAAATACAAGTGGAAACTATAACAACAACAATAATAATAATTTTGGAAATAGTCCATACGATTACCAAGATAACAATAGTTATCAAGGATTTGATTTAGGTAGCGGTGATGATGCTTATAGCAATATGGGAGATATCGTTACACTAGATGATACTGATGAAGATATAGATTAATAAGGAGGAATCAAATGGCAGAATTTTTTAGAAAAAAGAAAAAAATATGTCAAATGTGTACAGGTAAAACTGTAGATTATAAAGACGTTGAAATTGTTAAAAAATATATAAGTGCTGATAAAGGTAAAATTTTACCAAGAAGAATTACTGGCGCATGTGCAAAACATCAAAGACACATTGCTGGTGAAGTTAAAAAAGCTCGTTTAATGGCTTTAGTACCATTTGTTAAATAATATATATTTATAAGATCAAATTTTTATTTGATCTTTTTTTAAAAAAATCTTTAGATATTATATAATTAGAATGGTGAAAATATGAATTTGAAAAAATTAAATAAAGAGTATGATAAGTTACAATCAAAATATGGTTCTAAAGAACTTCGTTCTATATATAATGGTGGATGTTCAAAACAACCACTAATTCTTTTTGTGTTTATGAATCCAACTGCGAGAAACGTTGCTTCTTTTAAAGAATGGAAAGGAATAAGAGCTCCTTGGATTGGTTCTAAAAACATTTGGAAATTATTTTATGAACTAAAATTATTAGATGTGAATGTTTATAACGAGATCATGTTAAGAAAAGGAAAAGAATGGGATGAGCAATTTGCAGATTTAGTTTATAATAATGTTGAAAAACATAAATATTTTATTACCAATTTAGGTAAATGTACTCAAATAGATGCTAGACCATTACCTAACCAAGTTTTTAAAAAATATTTAGATTTGTTATATAAGGAAATAAATTTAGTAAAACCCAAAATAATTGTAACGTTTGGTAATCAAGTAAGTAGTATCGTTTTAAATGAAAATATTCAAGTTTCAAAATGTCGCCAAATCGCTTTTAAAAAGAAAATCAATGATGTTGAGTATAATATTTACCCAACATATTATCCAGTTGGTAATGGAATGAGAAATATTGATAAAACCATTATTGACTTATCTATAATTATCAAAAATATCAAGCGAGAAAAAAAATAAAAAAAGTAATCAAAAACACTTGCATTACATAAAATATGTGTGTATAATCTTTAGTGTGTGTGAAGCGTTGATGTGCGAGGTTGTCGACACACCAGGTTGAGTTGTTAAATATTCTATGGTGCATTGAGTTATTCGTACGGAGCTAGTCTACACTCGAGGTAGACGAAGGGAGGAAGAAAGATGTCGAAAACAAAAGTTCGTATCAAATTGAAGGCATTTGAACACAAAAGTTTAGATACTGCGTGTGCAAAAATCATTCAAACAGTGAAGAGAACAGGCGGAGAAATAAGTGGCCCAGTTCCATTGCCAACGGAAATTGAAAAAATCACTATTTTAAGAGCTGTTCATAAATACAAGGATTCACAAGAACAATTTGAAAAAAGAACACACAAAAGACTTATTGATATTAATAACCCAAGCAAGGAAACAATTGAGGCTTTAACTCATTTAGATATTCCAAGTGGCGTTGATATTAAAATCAAATTATAAAATACAAATGTAGGAGGAAGAAAATATGAAAGGAATCTTAGGTCGTAAAATTGGAATGACTCAAGTATTTACTAAGTCAGGTAAATTAATTCCAGTAACTGTTGTTGAAGTTGAACCAAATGTGGTAACACAAATCAAAACTACTGAAAACGATGGATACAGTGCAATTCAATTAGGATTTAGTACAAAAAGAGAAAAACTAGCGACAAAGGCTTCAATTGGGCATACCAATAAAGCAAACACAACACCTAAGCGCTTCTTTAGAGAAATTAGGGGTGTTGACACTAACGGTTATACATTAGGTCAAGAAATCAAAGCTGATATCTTTACTGAAGGTGAAGTTGTTGACGTAACCGGAACCTCAAAAGGAAAAGGGTTCCAAGGTGTTATTAAACGCCATAATCAAGCTCGTGGTCCTATGGGCCATGGTTCTCACTATCATAGAAGACCAGGATCAATGGGTTCTATGAGACCAATGCGTGTTTTTAAAGGTAAAAATTTACCAGGTCATATGGGAGTAGAAACTGTAACAATCCAAAATCTTGAAATTGTTATGGTTGATCTAGAAAATAATGTATTATTAGTAAAAGGTAATATACCTGGACCTAAAAAATCATTAGTTATTATTAAATCTGCAATCAAAAATGTTGGAAAAATTAACGAAGTAGAAGAATTAAATTTTTGTAACGTTGTTGATTCCGAAGTAATAAATGAAACTGTAACACAAGAAACACCAGTGATAGAAGAACCAACTCTTGAAGAAGCTTTAGCGGAAGAAACTGCTGAAGTGACAGAAAATTAATAGGAGGTAATATATATGGGTAAAACATCTGTATTAAATATTAGTGGTGAAAAAGTAAAAGATATTACTTTAAATGAACAAATTTGGTCAATCGAACCAAATGATGCAGTTTTATATGATGCAATTACATTAACTAGAAACTCACAAAGACAAGGTACACATTCAACAAAAACACGTGGAGAAGTACGTGGTGGAGGACGCAAACCATGGCGTCAAAAAGGTACTGGCCGTGCTCGTCAAGGTAGTACAAGATCGCCACAATGGGTTGGTGGAGGAGTAGTATTCGGACCATCGCCAAAAAACTATGGTAAAAAAATGAATCGTAAAGAAAGACGTTTAGCACTTAAATCAGCGCTTGCGTATAAAGCGATTAATAGTGAATTAATTATTGTTGAAAGTTTTAATGTTGAAAGTTTAAAAACAAAAGAAATGATTAAAACATTAGAAAAATTAGGAATAGCAAATTCAAAAACATTAATTGTTGTTGAAGAATTAAGTGATAATTTAATTCTTGCTACAAGAAATTTAACAAATATTATGTTATTACAAGCTGATGAAATAAACACACTTGATATCATCAGTGCTGATAAAATGGTGATTACTGTAGAAGCAGTAAAAGCTATAGAGGAGGTGCTTGTCTAATGATGAGTAATTATAGAGATATTATTAAAGCACCGATTATTACTGAAAAAAGTAGTACTTTAGCTACAGACAATAACACTTACACATTTAGTGTTGATGTTAAAGCAAATAAAGTGCAAATAAAACAAGCTGTTGAAAAGATTTTTAATGTTAAAGTTGATAGTGTAAATATTATCAATGTAAAACCAAAGAAAAAAAGAGTTGGTCGTTACTACGGTAAGACTAATAAAGTCAAAAAAGCAATGGTTAAATTAAGTGAAGGAAGTTCAATTGAACTTCAATAATTTGAAGGAGGATTAATATGGCGATTAAAACATATAAACCTATAACTAATGGTACTCGTGGAATGACAGCTGTACAAAATACAAAAATTACAAAAACAACTCCTGAAAAATCATTGGTTGTAACATTAAAAAAATCAGGTGGTCGTAATAATCAAGGTAGAATCACAGTTAGACATCGCGGTGGCGGTGCCAAAAGGAAATATCGTATTATTGATTTTAGAAGAGATAAAGACGGTGTTGAAGGAACTGTTGCTTCGATTGAGTATGATCCAAACAGAACAGCAAACATAGCTTTAATAAATTACAAAGATGGTGAAAAAAGATACATCATCGCTCCTAACAATTTAAATGTTGGAGATAAAATAGAAAGTGGAGTAAACGTTGATATTAAAATCGGAAATAGTTTACCACTTGAAAATATTCCAGAAGGAACAATGGTTCATAATGTTGAATTAAAACCAGGAAAAGGAGCACAAATGGCTCGTTCAGCTGGTTCATCAGTTCAAATATTAGGACATGAAGGAAAATACACTTTACTTCGTTTAAGAAGCGGGGAAGTTCGTAAAGTATTAGGAACTTGTCGTGCAACAATAGGCGAAGTTGGAAACAAAGATCACGAATTAGTTAACCTAGGTAAGGCTGGTCGTAAAAGACATTTAGGTATTAGACCAACAGTTCGTGGTTCTGCAATGAACCCTAATGATCACCCTCACGGTGGTGGAGAAGGTAGAGCACCTATTGGTCGTAAAGGACCGGTTACTCCATGGGGTAAACCAGCTCTTGGTTTAAAAACTCGCGACACGAAAAAATCTTCAAACAAATTAATTGTTCGTCGTCGTAAAAAATAATTGAAAGGATGGTTTAAATGGCAAGAAGTTTAAAAAAAGGACCTTTTATTGATAGTCATTTAATGGATAAAGTAAAAAGAATCAGTGGTTCTGGGAAAAAAGAAGTCATTAAAACATGGTCTCGCCGTTCAACGATTTATCCTGAATTTATCGGACACACATTTGCTGTTCATAATGGTAAAGAATTTATTCCTGTTTATGTAACGGAAGATATGGTTGGACACAAATTAGGTGAATTCGCACCAACTCGTAAATTTGGTGGACATGGCGATGACAAAAAGAAAAAATAATTAGCCAGGGAGGAGGACTAAAATGGAAGCGAAAGCGATTGCAAAAAGTATTAGAATAGCACCTCGTAAAGCTCGTTTAGTTATAGATTTAGTACGTGGTAAGAGCGTATCTGATGCAGATATTATTTTAAAAAATTTAAATAAAGAAGCTGCACGATTAATTCGTAAAGTATTAATTTCAGCTGTAGCAAATGCTGAAAACAATCTAGAATTAAAAAAAGAAAACTTATATGTGAAAACAGCATTAATTGATGAAGGTCAAACAATGAAAAGAATGAGATTTGGTTCTCGTGGACATGTGGATCCAATTAAGAAAAGAACAAGTCATATTACAATAATCGTAAGTGATGAAAAATAGGCAAAGGAGGTAACTGATGGGTCAGAAAGTTAGTCCAATTGGACTTAGAATAGGTATTAATAAAACATGGCAATCTAAATGGTATGCTGGAAATAAAGATTTTTCTAAATTTCTAGTTAACGACATTAAAATCCGTGAATTTTTAGAAAAGAAGTTCAAAGACGCAGCAGTTTCAAGTGTTCTGATTGAAAGAACACCTAACAAAACCGAAGTAATTATTAACACTGCTAAACCTGGTGTTGTAATTGGTCACGGTGGAGAAGAAATTGAAAAAACAAGAAATAAATTAGCAAAATTAGTAGATGAAAATGTTCAAATTTCAATTATGGAAATTAAAAATCCAAATATTGATGCTGCTTTAGTAGCAGAGGACATTGCAAAACAAATTGAAAATCGTGTTTCATTTAGAGTTGCCCAAAAAAGAGCAATCAGAAACACAATGAAAGCAGGAGCAAAAGGAATTAAAACTTCAGTAGCGGGCCGTTTAGGTGGTGCTGATATGGCAAGAACGGAAGGCTATACAGAAGGAATGATTCCACTTCATACTTTAAGAGCAGATGTAGATTATGCTCACAAAGAAGCTGATACAACTTTTGGTAAAATCGGTGTAAAAGTATGGATATATAAAGGAGAAATCCTTCCTGAAAAGAAAAATAAGGGAGGTAATACAGATGGCAGTAATACCAAAAAAGACAAAGTATCGTAAGCCACACCGTATTAGTTATGAAGGCGAATCAAAAGGTAATACAGAATTGCATTTTGGTTCATACGGATTAAAAGCAATGGAAGGTGCTTGGATTACTCAACAACAAATCGAAGCTGCTCGTGTTGCGATGACTCGTTATATGAAAAGAGGAGGAAAAGTATGGATTAATATTTTCCCACACTTATCATTAACTAGTATTCCTTTAGAAACTCGTATGGGTAAAGGAAAGGGTCAACCTGATAAATGGGTAGCAGTTGTTAAAAGAGGAAAAATTATGTTTGAAATTGACGGAGTAAGTGAAGAAGTTGCACGTGAAGCATTACGTTTAGCAATGCACAAGCTACCAATCAAATGTAAATTTGTAAAAAAAGAAAGTGGTGAAGCTAATGAAAATTGATGAAATAAGAAATCTTTCAAGCGAAGAAATCACAAAAAAAATAGAAGAATACAAAGAAGAATTATTTAATTTACGTTTCAGCCAAGCTACTGGAAATCTTGAAAAGCCTTCTAGAATAAGAGAATTAAGAAAATTAGTAGCACGTATGAAAACCATACTACGCGAACGTGAACTAGGAAATTAAGGAGGGCATTATGAAAGATAAAAGAACTCATGAATTAATAGGAAAAGTTGTAAGCGATAAAAGTGATAAATCGATAACAGTGTTGGTAGAAACTTACAAAAATGCTAAAATATACGGTAAACGTGTTAAAAACTCTAAAAAATATGCTGTACATGATGAAAAGAATGAAGCAAAAATAGGAGATAAAGTTCGTATAGTTGAAACAAGACCAATATCAAAATCAAAACATTATCGTTTAGCAGAAATTTTAGAAAAAGCAATTATTATATAATTGGAAACTGATAAAGGAGGATTAATATATGATTCAACAAGAAAGTCGTTTAAAAGTAGCTGACAATTCTGGTGCACGTGAACTTGGAGTTATTCGTGTATTAGGTGGAAGTCACGTTAGAACGGGAAATATTGGTGATATAGTTGTTGGAACTGTAAAAAAAGCAACTCCTAATGGTACAGTAAAAAAAGGAAAAGTTGTAAAGGCTGTAATTGTTAGAAGCAAATTTGGTCTAAGGAGAGAAGATGGATCTTATATTAAGTTTGATGATAATGCTTGCGTTATTATTAAAGATGATAAAAGCCCTGTTGGAACTCGTATTTTCGGACCAGTTGCACGTGAACTGCGTGAAAAAAATTATATGAAAATTATATCACTTGCTAAAGAAGTGTTATAGGAGGTAGAACATGAACTTTAAAACAGGAGATAAAGTTGTTGTTATTGCTGGTAAAGATAGAGGAAAAGAAGGAAAAATAACTAAAATATTACGTGATGAGAATAAAGTAGTGGTTGAAAATGTTAATATAATTAAAAAACATAAAAAATCAGACGGACAAACACCAGGTAGTATTATTGAAATGGAAGCTCCAATTCATGCTTCTAATGTTATGATTTTGGATCCTAAAACTAAAAAAAGAACCAGAATAGGACACACAATCGATAAAAACAATAAAAAAACAAGAATAAGTAAAAAATCAAACGAGAGTATTGATTAATTGGAAGGAGGGTATATAGTGAACCGCCTAAAAGAAAAATATAATAAAGAAATCATACCTAGTTTAATGGAAAAATATAATTATAAATCTGTTATGGAAGTACCAAAAATAGACAAAATAGTTGTTAATATTGGTGTTGGTGATGCATCTCATAACTCAAAAATGCTTGAAGGAGCATTAAGGGATCTTGAAGCAATCACAGGACAAAAACCAGTTTCAACTAAAGCAAAAAAAGCGATAGCTGGATTTAAATTAAGAGAAGGTCAAGCAATTGGTTGCAAAGTAACTTTGAGAGGAAAAAATATGTATAACTTTTTAGATAAATTAATTAGCATTACATTACCTCGTGTTAGGGACTTTCGAGGAATTTCATCAAAAGCTTTTGATGGACGTGGAAACTATACATTAGGACTAACAGAACAATTAATTTTTTCGGAAATAGAATATGATAATGTTGTTAAAGTACGTGGTATGGATATTGTTTTTGTAACAACTGCAAAAACAAATGAAGAATCGTACGATCTCTTAAAAGGCTTTGGTATGCCGTTTAAGAAGTAACTCTAAAAAGGAGGATATTATGGCTAAAAAAAGCAAAGTTATACAAGCTAGTAGAAAACCAAAATTTAAAGTACGCGAATATACACGTTGTAAAAAATGTGGAAGACCACATGCTGTTTTACAAAAATATGGAATTTGCCGTATTTGTTTTAGAGAACTAGCATATAAAGGACAAATACCAGGCGTTAAAAAATCAAGCTGGTAAATTGAAGGGAGGATATTTATGGTAGTTAATGATCCAATTGCAGATATGCTTACAAGAATTCGTAATGCAAATCAAATGCGATATAAAGAAGTTGAAGTACCCGCTTCAAAAATAAAGTTAGAAATAGCAAGAATATTAAAAGACGAAGGATTTATAAGTGATTATCAAATCAAAGAAAATAGTATTCAAAATATAATTGTCCTAAATTTAAAATATGGACAAAACAAAGAACGTGTAATTACTGGTTTAAAGAGAATATCAAAACCAGGATTAAGAGTTTATGCTAAATCAACAGACTTGCCAAAAGTTTTAAGTGGTCTAGGAATTGCAATCATCTCAACATCAAGTGGTGTTGTTACTGATAAACAAGCTAGAGAAAAATCTCTTGGTGGCGAAGTATTAGCATATATTTGGTAGAAAGTAGGAGATTATATGAGTCGTATTGGAAATAGAATAATAACAATACCAGAAAATGTTACAGTATCAGTTAACGGTAATATTGTAAGTGTTAAAGGTCCCAAAGGTGAACTTTCTACCGAGATTAATCGCAATATTACAGTTGAAATAAACGGAACTGAGTTAAAGGTTGTTGCTCGTAATGAAAACTTTAAAAACTTTCACGGAACAGCAAACGCTAACATTAGTAATATGATTGAAGGAGTAACTACAGGTTTTGAAAAGAAATTAGAAGCAATTGGTGTTGGATATCGTTTTACAATAAAAGGTAATACACTAGTAGTTGCTGCTGGTTTTTCACACCCAGTAGAGGTGAAAATCACTGAAGGAATTTCGGTTGAAGCACCAAGTAATACTCAATTAATTATCAAAGGTATTGATAAATGTCTTGTTGGAGAATTTGCAGCAAATATCCGCAAGATTAGAAAACCAGAACCTTACAAAGGAAAAGGAATTCGTTATAAAGACGAAGTTGTTATCCGTAAAGCTGGTAAAAAAGCTGCTAAGTAATCGAAAGTAAAGGAGAGATTTACTATGATAAAAAAAGTATCTCGTAATGAAGTACGAAAAGCTAGACATGAGAGAGTTAGAAGTAAAGTAAGTGGAACACATAGTGTGCCAAGACTTAATGTGTTTAGATCGAACAACAATATTTTTGCACAAATCATTGATGATGAAAATGCTGTAACATTAGTAAGTGCTTCTTCTATTGATAAGGAATTAAAAATTGAAAATGGTGGCAATACAGAAGCTGCTATTAAAGTAGGAGAATTACTTGCTAAAAGAGCAAAAGAAGCAAAAATCGTTGAAGTAAAATTTGATAGAGGTGGATACCTATATCATGGACGTGTAAAAGAATTAGCTGAAGCAGCACGTCAAAATGGATTAAAATTCTAAGGAGGTTAATGAATGGAATACAAAAGAAGAGAACCACGCCCTAAGCAATACGATGAAGAAGTAATCAACATAAGTCGTGTTACTAAAGTAACAAAAGGTGGTCGTAATTTCCGTTTCTCAGCACTAGTAGTAGTTGGTGATCACAAAGGTCTAGTTGGACTAGGCGTTGGTAAAGCTAATGAAGTACCAGATGCTATTAAGAAAGCTGTTCAAGCAGCAACTAAAAACATTATTAAAGTAGCTATTGTTGATGAAAGAACAATCCCTCATGAAGCACTTGGAGTTCAAGGAGCTAGTAAAGTATTATTAAAGCCAGCATTAAAAGGTACTGGAGTTAAAGCAGGCGGACCTGTTCGCTCAGTATTAGAAATGGCTGGAATTAAAGATATTTTGTCTAAATCACTTGGTTCAAGCACTAAAATTAATATGGCACATGCAACCCTTAATGCCTTAAAATCACAAAAAACTGTTGAACAAATTGCTGCCCTTCGTGGTAAGAAAGTGGAGGAGATTATATAATATGAAATTACATAATTTATATCCAAATCCAGGTTCTACAAAAACTCGTAAGAGAGTTGGACGAGGACCAGGAAGCGGTTTAGGAAAAACAAGTGGAAAAGGTGAAAAGGGACAAAACGCTAGAAGTGGTGGAGGAGTTAGACCAGGATTTGAGGGTGGTCAAACACCATTATTTAGAAGACTTCCTAAAAGAGGATTTTCTAATGCACCATTTAAAACAGTTTATGCTGTTATTAATTTAAGTGATTTAAATAATTTTGAAGATGGAGCAGTTGTAACACCAGAATTATTAAAAGAAATGGGTTTAGTTAAAAAACAATTAAATGGAATAAAAGTATTGGGAAATGGTACTTTAGAAAAAAAATTACATGTTAAAGCACATAAATTTTCTGATACAGCACTATCAAAAATAGAAAAATTAGGTGGAAAAGCAGAGGTGATCTAAAGTGTTTGCAAATTTTAAGCAAATATTTAATCCCAAGAATAAGGATTTACAAAAGAAATTAATTTTTACATTTTTTTCCTTATTCGTATTTAAATTAGGTACAACAATTATTGTTCCTGGTGTTGATTCAGCACAATTAGGAACAAATAGTTTAGGCTTTTTGGAATTAATTAATGTTATGGGTGGAGGGGCAATGGCTCAATTTTCAATCTTTGGACTTGGAGTTATGCCTTATATCACTGCATCAATTATCATCCAATTAGCACAAATGGATATAATCCCTTACTTAGCTGATTTAGCTAAAGAGGGACATACAGGTAGAGTTAAGATAAATAAAATTACTAGAGTTGTTGGTATTATATTAGCCTTTATTCAAGGTTATATAATGTCATTTGCTTTTATTAAGACAGGAACTGTATTAGAATACATGCAATTTGCTACTGTTCTAACAGCAGGTACCGCTTTCTTGCTTTGGATGGGTGATCAAATCACAACTAAAGGAATCGGAAACGGCATATCATTAATTATCATGACTGGTATTATAGCAAGTCTTCCTTCAATGTTTTATCAAGCATTTCAAAGTTTTACTGAAGGTGGTTCTATGTGGGGAACAGTTATGTTTATTGTCTTTATAATCATTTATTTACTTATTGTAATTGGAATAATTTTTGAGCAAACAGCAGAAAGAAGAATTCAAATTCAATATGCTAATAAATCTACAAGTACATTAGGAAAACAAAATTATATTCCATTTAAATTAAATTCTGCTGGAGTAATACCTGTTATTTTTGCGTCATCATTGTTATCAATTCCAGCTATTTTTGCAGGACTTATTAAAAATCCTAAATATGGTGAATTTATTGAAAACTATGTAGCAATGAATAGTCCAACAGGATTTATACTGTATATTTTATTAATTGTTGGATTCTCATATTTTTATACATTTTTACAATTAAAACCAAAAGAAATGGCTGAAAATTTACAAAAAAACGGTGGTTATATTCCTGGTGTAAGACCAGGAGAAGAAACAGTTAACTATATAAACGGGACACTTTATCGTTTAACAATCGTTGGTGCTCTAGCACTTGCAATTATTGCTGGTCTTCCAATTATATTTAGTTTAGTTTCACAACTACCTGCTTCTGTATCAATCGGTGGTACTGGGGTATTAATTGTTATTGGGGTAGCACTTGAAACATATAAAAGTATTGATAGTCAACTAACAAGTCGTACATTTACTCGTACTCGTAAGGGTCGAAGAAAATGAAAAATATAATCTTCGTTGCCCCGCCAGCAGCTGGTAAGGGAACACAATCTCAAATGATTTCTGAAAGATATAATATTCCTCATATTTCAACTGGATCTATTTTAAGAAATGAGATAGCATCTAATAGTGAATTAGGATACAAAATTCAACAAGAAATTGAATTGGGTAATTTAGTAAATGATACACTTATTATTGAATTATTACTTAAAAGATTGCAAAACAATGATTGTATTAATGGTTATATATTGGATGGATTTCCAAGAACAATTAACCAAGCTATTCTATATGATAAAATATTAGAGGAAAGTGAAAGTCAAATTGATTATGTTTTCTATCTAAAATTACCTATGGAAGAAGCATTTAAAAGAATTGTTGGAAGATTAACTTGTAGTAGCTGTCAAGCTGTATATAATTACATGTATGATAGTACAAAACCAAAAGTAGAGGGACATTGTGATAAATGCAATGGTTTATTAGTTAAACGGGATGATGATACTATAGAAGTTTTTGAAAAAAGATTTCAAGTATATTCAAATGAAACTGTTCCATTAATAGATTATTATAAAAAACAAAATAAACTCTATGAAATAGATAGTTCAATAAGTAAAGAATACACATTTGAACAAATAATTAGTATATTAGATAATGGTGATAAAAATGATTAGTATTAAGACACCATATGAGATAGAATTAATGGAAATCGCAGGTAGAATTGTCGGTGAGACTCATAGACATTTAGAAACTTATATTAAACCTGGAATTACAACTAAGAAATTAGATGAATTAGCGTATAATTTTATAATCAAATCAGGTGCAATACCATCTTTTAAAGATTATGATGGCTTTCCCGCATCAATTTGTACATCTATAAATGAAGAAGTTGTTCATGGAATTCCTAGTGACCGTAAATTAAAAAATGGTGATATAATATCTATTGACATTGGGGCTTGCTACAAAGGATACCATGGTGATTCCGCTTGGACTTATCCAGTAGGAGAAATAAGTTCTGAAAAAAAGATGCTTTTAGAACATACAGAACAATCTCTTTATGAGGGATTGGCTGTAATAAAAGCGGGAGCTCGTGTCGGTGATATTGGTTATGCAATATCTAAATACATTAAAAAATTCAATTTGGGCGTTGTTAGAGAACTGGTTGGTCATGGTGTTGGAAGTCAACTTCATGAAATGCCCGATGTACCTAATTATGGAGTACAAGGAACCGGTCCAATCTTAAAAGAAGGCATGGTAATCGCTGTTGAACCTATGATTAATTTAGGAACACGTGAAGTATTTATTGGAGATGACGAATGGACAGTTGTTACTGGAGATGATTCTCCGTCAGCGCATTTTGAACATACAGTCTTAGTAACAAAAGAAGGATTTAAAATTTTAACGAAGAGGTGATACGATGGCCAAAGAAGATACAATAGAAGTCGAAGGTAAAGTTTTAGAACTTTTACCAGGGGGAGTATTTCGAGTTGAACTTGAAAACAAACATATAGTGATAGCCCACGTTTCTGGTAAAATCCGAATGAATCACATTCGCATTTCAGCAGGTGACAAGGTAACTATAGAACTCTCAACATACGATTTAACACGTGGGCGAATAACCTATAGAAAAAATTAGGAGGGATTTATATGAAAATAAGACCATCAGTAAAAAAAATATGTGATAAATGTAAAGTTATCAGACGTAAGGGAAGGGTACATGTAATTTGCTCTAACCCAAAACATAAGCAAAGACAAGGATAATAGGAGGTGTTTTATGGCACGAATTAAAGGTGTAGATATACCAGATAATAAAAGAGTAGAAATATCTTTAACGTATATTTTTGGTATAGGGAAAAATTTATCTAAAACAATTTTAAAAACAGTTAATGTTGATGGTAACAAAAAGGTAAGTGAGTTAAGTAATGATGAATTAACGCTTATCCGTGAAGAAGTCGAAAAACAAATTACTGAAGGTGATTTACGACGTGAAACAAACATGAACATTAAAACAAAAATGGAAATAAACTCTTACGAAGGGACACGTCATCGTCGTGGATTACCAGTAAGAGGACAAAGAACAAATCGTAATGCTAGAACTCGTAAAGGAAAAGGAAAAGTAGTTGCTAATAAGAAAAAATAATTTTTAATTAAAAAGGAGGGTAACTAATGGCTTATAAACCAAGAAAAAGAAAAGTAAAAAAGAATGTTCCAGAAGGAAATGCTTTTATTCATTCAACGTTCAATAACACAATTGTAACAATTAGTGATAAAGAAGGAAATGCAATTAGTTGGGCGTCAGCTGGAACTTTAGGTTTTAAAGGAAGTAAAAAATCAACACCATTTGCTGCTGGAATGTCAGCTGAAGCTGCAGGAAAAGCTGCTGCTGAAGTTGGTATGAAAAAAGTAGAAGTATTTGTAAAAGGATTAGGATCTGGTCGTGAAACGGCTATTCGTTCATTACAAACTGCTGGTTTAGAAATTACTTCTATAACAGATGTAACACCAATACCACATAACGGATGCCGTCCACCAAAACGTCCACGTGGTTAATATAAAGAAAAGGAGTGTGTTAGAGTGTTAAACTTTGAAAAACCAACATATAAAATAACTGAGTATATGGAAAATAATAATTATGGAAAATTCGAATTAGAACCTTTGGAGAGAGGATTTGGTACAACAATAGGAAATGCATTAAGAAGAGTAATGCTATCTAGTTTGCCAGGGAGTGCAATTGCAGCTGTTAGAATTGATGGGGTAATGCATGAATTCCAAACAATCGAAGGTGTAGTCGAAGATGTTACAACAATTATTTTAAATTTAAAAAGTATTGTTGTTAAAAACCACTCAAAAGAAGTAAAAGTAATTAGGTTGTCAGTATCAAAAGAACAAGTTGTAACGGCGGCTGATATTGAATTAGATGCTGATATTGAAATTATTAACAAAGATCAAGTTATTGCTACCGTATCAAAAGGCGGGAAATTAGATATGGAAATGATTGTAGCTAATGGCCGCGGATATGTTCCATCAAATGAAAACAAGATTAATGTTGAAGATAGCAAAATCGGATATATTCCAATCGATGCTTTATATTCACCAATCGATCGTGTTAATTACGAAGTTGAAAGTGCTCGTGTGGGACAAGATGATAGTTATGACAAATTAACTCTTAATGTGCATACTAATGGCGGAATGAGACCAGAAGATGCACTTGCATTATCTTCAAAAATTTTAATTGAACACTTAAACGTTTTAACAGAATTAAGTGAAATTACAGATATGACAGGTGTCATGACTGCTAAGAAAGAAGATAGTAAACTTAAGAAATTGGAAACATCAATTGATGATTTAGATTTTTCAGTTCGTGCTTACAATTGCTTAAAAAGAGCTAATATTAATACACTAGGAGACTTAACAGAAAAATCAGAATTAGAAATGATGAAAATACGTAATTTAGGTAAAAAATCATTAAAAGAAGTAACTGAAAAAATCAGAGAAATGGGCCTTAAATTCCGTGATGAAGATCAATAGGTAGGAGGATATCATGTATAGAAAATTAGGAAGAGATAATAAACATAGAAGAAGTATGTTAGCAAATTTAACTAAAGACTTAATTATGAATGAACAAATTACAACTACTGAAACAAGAGCTAAAGAAGTTCGTAAGTTTTTAGATAAAATGGTTACATATGGAAAAAATGGAACATTAGTATCTAGAAGAAAAGCATTAGCTTTCCTACAAAATGATAATGTTGCAACAAAAAAAGTATTTGACGTTTTAGCACCTAAATATGCTAATCGTAATGGTGGATACACAAGAATTTTAAAATTAAGTGAACGTCGTGGAGATGACGCTTTAATGGTAATTTTAAAATTAGTAGAAGAAGAATAATTTTCTTCTTTTTTTTATTAATTTTAAAAATTCTACTATATGATTGAGTTAAATAGTAAATTGCGAAAAAAGGAAAGCGTAAAAGACTAATAATCACAGCTCTTATAAATTGCTTAATAGATAGTAAAGTTATATAAAAATCATGGTAATTTGTAAGTGAGATATAATCAAAAAATAATAGGAATACCCCAAAATGTATTTTTATCTTTAAAAATGAATAAATTATGTAATTTTAATATAAAGTTGTTTTATGAATCGATATGCTATATAATTATAGTAGTGGAAGGTGTTGATAGTATGAAGGCTTTAATTACGGGGGCTAGTTCAGGTATCGGTGCTGATATGGCACGAGTTTTATATGATAAAGGTTATGAGTTAATACTTGTTGCTCGTGATAAAAAAAATCTAGAAGCGATAAAAAAAGAATTAGGAGATAACGTAAAAATAATTTCAATGGATATATCAAGTACTTTTAATTGTATGAAATTATATAATAGAGTTAAGAAAGAAAAAATTGATATTCTTATAAATAATGCTGGTTTTGGTGTTTTTGGCGACTTTAGTGAGACAAATTTAGACCGCGAGCTTGATATGATTGATTTAAATATCAAAGCCGTTCATACACTTACAAAAATGTTTTTGCAAGATTTTAAAGAACGTGATAGCGGTTATATATTAAATGTAGCATCAACAGCAGCTTTCTTATCAGGACCGCTTATGGCTACTTACTATGCAACTAAAGGGTACGTATTAAAACTTACAGAAGCTATTTATGAAGAACTTCGTCGCGAAGGTAGTAATGTATATATTGGCGCTTTATGTCCTGGACCAGTTAATACTAATTTTAATAATGTGGCAGGAGTGCAATTTTCAGTTAAAGCTATGGAAAGTAAAGTTGTTGCAGAATATGCAATTAATAAAATGATGAAAAGAAAATTAATTATAATTCCAGGTTTTTTAATTAAATTAAGCGTTTTTATGACAAGAATATTACCAAGAAAATTACTGCTAAAAATAAATTATAAAATTCAAAAAGAAAAAGAAAATTAAAACAAAACAGCGATTTACTTAAAATATCAAGCTATATATTACTTATAACTATCATGATGGATAACTTATTGTTTAATTGTGTATAATCTAATTGATGATAAAAGAAGATTTAAATTTTAGTATTCGTTTTTAAAAAAAATGTGATATAATATGATTACAATATATAGAAGTATAACACCTACGACAATATAAAACATTTATATTGTTTTTAATAGTTTTTCCAACATAAAAGTGAAGAATGGAGGTTAAAATAAAAAAAAGCTATAAATAAACTTGTCGATCAAAATTCAAAAATATTCATTCAATAAACTTAAATAAAGAAAGGAAAATTATGAAGAAAATATTGTTAATATTGATGATTATTTTTAATGGTAGTAATGTTTAAGCTTTAGATTCAACTAATGCATCTGATAAATATAAATTCAATCAAGCTGGCGGAGAGGAATCATATTTTCAAAACAAGAAAATATCCGAAAAAAGATTATCGGAACTCGAACATAATAATAAATATAGGATATATAATAGTAACCGATAATGGAAAAGAATTGTTTAATTGGGATTTTATCGAATATGATCCACTCACAAAAGATTTAAAAGTATTGAAAAGCGGAACAATTACAGATATAATTAACACTCCAAAAATCCTAGGTAAGTACAATGAAAAAACAATAATATTTTTCACAGAAAACAATGGGGAAGTTATAAATTATGAATTTGCCGAATATTTTGAGAAAAGTCTAGTTACTTTAATGAAGAGTAGTGGCAGTATAAAACCTCAAAAGGATTATTTGCCATATAATGTATATAATTATTACATTTATGACAATTATATTTATTATTCACTTCTAGATAAATCAGGTAATCAAAGAATTTATAGTTATAATTTGCTTAATAAGGATATTAAAATATTGTTTGAAAATAATAGTAATGAAGGCTTTATTAATAATTATAAATTAAACAAAGAAAATCAATATTTTCAAATTATTTATTCATATAATTCTAATAGTAAAATTATCATAAAAAAAGGAGATGAAATAACTAAAGAAATTAGCACTAAAATAAATACATTTGATACATTTATAGATGAAAATAGAATCTTATTTCATAATCAAGGATTTGAATGGAAAATTTTTGATTTTGAAAAATTAGAATTTAAGTTTTTAAATTTTAATATAAAATCTAATCCAAAATATCATTTTGTATCTAAAAATAAAATACTAATTTCATCGAAGGATAGTAGATATTTTATTATTGAAATATCTTAATAAAGGCACATAGCTAATTTTAATGTAAAGGAGTTGAAAACATGAGAAAATTATTTTTTTTCCCAATAATGTCGATTTTACTTTTGACGATTGTCCTCGTAATGTTATTATTGAAAATAGGCTTTTACAAGAGTTCATATAATGTGGTTATTAATAACAGAACAATTGAATTGGAAATACCTAAATATTCTTATTCAAAGATACAAGGGGATGGTTATTTTCAATTCAAAACTTTAAATAGTACTAAAACCATTAAAAAAAATAGAGAAACTTATTTGAACAATTTATTTGAACAAAATTGTGGTACCAACGAAAATAATTATTATTATGACAAAAAAAATAATATTACTATTTATGATTATATGATTAATAATAATTTAATATCTAAAACCATTATTTTTAAATATTATATAGGTAATTATTGTAATGACAAAGAAATGGAAAAGATTGAGCAAGAATTGATTGATTTAAATTTTAGCCTTCAATTTACACCCAATGACAAATGTAGTTTCGAAAAAATGAATGAGGATAACATCTATATATATTGTTCTGATAAAACAAAAATTTTATTTCAAAACGAAACAATGCTTTTAAAGGAAGCTTTGTTAGAAAAAAGAGTTAGTATCGAAAAATTAATAAGAAAATTAGAAATAAGTAGTAGATACGCAGAAGGCATTGAAAAAAAATATAACAATGATATTTTTTATTCGGACTATAATTATAGAATGATAGTTTGTAATTTAAATAATGAGCAGGAAAAATATATTGTTGGGGATTTAAATTTAAAATATTCTGAATCTATCTGTGAAAACATTGACAACACTAATTAAAAATAAATTGTAAATTCAAAAAGAGAATTAAAACAGTATAATTTTAAAATGTCCAACTTTTGGGGTGCATATCAATTTGATACTGTTTTTTTTGTCGATTTATTAATGTGGTAGATAAAGTTATTACCTAATAGTATTTTATAGGTGATAATAGTGAATATAAAAGAAATTGGGCTAACAGATAAACAAGTTATTGAATCACGACTTAAAAATGGGAGTAATAAAATAAGTATAAAAAAACAAAATTCCTTTGTTAAACTTTTTGTTGAAAGTTTAGGGGAACCAATGACAAAAATATTATTAATTGCTCTTGCTGTAAAAACTTTATTTTTGCTTAGAAATTTTGATTGGTATGAAACAGTAGGTATCGCAATTGCCATTTTTATAGCATCACTAATATCAACATTATCCGAATATGGAAGCGAAGCTTCATTTAAAAAACTTCAGGAAGAAGCTTCTAAAATCAATTGTCGAGTATATCGAAATGGTATGTTAACAGAAATTTCGATTGATGATATTGTTAAAAATGATATTGCTTTATTACAAGCAGGAGATAAAGTTCCAGCTGATGGCATTATTATAAAAGGTAGTATTGAAGTAGATGAATCGGCACTGAATGGTGAATCTAAAGAGGTAACAAGAGATATCAATGATAATAAAGTATTGCGTGGTAGTGTTGTCTGTGCAAACGAAGCGCTTATGTTAGTTTCTAGTGTTGGTGATAAAACAATTTATGGTAGTATTGGGTTAGAGCTTCAAGATGAAAAAAGAGAAGGACCATTAAAGCATCGCCTTCGAAAGCTTGCCAAAACTATTAGTAAACTAGGGTATGTGGGTGCCTTTTTAGTTGCTACGTCATATTTATTTGATGTAATTTTAATTAAAAATGGTTTTGATAGTAGTTCAATAAAATATATGTTTAGTAATCATCACTTAATGATTGGACATCTTTTACATGCTACAACTTTAGCTGTAACAGTAATAGTTGTTGCAGTTCCTGAAGGATTACCAATGATGATAACTTTGGTATTATCAAGAAACATGAAAAAAATGTTAAAGGATAATATTTTAGTTAGGAAATTGCTTGGAATAGAAACGTTTGGTAGTTTAAATATTTTATTTACAGATAAGACGGGTACTCTTACCAAAGGAAAGTTACAAGTTGTAAGTTTTATTGATGGAAATTGCAGAGAATATTCTAGCAAGCCTTCATTTGGTTCTAATAAATTATTTGAACTATTAAATATATCATTGAAATATAACAATAGCGCTACTTATGATACCGAAAAAAATCTGGCTATTGGAAGTAATGCAACTGATCGAGCCCTACTTGAGTATGTTAGTTCTAATAAAAGTAATGTTAATATTAGAAAAGAAAAACAAATCCCTTTTAATAGTAAAACTAAATTATCAATGACTAGAGTAAATGGGGATTATAATATTACTTTGGTTAAAGGAATACCAGAAATTATAATTGATAAATGTCATTATTATTATGATGAGGATGGTAATAAAAAATCATTTATAAATAAAGGGATATTATTAAATAGAATGAATCAACTTTCTGAGAAAAGTATTAGATTTATTGCTGTTGCAACAACTAATAGTGAAGTTGACAAAAATATGCAATTAAGAAATCTAACTTTAGTTGGAATCATTGGTATAAGAGATGATGTTCGGGACGGTGTTAAAGAATCTCTTGATCAAGTGAGAAAAGCCGGTATTCAAGTTGTAATGATAACTGGTGATGCTAAAAGTACAGCTACAGCTATTGCAAATGAAATAGATTTATTAGATTATAATTCCTTAATTATTAGTAGTGATGAATTATCTCGGATGTCAGATCAATATTTAAAAGAAAATTTAAAACGAATAAGAGTTGTTTCAAGAGCCCTTCCTAGTGATAAAAGTCGTTTGGTTCGTATAGCCCAAGAACTGAATTTAGTTGTTGGAATGACTGGAGATGGTGTAAATGATGCTCCAGCTATTAAAAAGGCTGACGTAGGTATTGCTATGGGGAGTGGAACCGAGGTTGCCAAGGAGGCATCAGATATAGTTATTTTAGATAATAATTTTGAATCAATATCAAAGGCTATATTATATGGAAGGACTATTTTTAAAAATATTAGAAAATTTATTATATTGCAATTAACAATTAATATGTGTGCAGTTGGCATTTCAATTATAGGTCCATTTATTGGAATAGAGGACCCTATAACTGTCGTTCAGATGTTATGGGTAAATATGGTTATGGACACACTTGCCGCACTTGCGTTTGCCGGAGAACCGGCCTTAAAAGAATATATGGATGAAAAACCAAAAAGACGAAATGAAAACATTATTAATAAATATATGTTTGGTCAAATAGTATTCACTGGTTTATATTCATTTATCTTATGTGTATTATTTATTAAGTTGCCTATTATGAAAATAATTTTTATTGATGATTCAAGTGGATTACATTTGATGACAGCTTTTTTCGCACTATTTATTTTTATCGGTATCTTTAACTGTTTCAATGCTAGAACGCATCGACTTAATGTTATTGCTAATATTACTCGTAACAGAGGGTTTATGTTTATAATGTTATTAATAACAGTTATTCAAGTATGTATTATATATTATGGAGGAACTCTTTTTAGAGTAATTGGGCTTAACACATATGAACTTGTTTTAGTAATTTTAATTTCACTTACTGTAATACCTGTTGATTGGATAAGAAAAATATGGTTAAAACAACACTATAAAAATACTGGCGTATAATTATTTACAATTTAAATGATTATGATATAATGTAATCATAAGGAGGTCCAAATGAGATTATTTAGATGTGAGATTTGTGGAAATATTGTTGAATTAATCAACGATGGTGGTGGGACATTAGTCTGCTGCGGAGAAGAAATGGGAGAAATTGCAATAAGTACTGAAGAAAACACTTATGAAAAGCATATCCCATTTGTTGAAAAGGAAGGTAATGAAGTAACTGTTCAAATTGGTAAAACGATTCATCCAATGATTGATGCCCACTTTATTGAGTGGATTGCAGTTGTCGAAGAAGATCGTGTTCAAAAAGTGATGCTAAAACAAAATGATGAACCCGTTGCTAAGATTAATGTGAAAAGTGATAATTTCATCGTATATACTTACTGTAATATTCATGGATTTTATCAAATAAAAAATACTAATTAATTTTAGTATTTTTTATTTAGTTGTTAAACGGTAAAAGTTTATGGACGGCTTATTAAATAAACGGACATCAAGTGTAGAAGTTCCTAAACCACTTGAAATATACATGTTTGTATTACCTAAATTATATTGTTCACTATGATATTTCTTCGCCCCAAGGGGGGTAACTAATTTATCAACAAAAGGTAGTCTAACTTGACCATTATGAGAGTGCCCTGCTAATATCAAGTTGAAATTATCATGTTTAAATTCATCAATAAAATCTGGTTCATGTATAATCATTATATTGTAAGCAGGTTTTATAGTTTTATTATCAGGATTATCAAATTCTTTTAAAAACTTAAAATGATTTTCTAATTTTTGTTCAATTGTCATATGCTTGTGCAAATTTGAACTCATTCCGTTAATTAGTATTGGAGTGGTTCCTTTATTATAAATTAATTGATAGTTATCATTTAAATTGATAAAATCACTATCCTGAACTATTATTTGCCATTTATCAATGCCATTATCATAATCATGATTTCCGGCAATAATATATTTACCAATTGTAACATCTATTTTTTTTAGTTGTTCTGTTAGTAATTTCTGTTGTTCGTTGGTTAATTCTATATCTCTATCTAGTAAATCGCCACTTATAACAATGATATCTGGTTTTAAAATATTAATTTTTTCAACAATTTTTTTAATTTCTTTTTCTTTAACACTTCGCCCATAGTGAATATCACTTAAATGAACAATCTTAAAACCATGAAAATTATTTGGAATTGTATTATCAGTTATTTTTATTTCTTTAACCACTAATCCTTTTGTTCCAATAAAATAAGCGTAGGCGAAAACTGTTAGAAAAACCAAAATAATAATTCCCATTACAATTAATAATTTTTTTTTCATCCCTTCACTCCTATCCTAGTATAAGCAATAAAAATTGTAGGGCAATTAAAACCCCGTTATGTAAAAAGTGGAATCCCATAGGAACTAGGATATTATCTGTTTCCTTGAGCATAAGTGCAAAAGCAATCGCTGGAATACTATAAGGAATAATATAAATAAAATCAATAAGTTCGGTAAATGAACCAACTACATGAAAAGATCCGAAAATAAATGAAGACATAACTATAAATAACATATCATCTTTAAATATGTTTCTAAAACTTTGACGGAAGACCAATTCTTCTAAGACTGGTGCAATTAAAACAGCTGAGATAAATACTATGATTGGACTAACACTGAAAAGGTTTCTTATGGCTTCTTCATTTGTCGGAAGATCATTAGGTGAGAAGTTTATTATAATCAAGTTTGTTAATGACATAAGGAAAAGTGCAAAAAGCCAATATTTTAAATATTTTGCAAAATATGTTTTATGGTTCAGTTTCAGATCCCTAATACTTAGCTTAAGTTTATCTCTATAAATAAAGATAATTATAGCTACTAATAACAAAGAAACAAATAGTGAATATAGCAAAGCCACATTCTCACTTAAATTCTCTATTCCAAGTAAATGTAGAGGGTAACCTTTAAATAGAGTTACTATCAAATATAATAAAAAAACACCTGTTCCAATTAATATATTTTTATTCTTATTGTTATAAAAAGAGTCTAACATTTTATCATCTCCAATATAATTATATCAAAAATAATAAAATTAATATATATATTCATCTTAAAGTTTCCAAAAAGCAAGAATTATGCTATAATGTTTCTAGAAAGGAAGAGTGGGGTGACCCACTCTTTCATACAGATGGAGGAATTTATGAAAATAGAAGATAAGGTAAGAAAATTAATTGAAGATGTTATGAGTGAAAACAATTATCAGTTAGATGAAGTAAAATATGAAAAAGAAGATAATCATCAATTTTTAAGAATCATTATTGATAAAGATGGAATTATTGATATTGATGATTGCGTTTTTGTTAATAATCTTATTAGTCCACTTTTGGATGAAAACGATTTTATTAAAGAAAGTTATATTTTAGACGTATGTTCTAAAGAGAGAGGAAGGGAATAAAATGGATATAAAAGCATTTAATGGTGCACTTGAGTTATTGATGAAAGAAAAAGGCGTTAACGAAGATATTGTTTTTGATGCACTTGAACTGGCGCTTACTTCTGCATACAAAAAAAATTATAAATCACTATCTAACGTTAGGGTAGATATTAATCGTGATACAGGTGATATCAAGGTATATTCATTTAAAACAGTAGTTGATCCAGAAAGTGAAGTAGAGATTGTTGTTGATGAGACCTTTGATGGAGAAGACATAATAGAAAAAGTAAAATTGCCATTTGATGAAAGAATACATTTAACACTTGAACAAGCAAGAGCTATCGTACCAAATATTGAACTAGGGGAAACAATTGAAGAAGAAGTAACACCAAAGGATTTTGGTCGTGTTGCGGCTGCCACAGCTAAACAAGTTGTTATACAAAAAATCCGTGAAGCTGAAAGAAATATAATAAATGAAGAATATGGCGACAAACAAGATGAAATGATCAGCGGAATTGTCGCTATGGAAGACGTTCGTAATTATTATATTGATTTTGGAAAAATTCAAGGAATCTTACCTAAAACCGAAATAATACCGAGCGAGGAAATAAAAATGGGTTCAAATATTAAGGTTTATGTAACTAAAGTTGAAAGTAATTCAAAAGGAACTGTAATCTTATTATCACGTAATCATTATGGATTTGTAAAACGCTTATTTGAATTGGAAATACCTGAAATTGAAGAAGGAATTATCCTTGTTTATAGTGTTGCGCGTGAAGCGGGTAACCGTACTAAAATAGCTGTATATTCTGAAAATTCAAGTGTTGATGCAGTTGGAGCTTGTATTGGTGAAGGTGGAAGTCGAATTAATCGTATTATTAGTGAATTAAATGGTGAAAAAATCGATGTTATTTTATATGAAAAGGACCCATCTAAATTTATTGCTAATGCTTTAAGTCCGGCCAAAGATGTTCGAGTTTTTATAACTGATGAAGCAAATAAAGGAGCTATGGTTGTTGTTAATAACGAAAACCTTCCACTTGCTATTGGTAAAAAAGGATCAAACGTGCGTTTAGCAGCCCGTCTAACCCATTACCGACTTGATATAAAAACTTATGAACAAGCAAAAGAAGAAGGAATAAATATTATAGAATAAAGGAGGATTTTTATGAAATTAAAAAAAATCCCTATGCGTAGATGTATAGTTACTAAAGAACAATTACCTAAGTCTGAACTTATCAGAGTTGTTAGAACTCCTGAAAATGAAGTAGTAATTGATATAACTGGTAAACAAAACGGACGCGGAGCATATCTTAAAAGAGATAATAATGTTATAGAAAAAGCATGTAAAACCAAAATTTTAAGTAGACATTTAGAAATAGAAGTGCCGAATGTGCTTTTTGAGGAGCTACGAGAAATGATTAAATAAGAAAGAGGTGACCGATATGATGAGTGTGCAAGAATACGCTAAAGAAATGAATAAAACGGAAGAGGAAATACTTAATTATTGCCTTGGTCTAGGGATAGAGGTGACTAATAAAGACGACATGTTATCTGAAGATGCCATTATTGAGTTGGATAACATTATTGAATTAGATGTTGATGACGAAGAAACTTTAGAGCTTGTTGATACTACAAAAATCAAAGTTGAGGAAACTAGTAAAAACCGTAAGGTAATAAAGAAAAAGCCAACAACTGTTAATTCGAAAGAGGAATTAGCTAATCAAAAAAAGAAAATGTATAAAAACAAGGAAAAATTAACTTCTAATGTTTCTGTTACAAACGATAATGTTGTTCTTTATAAAGAAAACATGTCTATTAAGGAATTTGCGGAAGCATTAGGTGTTAATTCAGCCGAAATTATAAAAAAGCTATTTACTTTAGGAATTATGGCTAATGTTAATAATAGTATTAATTTTGATAGTGCCGAGATTTTGACCATTGACTATAATAAAGAATTAAAACGTGAAGAAACAGCTGACATTTGTAATTTTGAAGAATTTGAAATTATCGATGATCCAAAAAATCTTGTTCCAAGACCAGCAATCGTTACAATCATGGGACATGTTGATCACGGAAAAACAACGCTACTTGATACAATTAGAAAAGCTAATATAGCATCTGGTGAAGCAGGAGGTATTACTCAAACGATTGGAGCATACCAAACAAAATGTAATGATCGTTTAATTACCTTTATCGACACTCCAGGACATGAAGCATTTACTGAAATGCGTGCTCGTGGCGCGAGTGTAACCGACATTGTTATAATTATTGTCGCAGCTGATGATGGAATTATGCCACAAACAAAAGAAGCTATCGATCATGCGAAAGCATCAGATGTACCGATTATTGTTGCAATTAATAAAATTGATAAACAAGGTGCGAATTCAGAAAGAATAATGACTGAATTATCAGAGTATGGATTAATGCCTGATACTTGGGGTGGAGAAACATTATATAATCAAATATCCGCTCTTAACGGTGATGGAATAAGTGAATTGTTAGAAAGTATTTTATTGATTTCTGAGATGCAAGATTATCGTGCAAATCCAAATCGCTATGCAAGTGGAACCGTTATTGAATCTCGTCTAGACAAGCATACTGGATCAGTAGTAACTCTTATTGTTCAAAACGGAACTTTAAGAATAGGCGATCCGATTGTTGTTGGAACTTGTTTTGGTAAAGTAAGAACTATGAAAAATGAAAATGGTCAAGAAATAACAGAAGCTTCTCCATCTCAACCAGTATTCATTACTGGTTTATCAGAAATTCCTGTTGCTGGTGACAAATTTATGGCTTTTGAGACAGAGAAAGAAGCTAGATGCATTGCTGAGGAACGAAAAAGAAAACAACAAGATAATAATAGTAATATAAAAGAAGCAGTCACTCTTGATGATATTTTTTCAAAAATACAAGATGGTGTAAAAACAGTTAATGTAATTGTTAAAGCAGACTTAAATGGAAGTGCAGAAGCAGTTAAATTTACTCTTGAAAGAATAGAAGTTGAAGGAGTTCGTGTTAAAGTAACAAGAAGTAGTGTTGGAGCTATTACAGAAAGCGATATTTTACTTGCAAAGGCTGCTGATGCTATAATTATTGGATTTAACGTTAGACCAAGTAATGAAATTAGAAATTATGCAAAAGATAATAATGTGGAAATAAGACTATATGATATTATTTATAAAGCTGTTGAAGAAATGGAAGCCGCAATGAAAGGTATGCTTGAACCAACATATGAAGAAAAAGTAATTGGTAGTTCTGAAGTACGTCAATTATTTAAGTTTTCAAAAGTTGGTACCATTGCTGGTTCGTATGTTATAGATGGTATTGTAAAATCAAATTCACAAGTTAGAATTATTCGTGATGGAATTGTTATTTACACAGGTCAAATTCAAAGTATTCAACGTGAAAAGGATTCTGTTAAAGAAGTAAAAAAAGGATATGAATGTGGAATAACAATTGAAGATTACAACGATTTAAAAGTTGGAGATATTATTGAAGCTTTCGAAATGGTCGAAACAAAGAAATAGGTGAAATATGAGTATTAAAATAAATAGGTTAGCAAACATTCTTGTTCAAGAGATTAGTTATATTTTATCAACAGAAGTGAAAGATAAAAACATAAAATTTGTAACCGTAACAGATGTTAAATTAACTAATGATTTAAGTTTTGCTAAGGTTTATGTTACAGTTTTAGATGATGATAAAAGAGAAGAGATAATGACGTCTTTAAATAAAGCAAAAGGTTTTATTAGAAGTCAATTACACGACCGTGTTGACATGAGATATATACCTGAAATTAATTTTATTTATGATGAATCAATTGAATATGGAACTAAAATCGAAAATATTATTAATAAACTTAATAACTAAAAAAACCTGCTCAGCAGGTTTTCTTTTTATTATTTTCGATGCTTGTTACCAATTCGAACATTGATCGATTTAATATTTGGGAAAGCTTTGATTAAACGTTTTGTTAATAAAGATTTTGATAATAAAATTTCTTTAACTTTTTCGGTAATCTCTTCTGTATAATCCTTTTTTAATACTTCAGCAGTTGTTCTTATTTTCCTAATTACTTTAAATGATATAATAATATCCACAATAAATATAATTCCAATAATGATAGTTAATATCGTTAATGTATTAACATTTAAGTTGTTAATAAAATTATTAAGTGGCGGATTCAATATATAAATCATAAAAGATCCAAGTAATCCAAAAAATATTAGGTTTTGCAAACAAATTCTTCCATTAAGATTAAATTTAAGATTCGAATAGTCCCACCATCTAGCGCGGAAAGCCTTTTCCATAATGTAGCTTGTGAAGTATTCCACAATAGCAGCAATTAACATAATGATTATAAATAACAAAAAGAAATCTTCTTTATATTCGCTAGCTAATAAAATTATAAAAATAGCCGACAGACCGTATATTGGACAATATGGTCCAATTAAGAATCCTCGATTGGCAAATTTCTTTTTATCAATACTAACGAAAATTGTTTCTGACACCCATCCTAAAAATGAATATATCATAAATAAAGAATAATAAAATAAAAACCAATTCATGAAATTCCTCCTGCCATTTATTTTGTCTATATATATTTTACACTTTTTTTAATGACTTGTCTATTCAAATATATGTGTTATTAAGACAAAAAAGAGAACCGACGGTTCTCTATCATAGGCTCAGTTATTTGTCACATTCAGCATATACGTTTATATCAACGCAAGTATTGTTATCTTTATCATAGCAATGAGGATGTTCTTTTTCACATTTTACATAAATATTTATAGTTACACAATTATCTTTTTTTTCGGGTCGTTTTTTAATATCCTTGTCAATTTCTTTTTCTTTCATACATTCTTCACCTCCTAAGATATAATATGCACAACTTTTTTTTCATAAATTGTAAATGTCTTAGGAGAAAATAAAAATTAAAAGACTAATCATTTTTGACTAGTCTTTTCTCAATATAGTAGACAATATAGTACATAATGGCTGAAACAAGCGAAAGGATAATTACACCAGTTATTACTAAGTCTAAATTAAATACTTGAGAACCATACATTATTAAATACCCAATTCCTTTTTTCGATACTAAAAATTCTCCCATTATAATTCCGATCAAAGACATACTAACATTTATTTTCAAAGCGCTGATAATGTTATTAAAACTACTTGGTAGAACAAGTTTGAAAAACGTTTGCCCTTTATTCGCACCAAGAGACTTCATTAATTTTACTTTTACTGGATCGGTTTCATTGAAACCTTGCAACACATTAATAATTGTAACAATTACTGATATAAGTAAAGCCATTACAATAATTGAACCTGTTTTGGCCCCAATCCATATAATGATAATTGGTCCGAGTGCTACTTTTGGTAAACTATTTAATATTATAAGATAAGGTTCTAAAATTTTAGAAATAAATTTATTCCACCATAATGCTGCCGCAATAATTATTCCAATAAGGGTTCCAAGAGTAAAACTAACCACTGTTTCATAAACTGTTGTAAAAATATGTTGATATAAATCATTTGTTTGATGTAGTGTTATAAGCGTTTCAATAACTTTAGAAGGACTTGAAGAAACAAAAGTGTTAATGATTTTAAAATCAGCAAGTAATTGCCAAATTCCAAAAAAAAGTATGGATAAAAGTATTTGAATAAACAGAATAATAATTTTTTCTTGTTTGATTTTTTTTAAGTATTTAATATGCTCTTTACTATACATGAAAATCAATTTCTTTCCATATTAAATCGTAGTAATACGCAAATTCTTTGGCTTTTCTGTTCTCGATAGGTGATGATTTATCTGTTAATTCTATATTATAAATACTTTTAATTGTTCCAGGCCTCTTTGTTAAAACAATAATTCGGTCTGCCATGCTTATGGCTTCACTCATAGGTACAATTAGTATGATAATAAATTAACTTGACACATAAGCTTAATTAGGTGATGTTATGATAAAGTTAACAAAAGAACAACAGGTTAAAATTATTGCTTTTCTATTAAGGACTTCAATTTCTAGGATGATTCAAAAGGATAATTGTGATAAAGTTGATTAATAATTTCAAAGTGGGTATTTATGTTAGAGTATCGACTGAAGATCAAAAAGAATTTGGTTATTCTATTCCACAACAAATAGACCTATTATCAAAACTAGCTAACAAAAACAATTGGTATATATATAAAATATATAATGATGCTGGGATAAGTGGAAAAAATACAGACCGTCCAAAGCTTAAAGAACTATTAGATGATATTAAAAATCAAAAAATAAATAAGGTTTTAATTACTAAGCTTGACAGATTATCAAGAAATGTTGTTGATACGGCTACATTGTTAAATGTTTTTAATAGTTTTAATTGTGAGTTAATAGATAGTACAGGAAGAAAAATAGAATCAGATAATCCTAGTGATTGGTTATTTACTATCATTCAAAGTGCTTTTGGACAATACGAAAGAAAGGCAATTATCAATCGTATTAAAGATGGTTTTGCGGGCAAAGCGAAGATGGGGAAAACACTATGTAGTTCAACGCCACCATATGGATATAATCGTGAAAAAGGGAGTAATGAATTAATTGAAGACGAAGAGGAATCAACAATTGTAAAACGAATTTATAATATGTACCTTGATGGAAATACATTTGCAGATATTGCAAAAATACTTAATGCTTCAAAAATATTAACTAAAAAATCAAAAACTGGGAATAAAGTTATTAAGTGGACTTCAAAAACAGTAAAGCTTATCTTGTCTAACTCAACTTATATAGGTAAAATTAGATATCATTTAAACAGGGATGATTACCAAGAATATAATGGAACTCATATTCCTTTAATTGATATTGCAACATATAAAAAAGTTCAAGAAAAACATAAAAAAACAAGTTTAATATTTCGGACTAATAAACCCAAAGAGGATGTTTATTTTTGTGGAACCGTTGTGTGTGGGTGTTGCAATACGCTTTTAACAACACAAAGAACTAAAAGAAACAACAAAACATATTATGGCTATAGATGTCGTAAACGTGAGTTAGGAACATGTAAAGGAACAAGTATAAGTCATAAAAAAGTTGAAAAGGCCTTTTTTAAATATTTAGAATCTATAAAACAATTTGATATGATTGATAGTTTTGATGTTTCTTTTAATAATAATGATAATTTAGAAATTAGTGATTTAACAAAAAATATTAGCAAGTGTAAATCCAAAAAAAAAGAAATAATGCAACTATTTATGAACGATAGTATTTCTAATGAGCAAATGAAGTTTATGATAAAAGAAATTACATCAAAAGATAAAATAATGAGTGAAAGGTTAAAAAAAATAAAAAATATACAAAAAACAAACCAAAACAATTTTGGAGGTATTTCTATTAATATAAGGAAACATTTTGAATTGTTAACTAATTTTGAACGACATGAATTTTTAACACAGTTTATTGAATATATTGTCATAAAAAATGATGAAAAGAATAAAATAAATGGTTGCCCAGTGACGTTGAAAATAAAGTTTTATGATTGATAAAAGCCTTTATGAGTCAATGTTATTAAGTTTTAATTTGATGGATTATGTGATATACTATATAAGTAGTAAGATAAATAAACAAACATAGGTGGTGGTGATTAAAGATGATAAGCGGTAATGAATTTAATAGGATAAGAAAACATTATAATAAATTAATTAAAATGATTAATAATCATTTTTTTGTAGGTATTGTTAATGAGTGGATAATTGATAATTATTATTTATTAGTTGAACAAAAAGATTCTATCAAAAAGTTTACTAAAGATAAAAAAGCATATAGTTATACTAGTAAATATTTAAATATGTATGATGTTTTTAAAACTATTTTGGAAAAGTATAATTATAAAATAGATGAAAACATTATTATAAAAGAAGTGATTGATTATCAGAAAACGACTGGTTATAATTTAAAATATAAAGAACTATCTATTATACCTTTAGTTATCAAAGTTTTGTTGTTAAGAGAAGTATCGATAATTTGTGAAGAAGAATCATCAAAATTAAATGATAAAAAAGAAGTAAAAAATATTATTAACAAATTAAAGAAAATGGTTTTAAATAACGAGGAAATAGATTTAGCAAAGTATATAAATTTAAATAAAATGTCTAGTTATGGTGTTGTTTACTTTAATGAGCAATTTAAAGAGTTGGGAGAATATTCTAATGTAGTTTTCAAACAATTTAATAGTTTGTTAGAAAACAACAATAAAGTAATGATTGATATTATAAACAAGGAACATTTAAAGAGTACCGAGTCTAACATAATTATTAATAATATATTTTTAAGTTTTAAAGAAACTAACATTTTTGTTATGGAAAATATTTACGAAAAAGTTAATGATGTCGAGAAGTTACTTCAAGAAGATAAATTATATTCTAAAATGACTCTTGAAACAAAAACTTTAATTCGTCAACATTTACTTAAACGCGCAAGACAAGACAAAGTTACTGCCGATACTTTAGTAAAAGATATTTTAGATGATTATAATAATATTAGTGATGGACTTTTAAAAAAGAAGGATTATGGTTTTCTGAAGGTTATATTTTATCTAGTAATTGTATTTGCAATAACCGCTATTTTAAGCTATTATTTATCAGTTTTTTTAACCAGTTATAGGTTATTAGGTTTTTTAGCACTTCTGATTCCAATTAGCGAAATAGTAAATATTGTTGTTCAAAATATGTTTTTAAGACTATTTAGAACAAAACCATTGGCAAAACTAGATTTTTCAAAAGGAATACCATCTAATCATAAAACGATGGTTGTTATTCCAACTATTGTTAAAACTGAAGAAAAAATTAAACAAGTTTTTACTAGCTTAGAAAAGTATTATTTAATCAATAAAACAAGTAATTTATATTTCACTTTATTAAGTGATGCTTTTGAAAATAATGAAGAAAATCACCAAAATGATTCTACTATTATTTCTTCTGGTGTGGCTGAAGCCGAAAGATTAAACAAAATATATGGTAAAAATATTTTTCATTTTGTCTATCGCCGTCGTATATATAATAAAGGTGAAGGGACATGGCTAGGTTTTGAACGGAAAAGAGGGGCATTGCTTCATTTTAATGACTTGCTATTAGGTAATATGAATGAAGAAGAACAAAAAAAATATTTTAAAGTTCATACTTTCCATAATTTTCATCATAAGATTAAATATGTAATTACTTTAGACGTAGATACTGAATTGGTTTTAAATAGTGCTTTAAAACTAGCTGGAACCATGGCACATCCTTTAAATAGACCCATTTTAAACGAATCAAAGACCAAGGTTATTGCTGGATACGGTATATTACAACCTAGAATTAGTTTAGAAGTTGAAGCTAGCAATAAATCATTGTTTTCACAAATATATGCAGGAATTGGGGGCTTTGATCCATACAGTAATCTTTACCCTAACTTTTATCAAGATGTTTTTAAAGAAGGAACTTTTTATGGAAAAGGAATATATGACTTAAAGGTTTATCAACAAGTCTTAAAAAAACGTTTCCCAAACAATTTGATATTAAGTCATGATTTAGTTGAAGGAAATTATCTTCGTGCCGGGAATGTTACTGATATTGATTTAATTGATGGTTTTCCATCTAAATTTTTAGTAGATGCTTCTAGACGCTCAAGATGGGCGAGAGGAGATATGCAAGTAATTAGTTGGATTGGAAATAAAGTTAGAAATGAATCTGGAATCAAAGAAAAAAATCCAATTAGTTTATTAGGTAAGTGGAAAATCATTGATAACATCAGACGCGGATTGATTAATGTATTTTTATTAATAATCCTTTTTCTAGCACTTAATAGTAATATTGTGAATCCCAACTGGTGGTTATTGTTTGTTATTTTAATATATATTTTACCAATCATTATTCAAGTTATCGAAAATTTTGTGATTAGTCGTTCTAGTTTTAGTTCCTTGAAATATTATCGCATATTAGTATTTGGTTATAGAGCACTTATTCTAAGAGCGATAACTGAACTATCAATAATTCCTTACAATGCTTACTTATATTTAAACTCTTTTGTTCGTTCAATATATCGAATGACTATTAGTAAGAAGCATTTACTTAATTGGGTTACAGCTGATGACGCTGCTAAATTAGTTAAAACTAATTTAGGTAATACAATTAAACAATTTTGGATCAACACTTTTTTAGCAATCATTTTAATTGTTTGGGCTTTATATTCTAAAGAACATCAATTATTAAAACTTGTTCTATCATTTATTTTTATGCTAGGTCCTGTTATTACCTATTTAATTAGTAAAGATTTAGCACACGATAAAAATAAAATTGAAAAAGATGGTATTGAAACATTAAATAATTTAGCTAAGAGTACTTGGAGTTACTTTAGTGACAATTTAACTGAAGAAAACAATTATTTAATTCCTGATAATTATCAAGAAAATAGAGATATAAAACCAGATATTAAAACGTCACCAACTAACATTGGACTTTCGTTAGTATCGGTTATTTCAGCATGCGAATTAAAATTAATAAATACTGATGAAGCACTTCATTTGCTCGAAAAAATAATTACATCTATTAAAAAATTAGATAAGTGGCATGGTCATCTATATAATTGGTATGATATTAAAACTTTAAAAGTTATGTATCCTCATTTTATTTCGAGTGTTGATAGCGGCAACTTTGTTGCTTCTTTAATGGTGGCCAAAGGATTTGTTGAAAAATATAATCGACTAGAATTACTGAAAATGATTGAAAGATTAATAAATAAAACAGAATTTCAGTATTTATATACAGACACTGATGTATTTAGTGTTGGATATCATGTTGACCAAGGTCGATTAGAACCATTTAATTATAATAAATTTATGAGCGAAAGCCGCATTTTAAGTTATTTAGCAATCGCTAAAGGTGACGTTCCTAGTAAGCATTGGTTTGGTCTTGATAAAACGTTAATAGCTTATAAAAATAAAAAAGGTTTATCATCATGGTCTGGTACTTTCTTTGAATATTATATGCCACTTCTATTTATGCCAAGTTATGCTAATACGATAATTGATGAGGCTTATCATTTTGCATACTATGTTCAAAGTGATTATATGAAAAAGTATAACAAAAATTATCCGTGGGGAATTTCAGAATCCGCTTATAATGATCTAGATGATGCTCAAAACTATAAATATAAAGCATTTGGTATTCCACAGTTAAGGCTTCGGGAGGAAGCAAGTGAAAGAGTTGTTATATCTCCATATAGTTCCCTTCTAGCCTTACCTCTATTTCCAAAAGAAGTTATTAAAAATATTGAAAAATTTAAACCACTTAATATGTTTGGTAAATATGGATTATATGAATCATATGATTGTTTAGATGAATCACCAGTTGTATCATATTACGCCCATCATCAAGCAATGATTTTAGGAAGTCTTACAAACTTTTTAACAGATGGTGTTATTCAATCATATTTTTACAAAGATATTCGTAATCAAGCTGTTGATATGTTAATAAAAGAAAAGGTTCAATTAAGACCACACATTAATTATGAGACAATGAGGTATAAGAAATATACATATGAGAAAGAATCTTTTGTTAATGATATTAGAGTTTATAATCAAATATCAAAACTACCTGAGTTGTCGGTTTTATCAAATTCAAAGTATAGTGTTATTATTAATGATCGAGGGAATGGATATAGTAAATATTATCAAATTAGATTAAATAGATATCGTAAGGTTACTGAAAGGGATTATGGACAATTTTTATATATTAAAGATTTACAAACTAAAAAGGTTTGGTCAAACACATATGCCCCAATTAATGTAAAACCGAAAAAATATGAAATAGTATATGCTTTAGATAATATAAAATTTGTTAGAGCAGATAAAGATGTTATTACTACTACTGAAATAGTGGTGACAAAATCACACAATGCTGAAATAAGAAGAATCACTTTTAAAAATAATGGAAACAAAGATAAAGAGTTGGAATTAACAACTTATACAGAACCTATTTTAGGTCTTAATTCTGATGATATTGGTCATCCAGTATTTAACAATATGTTTGTCTATAGTGAATACGACAAAAAAACCAATTCTATTATTATGAAAAGGAAATTAAGAAATTCTGATACAAATTATTACATGATAAGCCGATTATTTATAGAAGATCCAATTGGTTCCTTTGAGTATGAAACAAATCGTGATAATTTTATCGGTAGAGGTCGTAATACTAATAATCCAAAATCAATTCATGAAAAACTTCGTAACTATGTTGGAACTACACTTGATCCAATCATTAGTTTAAGAAATAAAATTTTAGTACCTAAAAATAGTGAAAAAACAGTTTATTTAATCACTGGTTTTGGAAGATCACGAGAACATGTTTTAAACATTGTTAGAACCTATTGTAATAAACAAGTTATCAATGAAAAAGGGTTTGAAACGGCTATTATTATGAGTAATGCAAGCAATAAAATGGTTAATATGAGTAGCGATGACCGTCGTTTATATAATACAATGCTTAATTATCTATTACAGACAAATTATATTGTTGTAAGCGACGAAATATTTGATAATTTAACTAAAAACACGTTAAATCAAACAAATTTATGGGGCTTTGGAATTTCTGGTGACAGACCAATAATATTATTAGACTTAAAAGATTTAAGTGATTTGAGTTTGGTTAAAGAATTATTGCATGCTTTTGAATATTACAAAAGCAAAGCAATTTTCATTGATTTGGTTATAATTAATAGTGAAAACGAACAATACGCTAAAGTTATAGCAAAAGAAATAGAAAACGAAAAATATCATATGTATGCTATTAATAACTTCTTCAATACGCCTGGTTCAATTTTTGTTTTAGATAGAAACAAAATTAGTGAAGAGGATTATATTTTATTAAAAACGGTTGCTAGACTAAAAATTGATAGTAATCTTCATAATTCACTGCAATACTATATTAATGAACTTCAAAAATTAAACACAGTGAAAACTAAGCATAATGAAAATGAAGTTCCAAGTTTACCGATTAAGTATGACAAAAACAAAATAAAATTCTTTAATGAATTTGGTGGTTTTATTAATAATGGTAAAGAATATTTAATAGTTGACCCAAATACTCCTTCAGCTTGGAGTAATGTCATTTCTAATAAAAACTTTGGAACAGTTATTACTAATAATAACTGTGGGTTCACTTATGCCGTAAACAGTAGAGAGTACAAATTAACGTCTTGGACTAATGATGCTTTAGTTAATGATTATTCAGAAGGGTTTAAAATTAATGATATGAAAATCAATTTCAGTCATGTTAAATTTGGATTCGGTTATAGTGAGTATATAGGAAACTTTAAACGAGTCGATCTTAATTTAATTCAATTTGTAGCAAAGGAAGATAACGTTAAATTTTATAAGATGAAACTAAAAAACAATTCTGCTCGTAAACAAAGAATTATTTTGAAGTTTTGGATAAACCCTAATCTTGGGTTTACTGAAGAAAAAACAGGACGTTATTTACTAAGTGAATTTAATGAAAAGAATAATTATTTAAGTATCAGAAATGTTTATAGTCAAAAGTTTAATCATTTATATGCATATATGTCTAGTACTGAAAAAATAAACAACGCTATACTCAATAATTTGTTAGTTAAAGAAATTGAAGTTGATTTCTATCTAGATGAAAAGGAAGAAAAAGAATTGGTCTTTACTTTAGGTAGTTCCACTAAAGATAATTTAGATACACTTGTCACGAAATATAATGATATTGCAAAAGTTAATGAAGAATTATCTAATATCAAAAATCATTGGGACGATATATTAACTACTGTTCAAATAAAAACACCTGATGAAAGTTTTGATTATATATTAAATGGTTGGGCTTTATATCAAAGTATTGCTTCTAGATTACAAGCACGTGCAGGATTTTATCAAGTTGGTGGTGCATATGGATTTCGTGATCAATTACAAGATTCAATGAATGTATGCAGTATTGATCCTAGTATTACAAGGAATCAAATATTATTTAATGCTGCTCACCAATTTAAAGAAGGAGATGTTCTTCATTGGTGGCACCCTAAATTAGATATTGGCTTGCGTTCATTATATAAGGATGATTATTTGTGGTTAATCTACGCAATTAGTGAGTATCTAAAAATTACTGAAGATTTTAGTATTTTAGATGAACAAGTACCATTTATTACAGGATTCGCACTTGAACCACACGAACATGAAAAGCTAATTAATTACAAAGTTGGCGAAGAAACGTCTAGTATTTATGATCGTTGTATATTAATAATAAATAAAGCAATGAATGAACTAGGTCAAAATGGTTTACCCCTTATGGGTGGTGGTGACTGGAACGATGGGATGAATAAGATAGGTATTGAAGGAAAAGGAACCAGTGTTTGGCTAGGATTTTTCTTGTACCAATTAATTAATGAATTCATGGCATTTGTTGATAAATATGATGCTAATATTGATTTAAGCATTTATAATGATTTTAACAAAGAACTAAAAGAATCTTTAAGAAATGTTGCGTGGGATGGTAAGTATTATTTAAGAGCTTTCTTTGATAATGGTCAACCAGTAGGATCAAATACTAATGAAGAATGCACAATAGATTTATTATCACAAAGTTTCGCCATATTATCTGGTGTAGCCGATTCTAAACAAATTGATACAATGATTGAGTCAGTAGAAACTAAGTTAGTTGATAATGATTTAAAAATTATTAAACTTTTGACACCAGCATTCTCTAAAAACAAAAATAATCCAGGATATATTATGGATTATCCTAAAGGAATTAGAGAAAATGGTGGTCAATATACTCATGCTGTCGCTTGGTACATTCAAGCCCTACTAAAAATAGGAAAGAATGATTTAGCATTCGATCACTATCAAATGATGAATCCAATTAATCGCACTAAAACTAAGGAAGATGCATTGAAATATAAAGTTGAACCATATGTTTTTGTAGCGGATATCTATAGTAACGAAAATTTTGCTGGTCAAGGTGGATGGAGTTGGTATACCGGAACTAGTGGTTGGTTTTACAATGTCGCCCTTACAGATATTATTGGATTTAATTTAAGAGGTGACAAATTATATGTCACTCCTAATGTTCCGATTAAATGGAATGACTTTGAAATAACTTATCGTTATCAAGACACGGTTTATAAAATAAAAGTTATGCTAAAAGAACCTAAAGACGAGATTATAATTGATAATAAAGTTACCTATTATAATTATATAGAGTTAATAAATGATAAGAAAATACACACAGTTTTAGTAAAGAAAGGAGAGCAAAATGATTAAATTTGATTTTAACACTTATATGAAATCATTTGATAGAGTTGGAAATTATCAGTCTAAAATAAATAAAATAATTAATTTATTAGAAACAGGAACATCGATGAATGATTGGTATGATATAGACAAATGTATTACGCCAGGAGTTTTAGAAGATATTTTAGAAACAAGTAAATATATTCGTAATAATTGTGATGTTTTTATTGTTATTGGAGTGGGTGGATCATCATTAGGTGCAAAAGCTGTTGTTGATGCATTCAAACCTTATTTCAAAAAAAGCAATCCCGAAATAATCTTTTTGGGATCATCACTATCATCAGTTTATTTAAAAGAATTGTTAAAATATATTGAAGGTAAAGAGGTAATTATTAATGTGATTTCTAAATCCGGGACGACTTTTGAAACAAATCTATATTTTGAATATATCTACAAGGAACTTAATAAAAGATATGTTGAAGACGAGCTTAATAAAAGAATAATTATAACAACTGATGCAAAAGAAGGAAGTCTTAGACAATTAGTTAATCAAAAAAATTACAAATCTTTTGTTTTACCAAGTAATATTGGTGGGAGATATTCAGTTATGACAGTTGTTGGTCTTTTACCAATAGCGGTTTCAGGTATAGATATAAATGAAATGATTCTTGGTGCCAAAGCATTAGATAAACAGAAATCTTTTGATTATGCTGTCAGCAGGGATCTTTTATACAAATACGGAAAAAAAGTGGAATCACTTACTATTTATGAACCAAAACTATTATCATTAGTTGAAAGTATCAAACAAGTACTTGCTGAAACCCAAGGAAAAGAAGGTAAAGCTATTTTGCCAATTGCTTCGATTAATACTGGAGATCTGCACTCTTTGGGGCAGTTTTATCAAGAAGGCAGTCAAATATTATTTGAAACAGTTATTAACGTTGAATATAATAACGATATCGTTATATCTAAATATAATAAAAAATTAGATGATATAAACAAAATAGTTGCTAGTCAAGTAGCGACTTCTCATATGAAAAATGATGTTTATAGTAATTTTATATCACTTGATGCATTAACTCCTTTTAATATAGGTCAACTAATTTATTTCTTTGAAATAGCCGCAGCAGCAGGTGCATACCTACTTGAAGTGGAACCATTTGGTCAACCTGGTGTAAGTGAATATAAAAAATTAGTTGCAAGGGAACTTGATAATAATGAGTAAAATAAATCCATTAATTTTTAGAGCTTATGATATTAGAGGTATCTATCCGATTGATATTAACGAAGAAATGGCTTTTATAATAGGTTGCAGTTTTGGAACTTATATTACTAGTATTGGTAAAACAGAAGCTTTAGTTGGATACGATAACCGTTTATCTTCTCCTTCTTTAAGGGATTCGTTAATTAAAGGAATTACTAGTACCGGAATCAACGTTATCGATCTAGGGCTTATTACAACACCGATGTTTTATTATGCTAGAACATATTTAAATGTTTGGTCTGGAATAATGATTACAGCAAGCCATAATCCAAGTGATCATAATGGATTTAAATTATCTTTTACCGAAATTGGAAATGCTCTTGGAGAAGAAATTACCGATTTTTATAATTTTACGATCAAGGGAGAATTTATAGATGGAAATGGTACTATAAATCATTACAATATTAAAAACGACTATATAGAACTTATTAAAAATTCCCTTGATTTGGGAGGTAAAAAAATCAAAGTGGTTGTTGATTGTGGGAACGGAACTACATCAGTTGTCATAAAAGATATTCTTGATTCATTACCAATTGTTTATGAGTTGATGTATGCAGAAAGCGATCCAACTTTTCCAAATCATCATCCTGATCCATCAGTGCCAGAAAACTTAATTGATCTTCAAAAACGAGTAGTTGAGTTAAATTGCGATTTAGGACTTGCTCTAGATGCTGATGGAGACCGTATTGGACTTGTCGATAATTTAGGCAATGTTATTGATAGTGATTTATATATGATTATAATGTATCGTTATTTAAGTAAAAATATGAAAAATAAGACGGCGCTTTATGACGTAAAATGTTCAAAATCATTGATTAATGAAATAGATAAACTTGGTTTAAAACATATTATGAATCGTACTGGTAATTCATATGTATACAGAAGACTTCATCAAGAAAATATTGAATTTGGTGGAGAATATTCTGGACATATCTTCTTTAAAGATAAATTTCCAGGATTTGATGATGGTATTTATGCTGGTCTTAGAATGGTTGAAGTATTGTCAACAACTGGTAAAATGATAAGTGAATTATCAGAAGGGATTAATAAATATTATTCGACTGATGAAATAAAAGTAACAGTTGCTGATGAAAAAAAATTCAAGGTAATAGAAAAGATAAAAGAAATATTGAAAAATAAAAAAATACCATTTAAAGATATTGATGGTGTAAGAGTTGAAACGAATGACTTTTGGGTGTTAGTAAGAGCTTCAAATACAACGCCTAACTTAACAGTTAGATTTGAGGCTAATAGTGAAAAGTTACTTGAAAAAATAAAAGATGAATATTTTGAACTAATTAATAAAGTAATAAAAGGATAATATAATTATCTTTTTTTTTATACTTATTTAGTATATGCCTTCACTTATATCATGGGTGACCATTATGACACTTTTTTTTTCTTTTTTGATAATTTTATAAACATCATCTGATACTGCTAACCTCGTTTGATAATCAAGTGCTGAAAAAGGTTCATCTAACAAAAGAATATCTGGTTTCGTGGCCAGCGTTCTAATTAGAGCCGCTCTTTGTCGCATCCCCCCGGATAAACTACTAGGATAATTATCCACAAAATCACCGAGGCCATAAGTATTTAGTAACTTTATTACGTAATCAGTATTTTCTTTTGTTAATTCATTTTTGATTTCTAAACCAATTAAACAGTTATTTAAAATTGTTCGCCAATTAAACAAATTATCTTGTTGTAGCATGTACCCAATTGTAGAATTTTCATTAAAATTAACTGTTCCTTCTGATATTTTTTCTAAACCACATAAAATTGATAGAATAGTCGACTTTCCGCATCCACTTGGGCCAACAATGGCCACAAACTCCCCTTCATACAAATTAAAAGAAAAGTTATCAACAGCTAATATTTCACCTTGTTTAGTATGATAAATTTTCTTTAAGTTTTCAATATTTAATATTTTATTCATTATTATTTTCTACGGAAAAACTTACATCAACTAATTTGTTATATGGAGCTTTTTTATTTAATTCTCCTGCAGATTCCATTATTGTTTGAACATGTTCAAAATCTTTTTTTTCAATTTTTGTGGTTTTATACCATGAATCAATACTCTTATATCTGTCTACCACTTTAGTAACATCATTAATTGATGTGTCTGGAAAATAATCAATTATGTTTTTAGCAATATCTTCTGATTTATTGTTATGAACATAATTTAACCCTTTTTGAATTGCTCTTGTAAAGCCTTCAATTAATTCTTTGTTGTCATCTATATAACTTTTTTTCGCACTATATGTTGTATACGGAACAACACCACCGAGTTCACCAACCGATGCAACAACATGACCATATCCTTGTTTTTCTATTTGAAGTGCTAAAGGTTCAAATAGAGTAACATAATCCCCATTACCACCAATAAATGATCCTGCCATAGCAGCAAAAGCAATACTTGTATCGATGTTAACATCTTTTTTAGGATTAATGCCATTAGTCTTAAGTGCCCATTCGAATGTCATTTCTGGCATTCCACCTTTTCGACCACCTATAACATTCATTCCTCTCATGTCACTAAGTTTAAAATTATCAATTTTTTTTCTAGAAACTATGAAACTACCATCTCTTTTAGTTAAACCCGAAAAATTAATTAGATAATCTTCTTCACCTTCATTATAAATATAAATTGATGCTTCACTTCCACAAAACCCAATATTAACATCTCCAGATAAAACAGCAGCAGCTACTTTATCGGCACCAGGTACTAACATTAATTCGACATCTAATCCCTCATCTTCAAAATAACCTAAAGAATGTGCAATATATTGTGGGGCGTAAAAAATACTGTGAGTAACTTCTGCAACTTTTACTTTCGTTAAATCTTTATTTTTGTCTTTGAAAGCAAATAAGGTCCCTAATGCTATTAGTAAAACAATAAAAATCGATATAATAATTTTTTTCAAAACAAATTCCTCCTTTTATTTCATTGTTATTATATTCATTATGTTTTTAGGAGTGACATTATAAAGCGGATATAAAATATGATTATAATGATTACTTTACTTTTTTTGAATTAAATGTTATTATAACGTCATAAATAATTGGGGGGTGTGCCTATGGCTGACTATCAATTTGGGAAACAACTAAATATTCTTGAAGTAATGAAAAACAAGTCATATTATGCAAAAGTTTTTTCAGAAGGAAGCGCAGAGTTAGAAAAACTATTGTTAAATTTATGGAAAAAAAACATAGAGACTTTTATGTGTTGTACTGGTCACGAAATAGATGACGCTGCTTATATTATGATGTACTTACCAACTACCAATAAAGAAATGATGTATACTATTATTGATGCCGTTTATAATGAAGATCAAACATATATAATTGTTGGAAAAGAACATGATAGAGAAGATATCTTGATTGATATTAAGTCTTATTGTGGTAGTAAATTTTTTGAAAATATTAATAGAAGTTTAGAACAGTCAGTAGTTCTTAATAAAATTGATAGTAACATTTCTAATATGATTGAAATTTTAAGTGAATTTAATTATAAAACATTTGATTTATATTATGAAATTTTTAATATTAGAAATCAAAAAAGATTAGATATATATGCTAATTATTGTAAAGATAATGGTGATGGATTAACACGTCATCTTCACGTATTAAGAAAAACATCAATTTTGAACGATAAAATTTTTGAAACAAATGCTTTTTCCAAAGATGAATTTGAAAGTAAAATAAATGATATAAATAATCGAGGTCATCAAAAAACACATTTTAAAAGATAGTGGTCATGTTATAATAATGTAGAGGTGATTATATGTCAGAAAAAGATATTGACAAAGCTATTAATGAATCAGTTGCAAATGTCGAAACAGAAGATACTTATCATAATGAAGAAGAAATAAAAGAGATAAAAGAATCAATAATGAGAAACAAAACATCTTATAGCTTTCTAAAAAGATTGGTTGACCTTCATAGAGCGAAACATAAGGAAGATTATAATGATAAACGATCACGATAAGTGGGATAAAGTTATTAACTTTGAATCTCTGTATTGCTATCCTGGAACTGATATATTAATTAATAAGCTGGGTATAAAAGATAAACAACTATTAGAAAATGTTGATCGGGGATTTTCTACTTTTAAATTGTCTAAAGTATATTTAAGAAAATTTACTGGTAATTTCGATTTAGAGCATTATTTAAGTATTCATAGATATGTATTTGAAGATTTATACTATTTTGCTGGTGAAATAAGAAACGAGAATATTCAAAAAAGTGGAATTCCTTTTTGTCGCCCAGAGTTTGTTGGGCAATATTTAGAATATACCCTTTTACAAATGAAAAAGGATTTGAGAAAAGTAGTTGATGAAAATTCGTTACTTGATTATCTTGCTTACTATTATGGCGAAATAGACATTATTCACCCTTTTAGAGAGGGAAATGGACGTGTTCAAAGGGAGTTCTTTAGACAATATATGGAATATGTTAATTCTAAATTAAATATACCAAACTATACTTTTGAGTATAGCAAGTGGACCAAAGAAGATAAAAAACATCTTATTGAAGGATGTGTGGCAAGCGCGAAAACTGGTGATAAAAGTATATTAAAGCAAGTTTTAGCAAAATCTCTTGTACAGGTCGATGAAAAAGAACATAGAAAAACAAGATAATGGTGGTGGTTTAATGGTTGATAATATCGAAATTTATAAAGCAATACTTGAGTATGAAAAAGAATTTTTGGATAACGGATATAATGGTGATTTAACTAAAACAACCTCCTTTACTTATATAAAAGGAACAATTCCCATCCTTTTGTCGGCACCCCATTCTGTTCAAAATTTTCGGAATGGCAAATATAAAAGTGCCGAATTGTTAACTGGTGGTTTAGTTAAAATCCTTCACCAATTAACTGGATGTCACATTATATATAAGAACAAAAATGATGGATATGATTTTAATTATGATAAAAAAGGAACTGCAAATGATTATAAAAACAAAATTATTAACATTATTGATAAGGAACAAATAAAATTATTTTTTGATATTCATGGCATGAGTGAAGATAAATTTTTAGATATTGATTTAGGAACTGATTTTGACAATAATCTAAATAATTATAATTCTATGCCTATGATTATAAAAACAATTTTTGAAAAGCAAGAAATAAGAAATATTGGGTTTGATCAAATTTTCACTGCAAAAGGAACTAGAACAATTACAAAAAACACATCATTAAAAACAAAAATTCCATCTGTTCAAATGGAAATTAATAAATTATATAGGGATGTTGAAAACCCTGAGAATATTATTAAATTAATAAATGCCTTGGAGAATATTGTGACCCATTTTAAAGACAAAAATATGTCGCAAAAGGACTTATAATGTAAGTCTTTTTATGTTATGATTAAATAGGTGGTAAAATGAAGCTAGATAATTTAAATCCTCAACAACTTGAAGCAGTAATGACCACAGAAGGACCATTATTGGTACTAGCTGGTGCAGGTAGTGGTAAAACAAAAGTTTTAACAACACGTATTGCGTATTTAATAACCGTGAAGAATGTTCATCCTGGATCTATTTTAGCTATTACGTTTACAAATAAAGCGGCTAAAGAAATGAAGAATCGTGTTATAAATATTTTAGGACCTATGGCTCTTGACATTCAAATATCAACTTTTCACTCTTTTGGATTATTAATTGTAAAAGAACATTGTGAAAAATTGAACTATAAAAGAAACTTTACTATTTTAGATAGTTCCGATTCATTAACGATGATTAAAAAGGTGATGAAAGAATTAAATCTAGACCCTAAAGTTTATAATCCTAAAGCAATTAAAAATATTATTAGTAGCAATAAAAACGAGCTAATTGATGCCGAGGGGTACAGTAAATTTGTTCATACCGACTTTGATGAAAAAGTTTTAGAAATATTTAGAAGATACGAAAGAAGATTATTTGAAGGTAATTCATTAGACTTTGATGATTTATTAATGTTGCCTTTAATATTATTTAGAAAATATCCTGATATTTTAAAAGAATATCAAGAAAGATATAAATATATTCTTATTGATGAATATCAAGACACTAACGAAGCACAGTATTTATTGACTAAATTAATAAGTGCAAAATATCAAAACATTTGTGTTGTTGGTGATGAATCACAATCTATCTATTCTTTCAGAGGGGCAAACTTTAGAAATATTTTGAATTTTGAAAAAGATTATAAAGAACCTAAAGTAATATTACTAGAAAGGAATTATCGCTCAACTAAATATATTTTGAATGTAGCTAATGACATTATTAAAAATAATAGTCAGAGGAAAGATAAAAATTTATGGACTGATAATAATGCCGGATCAAAAGTTGTATATCATCAATCATTCAGTGAAAAAGACGAAGCATCATTTGTTGTTGAACAAGCTACCGAATTAATCAATGAAGGAATTAGCGGAGGAGATATTGCAGTTTTATATAGAACTAACGCCCAGTCAAGAAATTTGGAAGAAGCTTTCTTAAAAGTTCGCATTCCTTATAAAGTAGTTGGAAGTGTTTATTTTTATAATCGTAAAGAAATTAAAGATTTAATTGCCTATTTAAAAGTTATATATAATGAATCTGATAACATTAATTTTTTAAGAGTTATTAATGTTCCAAAAAGAGGAATTGGAGATAAGACTATCGAGAGATTATCTAATAAAGCAATTGATGAAGAAACTTCTTTATATGGTGCAATTGACAGTGGTAAAGAATTAGAATTCAAAAAAATTATTGAGGATATAAAACTTAAAACTGAGAGTATGACTCTAACTGAATTAGTTGATTATGTTTTAGATAGAAGTGGGATGAGGCAGGAACTAATCAATGAAAAAACTATAGAATCAGAGATTAGATTAGAGAATCTTGAGGAATTCAAAACAATTACTAAAGAATTTGAAGAAAGAAATGGTATAATATCATTAGAAGAATTTTTATATGAGATAAGTTTAGTAGCAGATGTTGAAGAATATAAGAATAATAAAGATGCAGTAACTTTAATGACTATTCATTCAGCCAAAGGATTAGAATTTGATTATGTCTTTATTGTTGGGCTTGAAGAAAGTATTTTCCCACATAGTAATTCAAGTGATAGTTTAGATGAGATCGAAGAAGAACGTCGCTTATGTTATGTTGCTATTACTCGTGCGAAAGAAAAATTATGGCTAATAAATTCAAAGAGAAGAACAATCTATGGATTAACTAATCAAAATTTACCTAGTCGCTTTATTAGTGAAATAGATGAAGAAAATTTAGAGGTTGATGATTATAACCAACATTTTTCAACTAATGATTTTAGTAATTATATTGATAAGACTGCAGAATATAAAATAGGCGATAGTGTCATGCACGATGTTTTTGGTAAAGGACTTATTGTTGGTATTGATAGAGAAATATTAACGATTGCTTTTTCAAGACAATACGGTCTTAAAAAATTAATGAAAGGTCATAAAAGTATAAAGAAAGGATGATAAACGATGAACATTTTCGAAAAATTATATAAGTGGTTAGAAAAAGTTGTGGAACCACTTCGTGAGTTTATTTTCGAACATCATAATAATCCGGTATTCTGGCTTGCTATAATTGTTGTAGTTATATTAGTGTTTTGGTTTACTTATGATGCATTAAGAAAGGAGAAATAAAATGTTAAAGATTAGAAAGGCTATTATTCCAATTGCAGGGATGGGGACAAGATTTTTACCAATAACTAAGTCAAATGCTAAGGAAATGCTTCCGATAATCGATAAACCAATTATCCATCTTATTGTTGAGGATGCAATTAAAAGTGGAATTGAGGAAATTTTATTTATTACTAGTTCAACTAAAAAAACGGTTGAAGATTATTTTGATTTTAATTATGAGTTAGAGGCAAGGCTTGAAAAAAGTGGTAAAATGGAACAATTATCAATGGTTAAAGAAATAACTAACATGGGAAACTTTCATTTTATTAGACAAGGAGAACCACTAGGTACCGCGCATGCGATATCACTTGCTAAAACCTTTGTTGGTAATGAACCATTTGCTGTTCTTTATGGTGATAACCTAATCAAATCAATGACACCAGCGTTAAAACAATTGATTGATACATATGAAAAATATGATTGTAATGTGGTTGGGGTTCAAGAAGTACCAAAAGAAGAAATTTATAAATATGGAATTATGGATTATTATAATAGTGACAGTTTAAAAATTAAAGAGATGGTTGAAAAACCAGCGATTGGAACAGTTGAAAGTACAAGCGCTAGTCTTGGAATGTATATTTTAAAACCAGAAATATTTGAAGAGATTGAAAAGGTGGAAGCTAAAAATGGTGAATATTGTTTAACTGATGCAATGGAAACCTTAATAAATAAACAAGATTTTTATGCTTGTATTCTTGATGGAACTTGGTACGATACTGGAAATCAAGTGGGTTTTTTAAAAGCAAACATTGCATATGCATTTGATAATCCATTATATAAAAAAGAAATTTTAGAACTTGTAAGAGAATTAGATAAGTAGAAATATTTATCTATTTTCTTTATATAAAAAAGTGGCTGTGATATAATATTAATAGGTGATAACATGGAAGAAAAAAGGATCAACGAGCTTATAGAATTGATAAATCGGGCAAATTATGAGTATTATGTTTTAGACAATCCAAACATAAGTGATCAAGAGTATGATCGTTATATGCAAGAACTGATAAGACTTGAAAATGATAATCCAACTCTTGTCGTTGATAATTCTCCAACTAAACTAATTGGTGGTAAAGTTATCAATCAATTTTCTAAAGTTATTCATCAAATTCCAATGCTTAGTTTGGGTAATGTTTTTAATGAAAGTGAAATTATTACTTTTGATGAACGAATAAAAAAAGAAATACCTAATCCTCGGTATGTTTGTGAATTAAAAATCGATGGATTAGCAGTTTCTTTAATTTATAAAGATGGGCAACTTGTTAAAGGGGTTACTCGTGGTGATGGAATTATTGGCGAAGATATCACTCATAATGTTGTAACCGTAAAAACGATTCCTAAACAGCTTAAAGAAAAAATTGATATTGAAGTTCGTGGTGAAATATATATGAGTAAAAAAGCTTTCAATAAAATTAACGAAGAGAGAAGTAAAGATAATTTATCCCTTCTTGCAAATCCTAGAAATGCTGCTGCTGGAAGTATTCGCCAATTAGATTCAAGCGTCGCTGCTAAAAGGGATTTGGATTGCTTTGTTTATCATATACCAGAAGCTGCAAAGTATAATATAGATAGTCATTATGAGACAATTAAGTATATGAAAAAAATCGGATTAACGGTTAATCCCAATATCGAAAGAGTTGAAGACATTAATGGAGTTTTAGAATTCGTTTCACATTGGTCTTTAAATCGCGAATCTTTACCTTATGAAATAGACGGTATTGTTATTAAACTGGATAATATAAATGATCAAATTAAACTCGGATATACAGTTAAGTATCCTAAGTGGGCAACTGCTTATAAGTTTAAAGCTACTGAAGTTACAACTAAAATAAAAGATATTATTTTTACAATTGGAAGAACTGGCCAAGTTACACCTAATGCTGTTCTAGAGCCTGTTAGAGTAGCCGGTTCAGTTGTTTCTAAAGCAACCCTTCATAATGAGGATTATGTTAACGAGAGAGATATTAAAATAAATGATATAGTAGTTGTTAGAAAAGCCGGGGATGTCATCCCAGAAGTTGTAAGTGTTGTTAAAGAAAGACGAGTTGGTAATGAAATCGATTTTAAAATGGCTGATAAATGCCCAATCTGTGATAGTAAGTTAATTAGGAAAGAAAATATGTCAGCATATTATTGCATAAATGAAAATTGTGACGCGAAACGTCAGGAAGGATTAATTCATTTTGTTAGTCGAAATGCCATGAATATTGAAGGCTTTGGAGATCGGATTATTGAAGATTTTTATAATTTAAGATATTTAAAAACAATGGAAGATTTTTATAATTTGCACATTAATAAAGAAAAATTAATGGAGTTAGAGGGCTTTGGCGAAAAGAGTATTAATAATTTGCTTGAAAATATTGAAAATAGCAAAAGCAACTCCTTAGAAAAATTGTTGTTTGCACTTGGAATTCGTCATGTTGGAAGTAAAACAGCAAAGGTTTTGGCAAGTCATTATAAAAACATCGACAAACTAGCGTCAGCAACTTTTGAAGAATTAATAAAGATAAAAGATATAGGCGAAGTTATTGCAAATAGCGTTATAAATTATTTTGATGACAAAGAAAATTCTAAATTAATAAACAAACTAAAAGATCATAATCTAAATATGAAATATTTAGGGCAAAAAAAATCCAATAACGAAGAAATTGCTAATAAAACATTTGTTATAACTGGTACATTAGAAAGTATGACAAGAGATGAAGGAATTGACTTAATCACAATAAATGGTGGTAATGTTACCAATACTGTTAGTAAAAAAACTGATGCTTTAATTGTTGGAAGCAATCCAGGAAGTAAATACGATAAAGCTAAAGAACTAAATATAACAATTTTAAATGAAGAAGAATTTAAAAACTTAATAAAAGAATAGTAAAGTATTTTTTACTACTTTAGAAAGATGATAATTAAGGTAGACTTTTATCATCTTTTATATTATAATAAATACCAATTTACCGGGAGGTGTATTATAAGTGAAAATGAATTTACCAGTAGTACTACTTAAAGGTATTGTCTTATTACCGAATAATGAAATTCGGTTAGAATTTGATAATACGGTAAGTAAAAGTGTTATAGATGTATCAGAATTATTTCATGACAATAATGTCCTAGTTGTAAGTCAAGAAAATTTATTGGAAGAATTTCCTAAAATAAGTGATTTACCACGAATCGGAGTTATTGCTAAAATAATTCATAAAATAGAGCTACCAAATGGCAATGTTAGAGTTGTTATAAAAGGTAGTCGCCGTGGAAAAGTTCTTGAATATTTAAATTTAGAAAAGGGTTCAGATATTTTAGAAGCCATAGTTGTGGAACTTTTAGATACTGTAATTGATAAAAGTGAAGAATCAATTTTAACTAATAAACTTTATCGTGAAGTTGAAGAATATATCAAAGGTATTCCATATATAAGTAATAATATTTTGGGTATTATCGAAAATGTGAATAGTTTATCTGAAATGACTGATGTATTGGCATCTTTCCTACCAACAAAGTTAGACAGAATTCAACAATATTTATATAGTAACGATGTTAAAAATCGTGCAAAAATGATTTTAACGGATATTGATGATGGCAAAAAAATATATGATATTGAGAAATCAATTGATCAAAAAGTCAAACATGAAATAGATAATAATCAAAAAGAATATTTGTTAAGAGAAAAAATTAAGGCTATTAAAGAAGAACTTGGAGATATTTCATCTAAAGATGAAGAAATAGATAAGTTAAAAGAAAAAATTGAAACTTTAATAGCTCCAATACAAATAAAAGAAAGATTATCTAGTGAGATAAAAAGATACGAAAGCCTTTCACAAACTTCACCCGAGGCGAATATTGTAAGAAATTATATCGATTGGTTACTTAGTTTACCTTGGAGTGAAACGACTAAAGATAATGAAGACTTAAAAGATGTTCGTAAAAAACTGGATGCTTCACATTATGGTTTGGATAAGGTTAAAACACGTATTATTGAATATTTGGCGATTAAGCAAATGACTAATAGTTTAAAAAGCCCAATTATTTGTTTGGTTGGACCACCAGGTGTTGGTAAAACTAGTTTAGCATTTAGTATTGCTTCAGCTATCAACCGTAATTTTGTCAAAATGTCGGTTGGTGGGGTTCATGATGAAGCTGAAATAATTGGACATCGTCGAGCTTATATAGGTTCGAGTCCTGGTAGAATTATTCAGTCTCTTAAAAAAGCTAAAAGTATTAATCCTGTTTTCTTAATTGATGAAATAGATAAAATGACTAAAGACTTTCGTGGGGATCCTGCTAGTAGTTTGTTAGAGGTTTTAGATCCGGAACAAAATCAGTTCTTTAGCGACAATTATATTGAAGAAGAATACGATTTATCAAATGTCATGTTTATTGCAACTGCAAATTACATTGAAGATATTCCTGAGGCTTTAAAAGATCGTTTAGAAATTGTTAATTTATCAGGATATACAGAATACGAGAAGTTAGATATTGCCAAACGACATTTAATTGGTAAAATATGTAAAAATCATGGTATTGATTCTTCTAAAATATATTTTAGTGATGAAATATTGCTATATATAATTAGAGGATATACTAGAGAAGCTGGTGTTCGTGAATTAGAGCGTCAGTTGTCAAATATTATTAGGAAAATAGTTGCTGATATTGTTATTGCTAAAGTAGATTATGAAAAACATCGCATTACCATAAAACTAGCAAATAAACTTTTAGGTAAAGTAAAATACAATTTTTCTGAAATTAACAAATTATCAAAAGTTGGTGTAGTTAACGGATTAGCATATACAAGTTTTGGTGGTGACACATTACCAATTGAAGTTAATTACTTTAAAGGAAGTGGTAATCTATTCCTTACAGGTTCACTTGGAGAAGTTATGAAGGAAAGTGCTCACATCGCACTTAGCTATATCAAATCAAATTATAAGCAATTTGGAATTGATTATGAAAAATTAACCAAAAATGATATTCATATTCATGTTCCAGAAGGTGCAATTCCTAAAGATGGTCCAAGTGCGGGTATAACTTTAACTACCGCTTTAATCAGTGCTTTTACTAGTAAAAAAATTCCTGCCAATCTTGCCATGACCGGCGAAATCACTTTAAGAGGTAATGTTTTACCAATTGGTGGTTTAAAGGAAAAGAGTATTGGTGCAAGTCGCAACGGAATTAAAAGAATTATTATTCCTTATGGTAACCTAAACGACTTGGATGAAATACCTAAAGAAATTAAAAACAATATAGATTATATAGCAGTTAAAAACTACAAAGAAGTAATGCATATTATTGATGAGGAAAAAGTATTAAGTAAAGTATAAAAACTTTACTTTTTTTCATATTTAAGAAATGTTTTCATATAATTAATTGAAACAGAGAGGGTGATGTTTTTGAACAAAATAATTCCATTTAAAAAAGAGATTATTTTTAAAACCAATTTATCTGAAATAACAAGCATTTCACTTGAACATACATTACAAGTTGATAAAGATAATATGGTAACTGGAGAATTTATTATTAGTGGTGATTATAAAATGGTTGATACTAGTGTAAACGTTGAGTCATTTTCTTTTAATGTACCATTTGAAGTTAGTATCGATGAGAGATATATAATTGATAATGTCGTTGTTGATATATATGATTTCTATTACGAAATAATTAATAATAATATATTATCAATTAATATTGAAGTCTTGATTGATCAATTGGAAGAAAAACCACTAATAGAAGAATCCAAAGAAGAATCTATACCAGAAGAACCCAAAATAGTGGAACCTAAAATTGAACAAATTTACGATTTAGAAGAAAAAGCTGAGGAAGTTAAAAATTCATATATTGAAGAATTAAGAGAAGCTGAAAAAGGAACAAATGATAGGGAAGAGGAAATTGAAATGGTTGGCAATAGAAATGAAGAAATGACCAATTCATTATTTGATAATTTTGACAGTAGCAGTGAAACTTATACGACTTATAAAATTTATATTGTTAGAGAAGGGGATACTTTGGAGTTACTAATTCAAAATTATGGTATTAGTAAGGAAGAATTAGGACTCTACAATAATATTAATGAAATAAGTGTCGGTGATAAGTTAATTATTCCATCAGTATCAAATGAAAAAAATCAATAGTGCATTAGAAAGATATAATTTAAAAGCAAATAGATACCGTTTTGTTGGCAAGGCTGTAATAGTTGAAACAGAAGAAGGTAAATATGTTTTAAAACCGAAACTTCGAGATGAAAATAGTGACATCTATCATTATTTAAATTCTAGAAGTTTTAATTATTATCCTAATATTATTAGTTCTAAAGATGATGATTATGAAATAATGGAATATCAAGAAGAAGTCGAAATGCCACTAGATCAAAAAATGATTGATATGATAAATTTAGTAAGCCTTCTTCATAGTAAAACAACATATTATAAGGAGGTAGACGAATCAGATTATAAAAAAATATACGAGGATGTTACCAATAATATTGAATATTTATATGGTTATTATAATGATTTAGCTACTCATATTGAAACAAAAGTATATATGAGTCCTTCTGAATATACACTTATTAGAAATATTTCTAAAGTCTATTCAGCACTTAGTTTTTGTAAGCAGGAAATAGAAGAGTGGTATAAATTAATAAAAGAAAAACGAAAACAAAGATTTGTTATTCTCCATAATCACTTAGAAATAGAACATTTTATTAAAAATAAAAATTCGTATTTAATTAGTTGGAATAAAGCTAAAGAAGGTATCCCCATTTTTGATATATATAAATTATATCGTAAACATAGTTTAGATTATGAGTTTTCTGAAATTCTTAAACAGTATGAAAAGGGTTATCCTTTATTGGAAGAAGAAAGAAAATTGTTGTTTATTTTAATTTCTTTGCCAGACAAAATAGAATTTGGTGGTAGCGAATATGATATATGTAGGGAAGTTAGCAAAAAAATGGATTTCTTATATAAAACCGATTTTTTAGTTACCCCGTATTATTCTAAGAAAGTGAAAAATTAACAAAATAATTGCTGCTAATATAATTAGTTTAAAAAAATTTTTAATAACGATAATGATTAATAAGTAAATAAGAATTCCCGTTATTAATTTCGTTATATTAATTGACATATAATCACCTACTATAATTTATTCAAGAGAATAGATTATGAATAGGTAACTTGTAAACTTATATTGAAAGATATAAGTTTTTAAATACATATAAGTTGTAAAAGAGGCCGAAAAATGATATTCTATTATATAGATAGTAGTGGTGATTGTGTGGAAAATAAAAAACGTAAAAAATTGATTGTAGGGTTACTAATACTAATTATGTTTATTTTTTTAACAAGTCTTTTTTTGATTATAAATAAGGACAGTAAGATGGTAAATTTGAAAGATAAAACAATTTCAGAAATAAAAAAATACGCTAAAGCTGAAGATTTAATACTTGAAATTAAAGAAGAATATCATAAAAAAATATTAAAAGGTAAAGTTATTAGTCAAAATGTTTTGCCTGGTACTGTTTTAGAAAAAAAGCAAAAATTAATTATTACAATTTCACTTGGAAAAATGGATAAATTATATTATGAAAAGAATAAGGTTAATGAATTAGGTAACATCCCAATAATGATGTATCACGGAATTCAAAATTTGAAAAATGATGATACAGCTTACATTGGTGGGAACGTTGACAGAGATGGATATCAAAGGACGGTTGAGGCCTTTAAAAATGATTTAGAGTTTTACTATCAAAAAGATTATAGAATGATTAGATTAAATGATTATGTTAATGGTATAATAGATGTAGAAGTAGGTAAAAGTCCAATTGTTTTATCTTTTGATGATGGACTCAAAAACAATATAAGGGTTACTGGATTAGACGAAAAAGAAAATATTATTATTGATCCTAATAGTGCTGTTGGAGTTTTAGAGACTTTTAAGAAAAAATATCCAGATTTTAATGTTACAGCTACATTTTTTCTAAATGGTGGATTATTTGAACAACCAGAGTATAACAAAAAAATACTAAATTGGTTAATTGATAATGGTTATGATATTGGAAACCATAGTTATGGACATGCTAATTTAACTAATATTGGTACTGCAGAGACCGAAAAAGAAATTGGTCGTTTATATAATTTGCTCAAAGATAAAATAAAGGATAAATACATAAAAATAGTTGCTCTTCCTTTTGGTTCACCTTACGAAACAATTCATCCGAACTTTAAGCATATATTAAGCGGAAATTATGAAGGAAAAAAATATGAAACAATTGCAACTTTAAGAGTAGGTTGGGAAAGTGAGTACTCGCCTTTTAACAAAAATTTTGATCAAACATTTTTAAAAAGAATAAGGGCTTATGATAATTTAGGTACAGAATTTGATATTGAACATAATTTTAAAATGTTAGAAAAGACTCGTTATATTTCTGATGGTGACAAAGAAACGATTGTTATACCCAAAGAAAAAAAAGATAAATTACAAGAAAAGACATTTTTAGAAGTGATTACTTATTAAAATAGGAGATGATTTTATGAAGTTGAATAATAAAGGATTTGCAGTAACAGGTATTCTTTATACAGCATTACTGATGTTTTTAGTCCTGCTTACAGGAATTTTAAGCATGATGTCAACTCGTAAAGTGTTACTTGATAAAATGAAAAAAGATGTATATACCAGATTAAATAATATGGAAAATATTGTTTATATTTTTGATTATACGGGTACTCCTCAAGAATTCGTTGCTGAATATGATGGTAATTATAAAATTGAATTATGGGGTGCGAGTGGAGGAAATACTAAAGTAAATTTAGATGCAACAGGTGACGATGTTTTTGGTGGTTCTGGATCTTATAATAGTGGTGTTATTAAATTAAATAGTAATGAATCATTGTTTATTTATGTTGGCGGTAAAGGAGATAATGGGGGAGAATTAGTTGAAACCAAACCAATGGGTGGTTACAATGGTGGTGGAGATGCATTTACTGGAAGATTAACAGAACAAACAGCTGGTGCCGGTGGTGGAGCAACGGATGTTCGTTTAATTAGCGGATTATGGAATGATGAAGAGAGTCTTAATAGTCGAATTTTAGTTTCAGCTGGTGGGGGCGGTGCCTCAAATTGGAACTATGCTACAGCCGGCGGGAGTGGCGGCGGTCTTATTGGTGAAGATGGTAAATTAAATGAAAATTCTGTTGTTCATCCTTTAGCAACAGGTGGAACAAATAATTCTGGAGGTACTGGTGGAGGTAGCGAAGGGGTTGGCGAATCAGGAATTTTTGGAAAAGGTGGCAATAGTTCTACTACCCATGGTGCCGGTGGTGGCGGTGGTTACTATGGCGGTGGTGGAAGTGGATATATATCAAGCGGAGTTTCGTCAGGAGCAGGGGGTTCATCTTTCATTTCGGGACATAATGGGTGCAACGCTATTGATAGTTCAAGAGTTCACACTAATCAACCAAATCACTATTCTGGTAAAGTATTTAATTCACCTATAATGATTGATGGTAATGGTTATAAATGGACTGATATTAAAGCTGAACAAATTAAAATGCCAAGTCCTGATGGAACGCTATATAACCTTGGAGTTGGCCATGTCGGTCACGGATATGCGAGAGTAACATATTTAGGTAAATAATCAAAAAGCATTGATTAAATAGTTTGGTTATTATATAATAAAAAAAGAAATCAAGGAACTTGAGGAGTAAATATAATGAATTTATAGAGAGTTAGTGGATGGTGGAAACTAATAATAAGTTATGTTGAAAGTCGCAAGGGAGATTAATATCCGAATAGTTAAGATATTACGTATATATGCGTTAAATAGTTGAGATATAGTAATTTTTGATTGCTATAAATTAAGGTGGTACCACGTAATCACGTCCTTATGTTTTATAAGGACGTTTTTTTATAGGAGGATTTATGATAGAAGAATTTAAAAAATATGTTAGTAATTATAATTTAGAAAACAAAAATATTAAATTGAAATATGAACATTCATTTAGAGTGATGGAACAAAGCGTTAATATTGCTAAAAGTTTAGGACTGGATGAAACTGACAAAAAACTTGCAGAAATAATTGGATTACTTCATGATTTTGGTAGGTTCGAACAATTAAAAGTTTACAATACTTATAATGATTCAAAATCAATTGATCACGCTAATTATTCGGTTGATGTTTTATTTAATAATGGTGAAATTAGAAAATATATTAAATCTGATTCATACGATAATATTATCAAAGCGGCAATTAAAAATCATAATAAATTTGAAATTGAAGGGAATTTAGCCGAAAAAGAGTTACTTCATTCATGCATTGTAAGAGATGCTGATAAAATTGATATTTTGTATCTTATTACAATTCTTAAAGAAATTGTGATTAAAGATACAAACGATCAAATAAGTAAAGAGGTAATTGAACAATTTAATAATAAAAGTACAATAAAGAATGCAACTATCAAGAATAATAATGAAAGGGTTATATCATACTTATCGTTTGTATATGATATAAATTATATATATACTATCAAATATATATTAAATAATAAGATTATGGAAAAATATTATGGATTACTTGATAATAAGGAAATGTTTAAACCATATTTTGATGAAATAAATAAATATATGGTAAATTTTATAAGGGAAGGTGAATGAAATGTTAAATCCTAAATATAATCATTTAGAAGTTGAAGAAGGAAAATATGAAGAATGGAATAACAAGGGTTATTTTTGGTCAGGTGACTTGTCCAAAAAACCATTTTGTATAGTTATTCCGCCACCAAATGTAACGGGTAAACTACATCTTGGTCATGCGTGGGATACTACGCTACAAGATATAATTATTCGTTATAAACGAATGGATGGTTTTGATGCTTTATGGTTACCAGGAATGGATCATGCAGGAATTGCTACTCAAGCAAGGGTTGATGCTAAACTACGAGAACAAGGAATAAGTCCTCGTTCTATTGATCGTGAGGAATGGTTAAAACATGCTTGGGAATGGAAGGAAGAGTATGCTAAAAACATAAGGGATCAATGGTCAAAAATGGGATTAAGTTTAGATTATACTAAAGAAAGATTTACTTTAGATGATGGATTAAGCGATGCTGTTACCCATGTTTTTGTTGAGTTATATAATAAAGGTTTAATATATCGTGGCGAAAGAATTATTAACTGGGATCCAGTGCAAATGACTGCTTTATCAAATGAAGAAGTTATTTATAAAGAAGATAAAAGTTCTTTCTATCATTTAAAATATTATATCGAAGGAACTAATGATTATCTAGAAATTGCAACCACTAGACCAGAAACGTTATTTGGTGATACAGCTGTTGCTGTTAATCCAAACGATGATAGATATAAAGATTTGATTGGTAAAAATGTAATTTTGCCAGTAGTTAATAAATTAATACCAATTGTTGGTGATGAACATGCTGATCCAGAGTTTGGAACTGGTGTTGTTAAGATAACTCCAGCTCATGATCCAAATGACTTTGAAGTAGGAAATAGACATAATCTTGAACGTATTAGAGTTATTAATCCTAATGGTACAATGAATGAAAATGCAGGTATTTATAATGGATTAGATCGTTTTGAATGTCGTGACCAAATTGTAAAGGAATTACAAGAAAAAAATTTAATTGTTAAGATTGAACCAATCGTTCATTCGGTTGGACATTCAGAGAGAAGTGATGCGATTGTTGAACCGTATTTATCAAAACAATGGTTTGTTAAAATGCGTCCACTTGCTGATCGAGTTTTAGAAAATCAAAAAACCAAAGATACTAAAGTAAATTTTGTTCCATCACGTTTTGAAAAAATATTAACTCATTGGATGGAAATAACTTATGACTGGTGCATCTCAAGACAATTATGGTGGGGACATCGTATTCCTGCTTGGTATAGAGATGATGAAGTATATGTTGGCTATGAAGCACCAGAAGGTGAAGGATGGATACAAGATAACGATGTTCTAGATACCTGGTTTAGTAGTGCTTTGTGGCCGTTTAGTACACTAGGATGGCCAAATGACACGAAGATGCTAGAAAGATACTATCCAAATGATGTATTGGTTACGGGTTATGATATTATTCCTTTTTGGGTATGTCGCATGGTTTTCCAAGGCTTAGAATTTCTTGATAAAAGGCCGTTTAAGGATTGTCTAATTCATGGATTAATTAGGGATAAGATTGGTCGAAAAATGAGTAAATCATTAGGTAATGGTGTTGATCCTATGGATGTTATCGATAACTACGGGACAGATGCATTGAGATTCTTCTTATCAACTTCTTCTGCTCCGGGTCAAGATTTAAGATTTGATGAAGAAAAGGTTAAATCTACTTGGAATTTTATAAATAAATTATGGAATGCTTCAAGGTTTGTTATGTTAAATTTAGAAGATTATGAAAAAACAGACATTAAAATTGAAGAATTATCAAGTAGTGATAAATGGATATTAAATAAACAAAATGATTTAATAAAAGTTATTAGAAAACATATGGAAAAATACGAATTTAATGTTGTAGGACAAGAATTATATAGTTTTATTTGGAATGACTTTTGTGATTGGTATATTGAATTGTCAAAAACCAATATGAATGTTCAAACTAAAACCGTATTGTTATTTGTTTTAAAAAATATTTTAAAAATGTTACATCCATTTATGCCCTATGTTACAGAAGAGATTTATCAAAAACTTCCTCGTGATTTTGATTCGATAATGATAAGTGATTATCCAAAATATAATAAAGAGTATGAATTTAGAGATGATGTTAATAATATAACTAAAATTATTGAGATTATTACTAAAATAAGAAATGTTAAAAACGAAAAAAATATTGGCTCTAACTTCTATCTAATAAATAATTTAAATAATGATCATAAATTTTTATTAAATGATAACAAAGATATTTTTAATAAATTATTAAAATGTAATATTGTTAATGAATTAGAAGAAAACATGACAACAGTAACGATTCCATTTACTTACGGTGATATAACTGTTGGATATATTGGGTTAATAATTGAAGAAGATATTGAAACATTAAAGCAAGAACAACAAAAGATAATAATATCTGTTGAGCGCCGTCAAAAACTTTTATCAAATACAGGGTATGTAAATAATGCCCCCAAAAATATTGTTTTAGAAGAAAAAAGAAAACTCGAAGAAGAAATGACTTCTTTAAAATTAATAGAAGAAAAAATAAAAAACAATTAATTTTATATGTGGTATAATGGTAATAATAAGGAGGGAATATGAGATTATTTGATAGTGAAAAAGATTGGATCTTAAAATTAACTAACTTAGTATTACTTGTATGGTTAATATCTGCAATAACATTTTTTCATATCGCTGTTGTTGATATGTTAATGCCAGAACCATTAATTGAATACAAAGAGTATGAGTTAACTAATTGTGGTAAAGTCAACGAAGAAACTGATTTTGCCAAAAACTGTCTTGACCAATATGAAAATGAGAAGCTTTATAATCGTGATCTTGAAAGAAGACAACAAAAAAGTATTTTCACATCATTTGGAAATATTGTCATTGTAACTTTAGGTATCTATTTACTAAATAAAGAAAAAAAATAGGAGGTATTAAAATTGTTTACTAAAAATACTGATTTAATTAAAAGAATTATGAATTTAATTTTAGTCGTATGGATTATTATTGCTGTCGTAATTTCTTACAATAGTGTTATTAATATATTCTTTGATAATTATCAATATACTTATGAAGAATATAAAATAAAATATTGTAAGTCAACTACTGACGAAGATTGTAAAAGACAACATGAGTCTAATGACTTAAATACAGAAAGAGAAAAACGTAATCAAACAAAAGTTTTAATAAACTCAACTGGAAATATTCTTATAATAGGTGCTTTTATGTATTTTTTAAATAAAGATAATAAAGAAAAAACTACTAAAAAGTCTACTAAATAGGAATTTTATTCAAAATGGTATATTAGTTATGAATATTGTTAATAATATTATTGACCTATTTAATTAAAATATTGTCATAATATGTAAATATTAGTTGACTATTATATTAAATGTGTGGTATATTAAATATGTAAAATAAAGGAGGAAATGGAATGAAGTTAAACAAAAAAGGTTTTACACTTGTCGAACTGTTAGCGGTTATCGTAATCTTAGCGATTATCATGTTAATTGCTACACCATCTATTTTAAATATTATTGGTGATGCTAGAAAAGGTGCTGCTAGAAGTAGTGCAATGGGATACATCAATGCTATTGAAAAAGAAGCTATGGCAAGAGAAGTAACTGAACATTCAGACAGACTAATGAATGCGACAATAACTGATCCAACATTAATTCCACTTCGTGGACAAGCACCAAAAAGTGTTGACATCAGTATTAGCAATGGTACAGTTGTTAGTGGTTTATTAGAATTTGGTGACTATGTATTCGAAGTTAATAACGACGGTACAGTTTCACTAATTGAGGAATAACAAAAATAAAAAGGAACAATTAACGTTGTTCTTTTTTTGTATATTTATTTTTATTATAAAATAAGGTATAATGAAGTGAGTGAGGTAGTAAGATGAAAAAATACAAACTGCATATTATATCTTTTTTTATACCATTTTTAATATTTATTATGGTTTGCTCAACTGCCAATATTTTTTTAGGTGGAACAAACAATTTTTTAATAAGTGATTCAAAGGCACAATATATTTCGTTGTTTTCTTATTTGAAAAACTTACTTTCAGGTAGCGAATCCCTATTTTATTCTTTTTCTAAAGGAATGGGCGGTAATATGCTTGGAACTTTTGCCTATTATCTAGCGAGTCCTTTAAATTTATTAATTATTCTTTTTTCAAAAGAAACATTAGTCATTGGAATGATTTTAATTATTTCGTTGAAAATAGGATTATCTGGTCTTACTATGTATATGTATTTAAAAAGCAAATATAACCACAAAAACACATTGTTTATTTTTTCAAGCTGCTATGCTTTAATGGGGTACATGGTAGTTTACTTTTTTAATTTAATGTGGCTTGATGCCTTATATTTCGCACCCTTAATATTAATGGGAATAGATAGAATTATAAAAGGTAAAAGTTCTTTTATGTATGGTTTTTTCTTATTTATGGCAATCCTTACAAATTATTATACTGGATATATGTTATGTATAATGTCTTGTTTATACTTTGTTCAACAGACATTCCTTAAATTTAACTTCAATAAGGATAAAGACAAAATACTAGCTGCCATTATGAAATTTGGAATTACATCTGTTCTTGCCGGAGTAATGACCTCAGTTCTATTGCTACCATCAGTTTATGAATTATCTGCTAATGTCGAACGGGTTGGAAGTTATAATAATCAAAATGGAATTTTTATAAGTAATTTTTTAGAAACATTCTCTCGATTTTTTATTGGTTCTCAAAACGAAAATAATGTTTTGAACCACACATCTGCTGCGCTTTATTCAGGATTAATCACTTTACCCTTAGTCTACTTTTATTTTGTAAATAAAAAGATAAATAAAAAAGATAAAATAGTTAACGGAATATTATTAATCTTATTATTTCTAGGCATTTTTATAAAACCAATTGATTATTTTTGGCACGGATTTAGCTATACTAATAGTTTTGAATTTAGGTATTCATTTATCATATCGCTATTTCTAATTAATCTCGCTTGTGAATCATTTTACAAATTAAAAAATATTGATACAAAACATTATTTAATATTTTTATCAGGTTATATTATTTTATCAACCATTGCTATTATAAAAGAATATATATTTTTAAATATGTGGTTTGTATATTTGTCAGTTGGGTTAGTAATTTTATATTTATCAATCTTTAAAATTTATTATAAATCCGATAAAGAAGATAAAAAAACTTTCAAAATGTTATTAATAGTTTTAGTATTGTCTGAGTTGTTTATGAATTTTTATATGTCAATTCATAAATATAAATTTGATTATAAAGAAGAGTATAGTGTTTCTTTAGAAACAATTGGAAAACAAATTGATAAAGTTAAAGCAACGGATAATGACTTTTATCGTGTGGAGAAAGATATTAAATTTAGTCGGATCGATTCAATGTTAATGGATTATCAAGGAGTATCTATATTTTTATCAACTATAAGTGATGAAAACGAAAAAATGTTTGGAAATCTCGGTCATCGATCAAGTACCTCTTCTGTTCAATATAATTTAAACATGGGTTATATTACTGATTCACTTTTTGGTATAAAATATTTAATGACTAAAGGGAATGATTTAGAATACAATCAAATTGATACTTTTGAATATTCTCGATATAGCGGACTTTTATTTAATCTATTTAAAGATGAAATAAAAGTATATGAAAATCCATACGCATTATCACTTGGTTTCATGGTTAATGATGAGATAAATAATTTTATTAATGAGTTTGTTTCTGGCAAAGTTTCGAATGTTTTTGAAGTTCAAAATTATTTTTTAAAAACTATGATGAATACTAGTAACGATTTTGTAAAACCATATAAAGTTATAAAAAAAGATAATCTTAATTTTGATATTGTCATTGATAATGATAAGGATTTGTATTTAAATATTCCATTTGTTATTATGAAGACAGAAGATTATGTTAAAGTTTATGCAAATGATGAACTTGTAAAAAGGAATGATTACTTTAGTAGTGGAATTTTTAAAATAAAAAACAAACACGAAGGTGAAATATTAAAGTTAAGACTTGAGTCCACTTTTAAAAGTGATTTTGTTTTCACACCATCAGTTTATTATTTTGAAGATGATTTAATAATTGAAGCTATTAATGAATTGAAGAAAAATCAATTAGAGATTATAAATATAGATAATTCATATATTAAGGGAAGGATAAATGTAGATAGTGAGAAATCAGTCTTATTTACATCTATTCCTTATGAAAAAGGTTGGACTATATCAGTTGATGGAAACAACGTGGATTATTATAGTGCTTTTGATTCTTTTATTGCACTTGATCTAGAACCAGGAGTTCATGAGATTGAAATGAACTTTACGCCACCTTATCTAAAATTAGGAGCATTAATATCTTTTATTGCTTTAATAATATTTATTTTTTATATGAAATTTGAAAAACAAATTATTGGTTTTATTATTAATGTTTATAATAAGTATGAAGAAATAATAAATTATTTAATAGCTGGTGGATTAACCACTATTGTTAGTATTGGTTCATATGCAGCATTTGCTAAATTAATGAGTATTAATTATATAATAAGTAGTGTTCTATCTTTTATTCTAGCCGTTGTCTTTGCCTACTTTGTAAACAAAATTTTTGTGTTTAAAACAAATTTTAAAGATAATCTAGCTGTGTTAAAAGAAGCTTATCAATTCATCAAATATCGGTTATTATCACTGGTTATGGATGTAGTATTAATGATTTTGTTTGTTGAATTATTGCATATTGATGATTTAATTGCTAAAATAGTAGTTCAAGTAGCAGTTGTAGTTGCTAATTACTTTTTTAGTAAAATCTTTATTTTCAAAAAATAGTAGTTGAATATATAAAACAGTATAAAATTTGTTATAATAGAAGAAGGTGAGAACATGGTGTCAAAAAAAAATATTAGGAATTTTTCTATTATCGCGCATATTGATCATGGTAAAAGTACTTTAGCAGATCGTATTTTAGAGGTTACTAACGCAGTAACTGATCGAGAAAAACATGCTCAATTACTTGATAATATGGACATCGAACAAGAACGTGGTATTACTATTAAACTAAATGCAGTCCAGCTTAAGTATAAATACCATAATGAGGATTACCTTCTTCATTTGATTGATACTCCTGGGCATGTTGATTTTAGTTATGAGGTGTCAAGAAGTTTAGCGGCTTGTGAAGGTGCGATACTAGTTGTTGATGCTGCTCAAGGAATTGAAGCTCAAACATTAGCTAATCTTTATCTTGCTTTAAATAACAATTTAACTATTATTCCAGTTATAAATAAAATCGATTTACCGAATGCTGAACCAGAGCGAGTAAAACAAGAATTGATTGATATGTTGGGGTTTAGCGAAGATGAAATATTATTAGTAAGTGCTAAAGAGGGAATTGGAATTAAGGAATTAGTAGAGGCTGTAATAGAACGTGTTCCTAGTCCAACTGGTGATATCAATGCTCCCGTTCAAGCTTTGGTTTTCGACAGTTATTATGATTCATATAAAGGTATTGTACCTCTTATTAGAGTTATGAATGGAAAAATCAGAGTTGGAGATAACATATTAATGATGGCTAATGGAAATCATTATAAAATAGTCTCGCTTGGTGTTTATAGTCCGTTTGTCGTTAATAAGAATGAATTAGTAGCAGGTGAAGTTGGATTTTTAGGTGCTAGTATAAGAAGTATAGAAGATATTAAAGTTGGAGATACATTAACGTTGCTTGATAATCCAAGTGATACTCCACTACCTGGATATAAACCAATGAAACCAATGGTTTTTTGTGGAATATATCCAATTGAAACTTCAAAATATACAGAATTACGAGAGGCCCTTGAAAAATTAAAATTAAATGATGCAGCTCTAGAATTTGAACCGGAGACTTCTAAAGCCTTAGGTTTTGGATTCCGTTGTGGCTTTTTAGGATTATTACATATGGAAATAATTGAAGAGCGAATTGAGCGGGAGTTTAACATTGACTTGATTGCTACATCACCATCAGTAATTTATGAAATTAAAAAGACTGATGGGACAATAATTATGATTGATAGTCCATCTAAAATGCCTGATCGAGTTAAAATCGAAGACATAAAAGAACCATATATAAGAACTAATATATTTGTTCCAAGCGAGTATATTGGTGCGATTATGGAATTGTGTCAAAATAAGCGAGGACATTATATATCAATGGAATATGTCGATCAAACTCGTGTTAATATTCATTATGAGATTCCTTTATCAGAAATAGTTTATGACTTTTTTGAGAAATTAAAATCAACGACTAAAGGGTATGCTTCATTTGATTATGAAATAATTGGTTATAAGAGTAGCAATTTGGTCAAAATGGATATACTACTTAATAATGAAGCCGTTGATGCTTTGAGTGTTATTATTCATAAAGACTTTGCATACAAAAGAGGAAAAACAATTGTCGAAAATTTAAGAAAAATTATTCCAAGACAACAATTCGAAGTTCCAATTCAAGCAGTTATTGGTAGTAAAGCGATTGCAAGAGCGGATATAAAAGCTATGCGCAAAAACGTATTAGCAAAATGTTATGGGGGAGATGTATCCCGTAAACGTAAATTATTAGAAAAACAAAAGGAAGGTAAAAAGCGCATGAAGATGGTTGGTAGTGTTGAAATACCTCAAGAAGCCTTTTTATCAGTTCTTAGTTTAGATGAAGATTAGGAGAGATATTGTGAAAAGAGTAAGAACAAGATTCGCACCGTCACCAACTGGCTATATGCATGTTGGCAATTTGAGAAGTGCGATATTTGCCTACCTAGTAACCAAACATTATGATGGAGATTTTCTTCTTAGAATAGAAGATACTGATCAAACAAGACAAGTTGAAGGTGCTGTAGAGTTTATTTATAACACTTGTAATTTGTGTGGTTTAATTCCTGATGAGGGTCCAATGAATGGTGGTAATTACGGACCGTACACACAAAGTGAACGTTTACCAATTTATAAAAAATATGCAGAACAATTAGTTGAAATGGGAGAAGCTTATTATTGCTTTTGTACAGAAGAACGATTGGAAGAAATAAGAAAAATATCAGAAATTAATAAGGTTCCATTTCTATATGATGGTCACTGTAAAAAACATACTAAGGAAGAAATTGAGGAAAAAGTAAATAACGGTGAAAAATATGTTATTCGTCAAAAGATGCCTAAAACAGGTTTAAGTGTTTATCATGATGTTGTATATGGCGAAATGACTTTTGAAAACAAATTGTTAGAAGATCAAATATTACTTAAATCAGATGGTTTTCCAACATATAATTTTGCTAATGTAGTTGATGATCATTTAATGGAAATAAGTCATGTTATTAGAGGAAATGAATATTTAACATCGACACCTAAATATAATCATTTATACGATGCATTTGGTTGGGAAAAACCAACTTATATTCATTTGCCTATGGTTGTTGATTTTGATATGAAAAAATTAAGCAAACGTCATGGAGCATCATCGTTTATGGATTTATATAATCACGGATATTTACCAGAAGGTGTTGTAAATTATTTATCTTTATTAGGATGGAGTCCTGAAACAACCGATGAAATTTTTACTCTTGAAGAATTAATTAAAATTTTTGATCCAGCTAGAATTAACAAATCACCTGCTGTTTATGATGTTAAAAAACTAAACTGGGTGAATGGACATTATATTAAAAAATTAAGTAATGAAGAGTTATTAAAAATAACTGTACCACATCTAAAAGAAGCTTATGATTTAAGTGATAAAACAGATGAATGGATTAATCATTTAATATCAATTTATCATAATCATATATCTTATGGTAAAGAAATAGTTGAAGTAACTGATTTGTTCTTTAAAAAAGATATAGAACTTGATGATGAGTGTATAGAGTTTATGAGTGATCCAATAACTAAAGATGTTGTTTCTGAATTTAAAAACCAAATTAATGATATTAGTGATTGGTCAATCGAAAACATTGTTGATGCAATTAATAAAACAAAAGAAGCAACTCAAGTGAAAGGAAAAATGTTATATATGCCCATAAGAATTATGGTTAGTGGACAGATGCATGGGCCTGAATTGCCAGATACAATTTATTTACTTGGCAAAGAAACTGTAATTAATCGATTAAAAAACATTTGACACTAAAAATGTTTTGTGCTATAATCCTTTTTAATGGCGAGGAATTAGAGAGTAATATTAGAACTAGATCAAAGAGAGTTGACAATGGTGAGAGTCGACATCATAGCTAATAAGAAGAACACTAAGGAGCCGTATATTTGAAATAACAGTAGAATATATCGTCTGTATGCGTTAAATACTTGAGGTAATTATTTAATTACAAACTAAGGTGGTACCACGTAATCACGTCCTTAAATTTTAAGGACGTTTTTTTTATTTATAAGGAGGAAATTATGATTGAAAAAGAAAAATTAAAAATATATGCTCAGAAATTACTTTTTGAAATGAAAGAAGAAGAGTATGATACATTACAAAAAGAGTTTGAAATTATTTTAGATCAATTAAGTTTAATCGAAAATATTCCAGGCATTAGCAAAGTTGAACCAATGGTGTTTCCAATTGTGAATGATGGTATTAAATTACGCAAAGATAAAGCAAAAAACGAAATTGATGTTGATCAAGTTCTCGAAAATGCCGATCACGTTTACCAAAATCAAGTACGTGTTCCAAAGGTGGTGGAATAATGAAATATTCTAAGATGACAATTGAAGATTTAAGAATAGAAATAGATGCTGGAACAACAACCCCAAAAGAGGTGTTTGATAAGGCGATTAATAAGGGAATTAAAAACCACGAAAAATATAATTTATTTGAAACTATAATAAATGATTTTAATATTGAAAAAAGTGATAGTTATGTTAGTGGAATTCCTTATGCATTAAAAGATAACTATTCAACATCGGGAATACTTACTACTGGTTCTTCTAATATTTTAAAAGATTATATTCCTGTATTTGATGCAACTGTTTATAAAAAATTAAAAAAGGCGGGTGCTGTATTAGTTGGTAAAACAGTTTTGGATGAACTTGCAATGGGTGGTTCAGGAACTACTGGCCATTTAGGAAAAACTTTGAATCCTTGGGATAAAACAAGATTAATTGGAGGGTCGTCATCCGGTAGTGCAGCTGCTGTGGCTTCTGGTACCGTTCCTTTTGCCATCGGAAGTGATACAGGTGATTCTGTTCGAAAACCGGCTGCATACGGCGGCTTAGTGGGGTTTAAACCAACTTATGGACGCATTTCAAGGTATGGATTGTTTGCTTTTGCTTCAAGTTTAGATCATGTTGCCTATTTTACTAGAAGTGTTAAAGATAGTGCAGTTTTAACGAATATTTTAAAAGGCCCAGACGGATATGATATGACAGCTCTTGAAGATGATAAATTAGATTATACTAAAAATTTAAATGATAATATTACTGGTAAAAAATTATTTTATTTTAAAGATATATGTAATTATTCTTATTATAAAGAAGTTACTGATAGCAACTTAGAAGAAACATTAAATGAATTTCAAAAAACTATAAATAAGTGCCGTGAAATCGGATTTGAAGTTAACGAAGTTCCGTTTGATATAGATTTGTTAAAAGCGATTTATCCAACATATTTGATAATTTCTTGTGCTGAAGCTACCAGTAATAATGCAAACTTAACAGGTATTCATTTTGGACCGAGAGGAACCGGAGAAAACATTGAAAAAATTATGTTTAATGCAAGAACTAATGGGTTTTCTGAATTTATTAAAAGAAGGTTTGTAATTGGAAGTTATGTTTTGCAAAAAGAAAATCAAGAAAAATTATTTTTAAATGCAGCCCGAGTTAGAAGAATGATAACTGATAAAATGAATGAATTATTTAAGGAATATGACGGTTTAATTATGCCTGCTGCTTCTAGTATTGCACCTCAATTTGAGGAAACAACCGAAAAGTTATCTGATCAATATTTGATTTTAGAAAATCATTTAGCGATTGCTAACTTTGGTGGCTATCCAAGTATTACTATTCCAAGTGGATTTGTATCTGAAATGCCAGTGGCAATTAATATAACGGGTAATGTTTTCAAAGATAAAGAAGTCTTAAATATGGCTTACAAAATTGAAGAAAAATTAGGACTAAAAGGATTAGTAATGGATGGTGAAGAAAATGTATAAGGTTATAATCGGTTTAGAAGTTCATTGTGAATTAAAAACAGAATCTAAAAACTTTTCATCAGCAAAAAATACTTTTTCTAAAAATCCAAATGAAAATGTTTCACCAATAGATTTAGGTTTTCCAGGAACCTTGCCATTTGTTAATGAAGAAGCTGTATATAAGTCATTAAAGACGGCAATGGCTTTAAATTGTACTATTCCTGATGTAGTAATGTTTGATCGTAAAAATTATTTTTACCCAGATCTTCCAAAAGGTTATCAAATAACTCAAATGAAAAAACCAATGGGTAAAAATGGATATTTGGACATTATAGTTAATGATGTTGTTAAAAGAGTTGATATTCATCAACTACATCTTGAAGAAGACACTGCTTCTTTAGAGCATTTTAACAATTTTTCATTACTTGATTATAATCGTAGCGGTATTCCATTGATGGAAATTGTAACTGAACCGTGCCTTTATAGTGCGGATGAAGCTGTTACTTTTTTAGAATCATTAAGATCTGTTTTCTTATATTGTGAAGTGTCTGATGCCGATTCAAGAATGGGCCAAATGCGATGTGATGTTAATATTTCGCTAATGAAAGATACTGATACTAAACTAGGAACAAAGGTCGAAATGAAAAATATCAATGCTTTCAATACTGTTAGAAATTCAATTGAATATGAAATTAAAAGACAAACAGAAATTCTCGAATCTGGTGGTGAAGTTATTCAAGAAACAAGACGTTATAGTGATGAAGATTCAAAAACATATGCAATGCGTGATAAGGCGGATGCAGTTGACTATAAGTATTTTGTTGAACCAAATATCCCACCGGTAAAATTAGAAAGTGATTTTATTAATAAAATCAGACGAGAAATACCGATGCTACAATTTGAAAGATTTAATAAATATATCAATGAATATGAGTTATCTAATTATGATGCAACTATACTTGTTAAAGAAAAGGAAGTGTCTGATTATTATAATGAAGTAATATCATACGGTATTGATGCTAAAGTAGCAGCTAATTGGGTAATAACAGTTATTCTTGGTTCGTTAAATAAATTAAATGTGGCAATAAACGATTTTAATATAACCCCATTTATGTTGTCAGAGGTTTTAAAAATGGTTGTAGATAGTGAAATATCTACCAATAATGCAAAAACCATTTTATATCAAGCAATGGATGAAAACAGAGATCCAGTTGCAATCATAAAAGAAAAAAATATTAAACAAATTGATGAAGAAGAAATATTATTACCTAAAGTAAAAGAAGCAATTGACGAAAATAATGATGTTTTTTTACAATACTTAGAGGGAAAGGATTATGTTGCAAATTTCTTTATTGGTAAAGTAATGGCTAAAACAAATAAGCAGGCAAATCCTAATGTTACATTAAAAATTGTTAAAGAAGAACTCGAAAGGAGGAAGTTAAATGTTAAAAAATAAATATCGTGATACTTACTGTGGAAGTGTTAGTGAAAAGTTAATTGGTAAAGAGATAAAACTTTCTGGATGGGTTGAAAATATAAGAGACCATGGTGGTGTATTGTTTTTAGACCTTAGAGATATGTATGGAACTTTACAATTAGTTAGTAATGAAAATAAAATGTTTGAAGATATAACAAAAGAAAGTGTTTTATCAGTTACTGGAATAATAAGAAAAAGAGATGTCGAAACGATAAACGAAAAACTCGCAACTGGTACTATTGAATTATTAGTATCAAAACTTGAATTGTTAAGTCGTGCGAAAAATGAATTACCTTTTGAAATAATTACTTCTAAACAAAACAATGAATCAATTAGATTAAAACATCGTTATTTAGACCTAAGAAATAAAGAGGTTAAAGATAATATCTTATTTAGATCAGAAGTTATAAAGTATCTTAGAGATACAATGCATAATTTAGGTTTTACTGAATTTCAAACACCTATTTTAACAGCATCATCACCAGAAGGGGCAAGAGATTTCATCGTTCCTTCTAGGAAACATAAAGGGAAATTTTATGCTTTACCTCAAGCACCACAAATATTTAAACAATTAATAATGGTGTCTGGTTTTGATAAATATTTTCAAATAGCACCGTGTTTTAGAGATGAAGATGGAAGAAGTGATCGAACTCCTGGTGAGTTTTATCAATTAGATTTAGAAATGGCTTTTGCTGAACAAGAAGATGTTTTAAAAATCGGTGAAGAAATATTTTATAATTTATTTACTAAATTTAGTGATAAAAAAGTTAGTGATCAACCATTTGTAAGAATCCCATTTAAAGAAAGTATGTTAAAATATGGAACTGATAAACCGGATTTGAGAAACCCATTAGTAATTGTAGATTTAACTAAATATTTTATAGAAACAACTTTTAAACCTTTTGTTGGTTCTACAATAAGAGGAATTGTTGTTCATGATATTGGAAGCAAATCAAATTCATGGTTTAATGAATTGGTAGATTATGCAACAAGCATTGGAATGCCAGGAATTGGATATATTACATTAGAATCTAATGGTATTTTTAAAGGTCCAATTGATAAGTTTTTAAGTGACGAAGAAAGAAAAGCATTAATTGAAGAATGTAATATGAAAGAAAATTCAGTATTATTCTTTATTGCTAATAAAAAAGAACTTACTGCTAGTAAATTTGCCGGTATGATACGAGATGAACTTGGTCGTAAATTAGAACTTATTGATACTAATAAATTTGAGTTTTGTATTATTAATGATTTTCCAATGTACGAGATGGATGAAGAAAGTGAACAATATATGTTCACTCATAACCCATTCTCAATGCCTCAAGGAGAACTAAATAGTTTAAATAATAAAAAAACTGATGAAATTTTGGCATATCAATATGATTTTGTTTGTAATGGTATTGAATTAGCAAGTGGGGCAGTTAGAAACCACGATTTGAACATTATGAAAAAAGCTTTTGAAATAGCAGGATATGATGAAGAATTTATTAAAGAAAAATTTACATCTCTTTATACTGCATTTCAATATGGAGCACCGCCACATGCAGGAATGGCTCCAGGAATTGATAGGATTATAATGCTATTAAAAGATGAACCTAACATTAGAGAAGTAGTTTTATTCCCAATGAGTGGAAATGCCCAAGATTTAATGATGGATGCTCCATCATTAGTTACTGAACAACAATTAAGAGAAGTACATATTAAACTTAGGGATTAAAAAAACAGATTTAAAATCTGTTTTTTAATGCAATGTTTTAATATATTGTTTTGGTCTAACAGCTATTGCCGTTGTAGGTTCTTGGAATAATTTTGTTAATGCTTCTTTCTCGTTATCTGATAATTTAGCTAAAAATTCTCGTCTTTCTTCTAATTCAATACGGTTTAAAACAAAATGTTCAACCGGATTTTGATTATAACCGATTTTATCTTCGTTAAAAGAAATTGTTTTATCATTTAACTGATCATAATTTTCATAAATATTTCCATCAATTTTGTTAAGCCCGTTTAAATAATTATTAAATTCACTTCTGATTTTAATATAAACATATTTAGAAAATTCGATGTTGTTTTCTTCTTCATACATATTAACTGCTTCGACTAACCCGATTGCGCCGATGTTTATTAATTCATCATCACTTAAATCAATATCACCTTGAAATTCGTTAACTAATCCTGCGACAATTTTTAAATTGTGGATAATTAATAATTCTCTTGCACATTCATTACCACAGTTTTTTTCAAAAATAAGTTTTTCTGTTTCCTCCTTAGTTAGATTTGGATAACTCATTATCTCTCTTACGTATTTAGACAAATATCTCACTCCCCTACATGATTGTGACTGTCTTAATTCACAATTACAACTATATTATACAATATATTTTTTCAAAGTCAAACCGAAATCCTAGTAACGCCTTATTTTTATTAGTTTTTAGTAGATAAAAGCCGAATTTATGATATACTTATTACGAGGTGTCATATGAAAAAGAAAGATTATATATATATATTAATTATCTTTATAGTTGGTTTAATAGTAGCATTAATTAGCAAAGGTTCGAACACCTTGTATGGCTCACAAACTGACTGGTTGAGTCAACATTGGGCATTGCCAGAATATTTTCGAACATTATTTTATGAGACTGGGGAATTATTTCCTAATTTCGCCCCTAACATAGGTGGCGGTCAAAATATATATAATTTTTCATACTATGGGCTACTAAATCCCATTATATTGATTTCCTACTTATTACCCTTTATAAAAATGGTTGATTATATAATGATAAGTTCAATTTTAATTGTTGTTGCAAGTGGCATTTTATTATATAAATGGCTTTTAAATAATAATCATAGTTCAGAAGTATCTTTAATAAGTTCACTTATTTTTATGCTTGCTAATCCTATTATTTTTCATAGTCATCGTCACATTATGTTTATGAATTATATTCCCTTTATTATTCTTGGACTTATCGGTATTGATAAATATTTCAAGAGCAATAAAAAGTGGTTATTGATTATGAGTATTTTCTTAATGATTATGACTAGTTATTTTTATAGCGTAGGTGGGCTTATTGTTTTAGGAATATATAGTATTCATAAAATACTTGATAATAAACAACTAAATTTCAAAGATTTTACTTTTAAGTTAATTAAAATTGTTTTAATAATGCTTGTTGGAGTAGCAATGGCAAGTATTATTTTGTTACCAACAATTGGAGTTATTGTTAACAGTCGTGGTCAATTGATTGATGAAACTAAACTTCTTTCATTATTTATACCAAAACTAAATCCCGAATCACTTCTATATAATCCTTACTCGTTAGGTTTTACAGGAATTAGCTTAATTAGTTTAATATATGGATTTTTTAGTAAAGATAAAAAAACAATTATCTTATCTTCAATCATATCAATTATTTTCTTTCTACCAATATTTGTTTATTTATTAAACGGAATGTTATATGTTCGTTACAAAGTCTTAATTCCTTTCGCACCATTGATTGCTTTGTTAATTGCTAATTTTATAGATAAATCTATAAAAAAGGAGATTAAACTATTTCCCGTTTTTTTGATTGCACTTATTATAGGTTTTATAAACATAAGTTATGGTAAATATGTATTAGTGTATTTTTTAGATGTTTTTATTGTTCTAAGTTCAGTTTATCTTTATTATAAAAAAAAGAAAACTTTTATTATTTATATACCGTTAATTATTTTAACTTTTATAAATACTTTTGCCGCCAGTACAACTGAAAGTTTTGTAGATAAAGATCGATATAATAAAGAGTTTGATTCCAATATTACAAATTTAATAAATGAAACTATTAATCATGATAATAGCTATTATAGATTTAATAATCTAGATGCAACTTTATCAACATCTAACAAAATATATAATCCTAAATATTATCAAACATCACTTTATTCATCAACTTATAGCAATAATTATAACGATTTTTTCTACGATACTTTTAGTAACGCTATACCATATCGTAATCGGGTTATAACTGCTCAAAGTAGCAACATTTTATTTCAAACACTAATGGGTGTTAAATATATTGGAACCACTGGAGATAGCCCGATTGGATATAATTTATTAAAAGAAAGTAAGGGCTATAAAATTTATCAAAATGATTTAGTTTTCCCGCTAGCGTATGCTACGGACAACATTATGAGTATTGATGATTATAATAAATTAGAATACCCATATCGATTAGAGCCGCACCTAAGTGGCGTGATTGCTAATAAACCTAGTAATTATGATTATAATAGTAATATTAAAAAAATTGATCTTGATTATGAAAGTTTTATTGGGGAAAACATAGATTTAAATATTAATAATAAGGTTTATAAAATTGATGTTCATAAACCTGACAAAATAAGATTAAACATAGACAATTTAAATAAAAATGAAATATTAATAATTAGATTCAAGTTATTAAATAATCCTAGATGTAGTCAAGGAGATATTGAAATCAATATTAACGGAATTAACAATGTTTTAACTTGTAAAGAATGGATATATCATAATCGTAATTATAATTTTGAATATGTTGTTTCTAGCAATGAAAAGATAAATGTTTTGGATATAAATTTATTAAAAGGAAAATATGAAATTAGTGAAGTTGAAACCTATGTTTTAAATTATAATGTATTTAGAGAATACTTGAATAAAATAGATAACATGGAAATAGATATGAAAAAAACCGGTGGTGACTATATTTATGGAAATATTAAGGTTTTAAAAGATGGTTATTTTGTAACGACAATTCCTTATGATAAGGGGTTTACTGTTACACTAAACGACCAGGTAATCGATACAGAAATGGTTAATAATGGATTTTTAGGGTTTCCAATTAATAAAGGTGACTACGAGGTCAAAATCAAATTTGAATCGCCGTTATTTAAAGAAGGTATTTTTCTAAGTGGTATTGGATTAGTAATCTTCATTGGCATTATTATTGATGATTATCGAAAGAAAAGGATGTAAGAAATTACATTTTTTTCATGAAAAAAGAAAACTAATTAATTTTCTTGATATTCATTATAACAGGTAAAATAATTGGTTTTCTTCCTGTTTTGTCATATATGTAAGGAGCTAACTGGTTAATTATTTCTTGCTTTACTTCAGCGTAATTAATACGATCTTTTAATTTTGAAATAATAGCTTTTTTAGAAATATCTTCCAATTGCTTTAATAATTCGAAATTATAATTAACAAGGACGAATCCTCTAGTTGTAATGTTTGGACTTCCTAGTAACAAGTTGTTAGCAGTATCAACATTGGCAATAACAACAACAATTCCGTCACCAGCCATTGTTTTACGGTCTTTCATAACAGCATTACTGACATCGCCAATACGATTACCATCAACGTAAACATCACTTGCATGAACATTTGCTGCTCTTGTAATAACTCCTTTATGTAGTGATAATACTTCACCGTTTTCAAGGATAAAAGTATTTTCCTTTGGAATATCACATTCAACAGCTAAATCAGCATGAGTTTTTAACATGCGATATTCACCATGAACTGGCATGAAATAAGCTGGTTTAAATAATCTTAACATTAATTTCAACTCTTCTTGATTACCATGTCCAGATGTATGAATGTCACTTAAAGAAGTATTAGTATAAACTTCAACGCCCTTTAAATAAAGTTTGTTAATTGTTCTAGATATACTAATAGCATTACCAGGAATCGGTGAAGATGAAAAGACCACAACATCATCATCTTTAAGTTTAATTTGACGGTGAGTTCCATTTGCAATACGACTAAGCGCTGCTAATGGCTCTCCTTGGCTACCCGTACATAATAAACATACTTGATTAGCAGGTAAACGATTTGCCTCTTCTGGCGTTACAAACAAATCTTTACTTTTTATATAGCCACTTTGAATTGATATATCAATATTAGTTTCCATGCTACGACCAAAAATTGCAATCTTTCGACCATTTCTTTTGCAAGTATCAATAATATGTTTAAGACGATATATATTTGAAGCAAAAGTTGCAACAATAATACGTCCATGATGACGATTTATTAGTTCACCTAAAGCCTCATCAACTTTTGATTCACTCATTGACATTCCTTCGTTTAGAGCATTGGTACTATCGCTTAATAGAAGTGATACTCCTTTACTACCGATTTCCGCCATTTTATGTAAGTTGGCCATTGGGCCGATCGGTGTGAAATCAAATTTGAAGTCTCCAGTTGAAACAATCGTTCCATTTGGAGTATGAATAGCAATTCCATGTGAATCTGGTATCGAGTGAGTTGTTCTAAAAAACTCTACTTCCATTGTTTTGAATTTAATTTTATCTTTTTCAGTATAAACAAACATATTTTTATATTGTATGTTTCTTTCAGCTAATTTTTTTCTAATCAAACCAATTGCTTGATTAGGAGTATAAATAGCTGGAATATTAACTGATTGTAATAAAAATGGTATTCCACCGATATGATCCTCATGACCATGAGTTATAAATAAGGCTTTGATTTTGCTCTCGTTTTGTTTTAAAAAAGCAAAATCTGGAATCACGTAGTCAATTCCAATTAAATCGCCTCTTGGAAAAGTAACACCCGCATCAATAATTATAATTTCGTTGTTATGCATTACACAATACATATTTTTTCCGACTTCACCTAATCCACCTAAAGCGAATATTTTGGTGTCGTCATTATTTAAAAATTTCATAATAACTCCTTTCTTTTTCAGTGTTTATAAAATTAACTATATAAGTATAACCTTTTTTTCCTCATTTGTCTAGTAATTTATGGAATTGTAGTGTAAAATATTTAATAGGTGATAATATATGGGACTGCTGGGTAACTTCAAAAAAATGTTTAACATAAAAGACAATAATCTTAAAAAAGATCTTAATAGTTATGATAAAGCATTAGAGAAAACTAGAGTAGATTTTACGTCACAACTAAATAAGTTATCAAATAAATATAAAAAAATTAATACTGAATATTTTGAGGAATTAGAAGAAATTCTAATTGGTGCTGACATTGGTGTTAATACTGTTGTTAATTTTATAGAACATTTAACAACTCGTGTTAAAAGAGAAAATATTACTAACGTTGAAGATTTAAATGAAATTATAGTTGATGAAATGTTTATAATCTATGTTAACGATGAAATAATAGTCAACAAAATTAATTATAATAATGAAGGACCGACCGTTATTTTAATGGTGGGAGTTAACGGTGTTGGAAAAACAACAACTATTGGAAAACTTGCACATAAATTGATAAATGAAAACAAAAAAGTTTTATTGGTAGCTGGTGATACTTTTAGAGCCGGCGCTGTTGAACAATTAATTGAGTGGGGAAATAGAGTTAACACCAAAGTTGTTTATAAAGAGGATGCTGATCCAACAAGTGTTATTTATGAAGGATTGGAAATTGCTAAAAATGAAAGTTACGATGTTGTTTTAATTGATACAGCTGGAAGGTTACAAAATAAAATTAACTTAATGAACGAGTTGGAAAAAATGAATCGTACAATCGGAAAATTAATCCCTAATGCTCCCCAAGAAACTTTGTTGGTTCTTGATGCAACAACAGGGCAAAATGGAATTAATCAAGCTAAAGAGTTTAGCAACATTACTAATATAACTGGAATTGTTTTAACTAAACTAGATGGAACTGCAAAAGGTGGAATTGTTTTGGCTATAAAAGATACAGTCGGAATACCAGTTAAGTTTATTGGACTTGGTGAAGGCAAAGAAGATTTAAAAGTGTTTGATATTGAAAAGTACATATATGGATTATTTAAAGATTTAATGGATTTTAAGAAGTAGGAGGATTTATGAAAATAGAAAAACGTGAATTAACAAAAAAACAACATATAGGATTATTAAGTCAATTATTATTAACTTTCTTTATACTTGTCTTTTTATTTGTAACAATTGGTGAACCAGAAATGATGACCGTTGTTAATAAAATACTAGTATTATTGTTTTTAGTTATGGCTTATAACAATCATATATTATTAAAAAGAAAGGGTTTTACTATTACTAATATAATTGTTGCATTATTATTAGTAATTAGTATGCTATTTTCTTAAAATGGATGATCGTTTGTACCTAAGTGATTTATATGATTATTATGGTGTTTTATTAACTGAAAAACAACAATTATATTTTGAGGATTATTACTTTAATAATTTTAGTTTGGCTGAAATTAGTGATAATTATGAAGTTAGTCGAAACGCGATTCATAAGCAATTAAGAGATGTAGAATTAAAACTTAAAGTTTTTGAAGATAAATTAAAACTTTATGATAAAAGTATAAAAATTAAGGTTTTGATTGAAAATATTGATAATAATATAAAAGAACAAATAAAAGAATTAATATAAAAGATAGAAGGGTGATATGATGTTTGGAAGTATTGTATATATAAGTGATAATGTAGCGCATGTCAAAATTGTTGATGGAACCCCTGTAGCAACAAATTTGATGAATCTGCATGTTATGTTTGAGGATAGCAACAAAAAAATATTAGGAGAAATTGAAGATATAAGTTCTGAAATTATCAAAATTAGATTTTTAGGAGAAATTATTAATAATCGTTTTATTGGTGGGGTAATTAGAAAACCAACTTTATCTGCTAAAATTAGAGTTATTGAAAAAGAAGAAATACCTTTAATTATTGGAGAAGCAACCGCACAAAGTTTTTTGTTAGGACACTCCCCTTTATATGACGATTATCCTATTAGTGTTGATATTAATGAATTATTTAGTAATCATATGGCTATTTTTGGTAATAGTGGTAGTGGGAAATCATACGGGGTTGCTAGAATTGTTCAAAACATTTTTCAAAATAAAAATGTGGTTCCTTTTAAATCAAACTTTTTTATCTTTGATGCTTATGGTGAATATCATAATGCTTTTTCAACATTAAATAAAATTAATCCTAACTTTAATTTCAAAATATATACAACCAATCCTCATCAACCCAATTCTCTTTTATTACAAATACCATTGTGGCTACTTAAAGTAGATGAGATAGCTCTTTTATTATCTGCTGATGAACATGGTCAATTACCTATAATTGAAAGAATGTTAAAATTAGTAAAAGTTTTTGCTGAAAAAAGTAATCAAGCAGAAGCTTATAAAAACCATTTGATAGCGAAAGCTATTATGACTATTTTATATACTAATCAAACTTCATCAAGTAAAAGAAATGATATTTTTTCTATCTTTGCTAGTTGTAGTACTGAAAAATTTAATTTAGAATCACCTGTACAAGGAATTGGTTACACTAGAAAATTACGAGAATGTTTTACCATTGATACTGCCGGTAGTTTTACAGAAACAGTATTAGTAACTGATTATATTTCCAAATTTATTAATGATGATATTGAAAAATATTCTCCAAGCCAAACTAACCCTTATTCACTAAATGATTTAGAAAAAGCCTTGGAATTCACTTTGATTTCTGAAGGATTATTGAGAAATGAAAAATCATTTAATAATGCTGTTACTTTAAAAGTTAGACTACATTCAATTGCAATTGGTGATTATGCAAAATTTTTCAAAGTTGATAATTATATAAGTAAAGAGGCTTTTATTGCTAGCTTAGTATCTCTGAATGGTAAGAAAGCTCAAATTGTAAACTTTAACTTAGAAGATGTTGAAGATTGGTTTGGTAAATTTGTTACAAAATTATTTACAAAATTATTTTTTGATTTTACCAAAAACTTAAAAAATCGTGCTTCAATTCCAATGCACATATTTTTGGAAGAAGCTCATAGATATGTGCAAAACGACCGAGATACTTATTTGCTCGGTTATAATATATTTGAAAGAGTCGCTAAAGAAGGCCGTAAATATGGAATGATTCTTAATTTAATTTCTCAAAGGCCAGTTGAAATTTCTGAAACAGTTATTTCTCAATGTAGTAATTTCTTGATTTTCAAGATGAATCATCCAAGGGATTTAGAGTATATTAAACAAATGCTTCCAAATATAAGTTCGGAAATTGTTGAAAAGCAAAAAACATTGCAACCAGGTACTTGCGTTGCCTTTGGGCGAGCATTTAAAGTTCCAATGATTGTCAAAATGCAATTGCCTAATCCTGAACCTCATAGTAGTAATGCAAATGTTGTAGATAAATGGACGGTGAAAAATATTGAACAATAAAGTTGTCATAATAGGATGTGGAAATGTTGGAATGAGTTATGCTTTCGCACTACTTAATCAAAGAACAAAGGTAACTGATATCGTTTTAATAGATATTGATACTGAGCGTGTTATTGGGGAAGCTATGGATTTAAATCATGGACTTTCATTTGCACCGAATAAAATAAATATTAAAGCAGGAACTTATGAAGATTGTATGGATGCAGCAATTGTTTGTATATGTGCAGGTGCATCACAAAAAGAAAACGAAACAAGACTAAACTTAATTCATAAAAACGAAAGAATTATTAAAGATGTCATTGATAATGTTTTAAAAACAAATTTTCATGGAATTTTCTTGATTGTTACTAACCCTGTAGATGTATTAACTTATGTAGCTCAAAATCACTCGAAGTTTCCAGTCGGAAAAGTTATCGGCACTGGCACAACATTAGATACTGCACGTTTAAGATATTTAATAGGAGACACTTTGACTATTAATCCTAAAAATATCCATGCTTATGTCATTGGTGAACACGGTGATAGTGAGTTTGTTCCATGGTCAAATGCTTTTATTGGCAGTAGTCCAATTGATGAATATCTGGATAAAGAAAAATTAGAATCATTAGAATTAGAAGTTAAAAATGCTGCATATGAAGTTATAAAACGGAAAAAAGCAACATATTATGGAATTGGCATGTCACTTGTTAGAATTACAAATGCTATTTTGAATAATGAAAATACAATTCTAACAATATCATCATATAATAAAGAACATAATCTTTATATCGGAATGCCAAGTATTGTTAATCAAAAAGGAGTAGTTGGAATTTCTAAAATGAATTTAACTCAATCTGAAATCGAAAGGTTTAACAATACAGTATCAATCATAAAAAAAGAGATTGAAAAGTTGTAGATATATTGAAAAATATATCTTTTTTTATACCATTATTTCAAATGAAAACGAAATAGTGTATAATGGTTTATAGGTGATAAAATGTTGGAAAACTTAGGGGATAGATTGCAAAATGCCATTCATAAAATAAAAGGTTACGGAAAAATAACTGAAGAAAACATTAATGAAGTTACTAGAGAAATTCGTTTAGCACTTTTAGAAGCCGATGTTAATTATAAAGTTGTTAAAGAATTTATAAACAATGTCAAAGAAAAAGCTTTAGGAGAAGAAGTTCAACAAAGCTTAAAACCTAGTGAACTTTTTGTGAAAATTGTTAAAGAAGAATTAGTAGCACTATTAGGTGGGGAGCAAGAAGGATTAATTATAAATGGAAATCCTGCTGTTTTAATGTTGGTTGGTTTACAAGGTAGTGGTAAAACAACAACGATTGGAAAAATTGCTTCGTACTTAAGAAAAAAGCATAATCGAAAACCACTATTGGTGGCTTGCGATGTTTACCGTCCGGCAGCTATTGATCAATTAAAACAAATTGGTAAGGAATTAAGCATTGCGGTATATGAAGAGGGTAATGGAAATCCGGTTGAAATTGCATCAAGAGCGATTACTTATGCTAAAGAAAACAATTACAATTATGTTCTAATCGATACAGCAGGTCGATTACATATTGATGAAACATTAATGAATGAATTGAATAACATAAATGATACAGTTAAACCAAATGAAATTATTTTAGTAATTGATAGTATGACTGGTCAAGATGCCATTAATGTTATTGAAGGATTTAATAATCAATTGCCTCTAACTGGGACAATCTTAACTAAATTAGATGGTGATACTAAAGGTGGAGCTGCTCTATCAATAAGGCATTTAACAAAACTACCAATAAAATTTGTTGGTGTTAGCGAGAAAATGGATGGCCTTGAAGAATTTCATCCAAATCGACTAGCAAACAGGATACTTGGCATGGGCGATCTATTAAGTATGGTTGAAAAGGTTGAAGCCGTTATCGATAAAGATGAAGCTGAAAAATTAGCTAAAAAAATGGGTAAAGGTAAATTTGATTTGGAAGATTTTTTAGTTCAATTAAATCAAATAAAAAAAATGGGACCATTAGAAAATCTTATTAAGATGATACCTGGTGCCTCTAAAATGGGACTTAACAACATAAGTATTAATCCAAAAGACTTTTCTCATGTTGAAGCTATTATTTTATCAATGACTCCAAAGGAAAGGAAAAACCCAAATATTCTTAAAGCAAGTCGCAAAATAAGAATTGCTAAAGGATCAGGAAGAACGGTTGAAGAAGTTAATCGGTTATTAAAACAGTTCGAACAAATGAAAGTTATGATGAAGCAAATGCAAAGTGGTAACTTTAAAATGCCTTTTTAAGGCTAATTACATATTCAAAAAACCTCGATTATCATATTATAGCAATAGATAAGGGGGGTTATTATATGTTATTTGATAGAGAATGTGGTCAGATGCCACGACAAAATATGCCAATGATGCAACCACAAAACATGCCGATGGGACCAATGATGCAACCACAAGGACCTTTTGGAGCTGGAACAGTAGCACCAGAAGTTATTGAACCAACTATGACACAGTGTGTTCAAAGAGAAATTTTCCATGAAGTTCCGCATGTATGTCCAAAACATACACACATCATAAATAAACATATTTATAAACATACATATAGACCACAATTTAGTTGTTCAGAGGAAAATCAAGTTTGCAACATTCAATGTGGTAGCTGTTGTCAGTTTTAATATCAGTTAGAAGATGAGGTAAACTCATCTTTTTAAATTGTAAAAAAAAAGACGAAATTAATTCAATCCTTTTTTAAATGTAGTTCGTGATATTCCTCAAAAGTTAGGTTATCATTATAAATAATTTTTGCAATTTCTTTTCCAACATATCGATAGTGCCAAGGTTCATATTTGAATCCAGTAATATGTTCTTTTCCCTCAGGGTATCTTAAAATAAAGCCATATTTATGGGCATTATTTTTCATCCATTCAAATTCAATACTATCACTAAAAAGATCATAATCGTTATTAGAACCCATTACGTCAATTGCTAAGCCAGTTTGATGTTCTGAATGTCCGGGTCTTGCAGATGCTGAGTCTGCGTATTCTTCACCTTTAGTGTTTACATAATAATTATATAATTCATTTTGGTAATCATAATCCCTGAATGCCGAAATAGCAATAATTTGATAATTATATTCACGAGCATCATTACAAAGTTTTTCAAAATTATATTTTACTTCGGACTTAACTAATTTTCCTTCATTCGAACATTTTAAATCAAGAGTTTCTAAATCATTAGGAATAAAATCACTAGTTAATTTATTTGATTTGTTTACCAACACAGTAATGTCATTTGGATTTTTAACAAACTTTATATTTTTATAAAAGTCTTTATTCATACAAAAACAACTCCTTAATATACATATTAGAAATACAAGAAAAAGAAATAAAATTATATATTTAATATTCTTCATATTTCACCAATATATTATATGATTGTAATAAAAAAATAGGACGTTGTCCTATTTTAAATATAATTCATAATATTCATCAAATGTAATATTTAAATTACGAATTTTTTCGGCAACTTCTTTTCCGACATATCGATAATGCCAAGGTTCATAACCATATCCTGTAATATGTTCTTTTCCTTCAGGATATCTTAGTATAAAACCATATTTATGGGCATTCTCTTTCATCCAAACAAATTCATCTGTTTGACCGAAATCGTCAATACTTGAACCATAAGCAGAAAGATCAAGCGCTAAACCGGTTTGGTGTTCAGAGTAACCTGGTCTTGCAGAATATAAATCAGCTTCAGCAACACCATCCATAGAAACATATAGTTCATATAATTCAGTTTGAAATTCATGATCACGATACGATGAATTAACAATTAAAGTTAAATCTAATTTATTAGCCGCATGCCACATATCAACAAACTTTTCTAATACTTCTTTTCTAATACTATGACCATTATAGGCATATTGAAGACTTATAGGAACAATATCATCAAATTTAAAATGTTCATCTAGATTATTAAACTTGTTAACCAACATTAGGTTACCTTTTGAAGTATCTACTTTTTTAACATCGGAATAAAACTCTTTATCAGCACCAGCATTTACAACACTGATAACATCTTTTATAGACATTTCAGGTTTTTTATTTTGGTAACTTAAATATGCTTCTAATTTACCTTCGACAAAATATTTTTCTTGAATAATAGGAGCTACCTTTTCGCTGTATTCTTGGCTTAATAAAAAAGTAATTGGTTCTTCTTTTAACTTATCAATAATGATATTTGTTTCCTCTTTTGAATATCCAACTTCTTGTAATTTATATTGATTACTGGTTTTATAACTAATGTATTTGTATCCTCCAAAAATTAATGCAAGTAGTATCACTAAATATAATAGTTTTCTTATTTTCATATATTATCACCAATAAAATTATAACCTTTTTTTCAATTGAATGCAACTGCAATCATTAAATACGACAAAATAACATAAAGTGTATTGAGGTGAATTATGAAAAAATTATTAACAACATTAATAATTGTTATATTGTTATGTTTCCCCCTAAATGTTGTGAAAGCTGAAGATGTTGGTCTTGCTAAATCAGCGAAAAGTGCAATTTTAATTGAGGCTAGTACAGGAGAAGTTATATTTGAAAAAAATCCTCATGAAAAACTTGTGCCAGCATCTATGACAAAAATGATGACAATGCTTTTGATCATAGAAAGTATAGAAGCCAATGCCATCAAGTGGGACGATTTAGTTACGGTTAGTGAAAACGCTTCAGGAATGGGTGGTAGTCAAATATTACTCGAAACTGGTGAGAAAATGAGTGTAAGAGATTTATTTAAAGGAATTGCTGTAGCTAGTGGTAATGATGCTTCGGTTGCTTTAGCTGAACAAATTTATGGAACCGAAGCCAATTTTGTTTCTAAAATGAATAATCGTGCTAAAGAATTAGGACTTAAAAACACAAACTTTAAAAATGTTCATGGTTTAGATGCCGCTAATCATTATTCAAGTGCATACGATATGGCTGTAATAGCAAAAGAACTAGTTAAACATGAAGAAGTATTAAAATATACATCAATATATGAAGCCTATTTAAGAATTAATAGCCCCAGAAAGATTTGGCTGGTTAATACTAATAAAGTCGTATATGAATAAAGCATAAAAATACTCAATTAAGCCTTATTTTACGGGCTTTTTATTTTTATGTTTTTTCATGTGTTATTTATAGTATAGTGGATAAATTTTCAGAAATCAAGTGATAATAAACACTAATATTAAAAAAATGTTGAGAAATAGTGATATAATAAACTAAATATATATTATAAGAATTTCAATGGGTGGTATAAATGTTTAAAAAAATTCTCAAAAAAATAAAATATCAAAAATTTTATATCAATAATAATAAAAAAATCTTTTATTCAAATGATATATTAGGTTCTCTGCATATTTCTCCAATTTATAGACGTTTTCTAAATTGTAAAATATTTGGGTATGATGATATTTTAGAACAAGACATAATAAACGATAAAATAAATGATTGGGGAAATAATTTTGAATCGTTTTTTGAACATTTAATTAATAAATATAATGTAAAATACATGATTAAAAGTTTAGGTATAATTTATTCTAACACAGAAAAAATTGCTTTTGAAGTAAGAGAAAATAAGGTTAATGTTACTAATGTTTGTGATGATGTCATAATCGATTTAGATTATAATGGTAATGCTGCCGAATTAATGTCTAGAGGAATAAAAATATTAATGGAAAGGACTATATTAAGAAACAATAAAATAGGAGCAAAATCTTTATTTAGCAATAAAGATTATAAAAAATTTCTTGCATACCAATTTAATTGGTCTATTATAGGTTTTTATAGTTCAAGAAACGGTATATCAAAGGCAGGAATAAGAAGTGAAATACAAATTTATCCATTCAGAAAAGACACAATAAATACTTCAACATTTATTGAAGGAACATGTCAAAATAAAAATTTATCAAGGCAAAATTATAATCCAAAATTATTTCCGAATATTTCTGAACAATTTAATCAAGCCTTCAAATTAGAGAAACAACTTGATTTTTCCACTTTTGATATCATGCTCAATACATTTTTGAATTATTTTAATAACCGAAAAAATAGGATACTTTTAATTTCTTTAGAAAAATTTAAAAAGATTATTCAGGAAAATTATAAAGGAATAAATTTAAAAAAATTTATTTCTAATAATTGTTTGTCTAATATGAATATTAATGTGGAATATAGAAATATTTATAAGTCAAAACATAAATATCGACTAGATACCCTTCCATTCATATTAATTGATAACGAAGTTTTAATAATAAAGGGATTAATTCGTAATTCATTATATTATTGGCGAAATGTTTATAATCAAGGAATCATTCCTTACAATGATAATGATTTAATTACAGCAGCAACAGAAAAAGTAAATTATATAATTTCGGAAAAGATGGTTAAAGACATCGAGCTAATATTTAAAAATAAAAGTAATAGAACATACACTAATGTTAAGTACAATAATATTTTTGGAAATCAACCAATAAATTATGGAGATTTTGATTTAGTATCAATAAATGATTCAAAGAAAATTATTTTTAATATTGAAGTGAAGTATATTGGAACATCTATGACAGGTTCTGAATTGGAGACAGATTTATATGCATTTTATAGTAAAAAAGGCCATGCATTTAAATGCAATAGACGAAATCAATTCATGTTAAATAATATATCGATGTTTCTAAAATATTTTAATGCAAAGGAATACAAAATTTACAATTTGATGGTAATTTCTAAACCGATGGAAGTTAAGGTTAAAGATGATAGATACAATTTTGAAACAATTCATTATTCTAGACTAGAAGACTATATAAAATTAGTTTTAGATTAAGATGTAAAATAAATTATTATGTAATTTTATGAACTAATAATTAAATTTATTAAAAAATATAAATTTGTTGAGAAATTTGTCAAAAAATGGTAGAATATAGATGTTTGAAGGGCTCGTATTAGACTTTAATAAGTTTTAATGTGAGTTTTTTTGTTTAGGAGATTAGTTATGAAAAAAAGTGTTTTTGTTGTTGTAATGTTATTAGTTGTAATTTTACCACTAAATGTTGAAGCACAAAGAGGTTGCTGCTCTCATCATGGAGGTGTTTCGGGTTGTAGTTCAAGTGGTAGACAAGTTTGTAATGATGGAACATTAAGTCCGAGTTGTACTTGTACTCCATCTTATATATATGGTTGTACTGATAGCAGTGCTAAAAATTATAATTCAAATGCAAATAAAGCCAATGGGAGTTGTACTTATTATGTGATGGGCTGTACAGATAATGATTCTATTAATTATAATAGCAATGCTGAAAAAGATAATGGTAGCTGCATAAAGAAAGTTTTGGGCTGTATGGATGAAACAGCATTAAATTATAATTCAAGTGCAAATGTTAGTGATGATAACTGTAAATATAAAGAGGAAGTTAAAACAGTAGTTTCTACAAAAGAAGAAAATGCTGTAATAAAACAAAAGGAAAATGAATCTGATTCAAGGAATGTAGGTACTGGATTATTTAGTCTTGGAATAATAGGTGCAGCATTTTATTTTGTAAAACAAGGAAAAAATAAATAAGCAGTAAAGGAGTAGTAACGATGAGGAAAAAGAGAAAATTAGATTATGATATTAAATCAGAAGTAAAAAAGGCCATTTTAGAAGCCTATAAAGAAATAGATTTGAATAAATCAAAAAACAGTTTATCAAATGATTTTATAAAAACACCATTGGTTTGGTTTTTTAGAATAATAGGGATTATATTTTTACTTACTTCATTTATGTTTATAGGAACATTTGTAAAATTACTCGTTGATAATAAAATAATAGATATTTGGATGGGATTCAACTATTTTATAGTTATATTATCGTTTTTTATGCTTTCAATTTTATTTTCAGTTTACTTTATAAAAATAGCAAAAGAGTTAAAGAGAGAATTTGATGCCCAATATTTATTAGCATATTTTTCAGCAATTGTTTCGTTATCGGCATTAGTTATATCTTTAGTTAGTTTATTTAAATAATTAAACTTTTCAAAAGCAATATTAGTTATTGAAAAAAATGTCGAAATATGTTAAAATCAATTTAGTGAAGAGCAGTACGTGTCACTTTTGAAATGTACTGCTCTTTTTATTTGGTAGGAGGTAGAAATGATAAAACCAGTTTATTTGGATTTGCATATTCATACATCAGAAAATGCAAACAGTTTGACAACAAACTATAATGCAGCAATGCTTATAGAAAAAATTAAGGAAAGGAGTTTTGCTTCAGATATTCTTATATCATTAACAGATCACAATACAGTTAATAAAAGGGCCTATGAAACCCTAATTAATATAAACGACCAAAAAGTACATGTTATTCTTGGTGTTGAATTACATATTAGAAATTATGATGATGCACCATTATATCATGCTCATATTTTCTTTGATGTTGATGATATTATAAATGAGATTGATAATATTAACACCATTTTAGATACCCTTTATCCTAACAAGGTTTTAGATGATGAAACTGAATCAGCACCAAAATTAGAAAAAATAATTCAAAAATTTGACGAATATGATTTTATGATTCTTCCACATGGTGGACAAAGTCATAGAACTTTTGACCATTCAATTCCAGAAAATAGAAGTTTTGATACTACTTTAGAAAGAACCATATATTATAATCAATTTGATGGATTTACCGCTAGAAGTAATGTAGGAGTTGAAAGAACTAATCGATATTTCAAAAAACTAAATATAAATGAATTTATTAATTTAGTTACAGGAAGTGATAATTACAATCCAACAATTTATCCACAACCTAAAGCTGGAAGCGATGCATCAGACTTTATTACTACTTGGATGTTAGCAACTCCTACATTTGATGGCTTAAGACTTTCTCTTTCAGAAAGTAGTAGATTGACATATTCAAATGAAAAACCAGAAATATCATCTCAGTTTATAAAGAGTTGCTACTTGAAAAATGAATTAGTTGACATAGATGTAAATTTCACCCCAGGATTAAATGTAATTATTGGGGAATCTTCATCTGGAAAAACCTTATTGATTGATTCTTTATATAGGAAGATAGAAAATGATTTTGAAGATTCAAATTATAACAACTTTCTTACTAATGCTATATCAGTAGTTAATCCCTTGAACTTTATACCTCACTATATAAATCAAAATTATATAATTAATGTAATTAACAATAATAAAATTGAGGAAATAAAAATAGTAAAAGCTCTCTTTCCATCAAGTGAGACTATTAAATTGGAAGTACAATCAAATTTACAAAAACTTGAAAATCATATTTTAGAATTAACACAGACTGTTGAAAATATAGAAAAACTCAACGATGAAATTAATACAATTCCAATTTTTACACAATTAATAATTGAAGGAACTTTACAATTGAATCCAATAACACCTTTTAAAGTTGATGCAAATGATTTGGAAAAGATTGTATTTGCAAAAATTCATTATGATAACCACAATGAAAATTTAGAGAAATTAGTAGAGTTTTCAAATAAAAATGCATTTATGGAATCAATTGATGTAGAAGTATCGCAAATTAAGAGAAAATTAAAAATTGCATTTGATAAAGCAAGCATAAGTAATACTATTAAAGGAATAATAGATAGTAGCTCTTTAGATTGTGATATAGAATTGGTAACATTAAATGGGGAGAAATCTAGAAAGGATATTCAAAGACAATCGCTTATAAATAAAACTATTGAGTATGTTAAGCAATGTAGGAAGTTTAATAAGTGTATTGAGAAACTATTAGTATTTGATTATAGAATTGAAACTGATGAAAAAGAATGCAGTGGACATAAATTATCAATAATAAACGAATTTAAACTTACACCTGAAATTATTATAAATGCTATAAATAAGTATATAAAAAAAGGTGCAAAAGTAGATACTTTGGGAGATTTGTTGCCAAGTAATTTGTTTAAAACTAATTTTTTAGTAAGTCTTAAGGTTGAAACTTATTCTCAATTAAAAGATAAAGTTTTTAAAGAAATAAGTGGAAATAACAAAGAAGTATACAAAATAGTAACAAAAGAAGGAAAAGATTTTAATACACTAAGTCCTGGTTGGAAAACTGCAATTATATTAGATTTGGTATTTGGTAGTACAGAAGATGTAGCTCCATTATTGGTAGACCAACCCGAAGATAATTTGGCAAGCACCTATATGAATGGAGACTTAATTAAAGCAATAAAAGAGTCTAAAAAAACAAGACAAATAATAACAGTTACTCATAATGCAACTATACCAATGTTGGGTGATGCTCAAAATGTTATTGTGTGTAGAAACATTGATGGAGTTATAACAATAAGGAACGCAGTATTAGATTCAGAACTCAATGGTAAAAAAATAATAGATTTTGTAGCTGAATTAACAGATGGTGGAAAATCAGCGATAAAGAAAAGATATAAAAAATACAATTTAAAAAAGTATAGGAGTGAAGAAAATGAAGTTACTAATTAGTAAAAATGAAGAAGATATTTTAGTAAAAGTAAAAAAGGATACTATTGAATCAGAATTTAATTATATTACATTTGTAGATGATTTATGTAGTGGTGAAGGAATTGAAGAAATAGTGTATTCTGATGGAATTGTTGAATGGGAAAAAGATAAAATAAATGATTTAATAGATAAAATAAAAGAAGCAATAATTATTGATGAAGAAGAAATAGAAGAACATATTGAAAATCCTATAGATTTTGGGATTGTTGAGGAATTAACTGGCAAATTAGTTGAAGAATCGGAAATATTTGGTGATACAGTAGAACAATAAATATAATTAGCATGTAGAGCAGTATAGAAATATATTGTTTTTTCATTAGGGTTGATGACTTATTTTAAAAAGGTCTTGTTAAGCACTAAAGTTACTTTGAGTAGCAACTTTTTGTTGTGCAAATATTTCATTAGTGCGTGTGGAAAATTAGATGGTATTATTCATATTTTTAAGTATAATAACATACGATTAATTAGCTTAAAGAATTAATATGTTTATATATTATTTATACTATTTGGTATTTTTAGCCTTGAACACTTTAAAATTAGTGCTTCTAATATAAAATATTTAAGTATAGAAAGATATAAAAATTAAAGCATAGAAAGGTGTGTTAGTATAGCAAGATTAAAAAAAGGCGAAAAAATGGTTGAGAATGAGCCAGAACAATTATATATTCAAGAAAAAATGATAGAGCAAAATATTAAAGGAAGTTATTGGAATTATCAATACGCAAACTTTAGCAAAAATAATCAATATAACCTTCAAAATTTCAGAGTAAAAGATAACTCAGTTCAAAATAAGAATCCTATTGATATTACAAATTATGAAATGATTTCTTATAATAGTCCTAGGTTGACAGTTCCAAAAGTAATGATTCAAGCTTTTGGAAACTTGGAAATGGCGATGCTATTAGCAGAATATTCTAGGTTAAGTATGTATAAAGATGTTAATAAATATGGCTTTTATGAGGTTACATATAAAGAGATTCAAACAGATACTGGGCTTACTGAATATCAACAAAGAAAATATTCTAAAAAACTTGAAGAATTAGGTTACATAGATATAGTTGCATATACAAAAGAAATGGCTAGATTTTATAGATTCAATGATAATTTTGCACGAGACCAAATACTATATTATAGAAGGAAATCGTATAAGCAGACTCCATATATTGATAAACAAATATAAGCATTTAGTTGTTTTAAAAGCATATATTTTACTAAGGTGATTATTATGATTAGTAAAGAGACTCAGAAGGCTATTATTGATTTTTTTTTGAAGTATTCAATTCCTAAAATATTAAAAGAAAAAGAAACAATTTTAAAATGAAAATTGTTTCTTTTTAGTTAAACTTAATTATTAATACCACTTATATCAGTAATTGGTAGTTTATTATTAATGCTTATTTTATCAATAATATCCTTGTGCTCTTGCTTACCTAAATAATCTTTACTTAAATAATTATCATCATTTAGTTGTTCGTATTTTAGTGTTAATATTCTTCTTAATGATTGGTTTATTCTGTCTTCGGTTATTTTACCATTGCTTATACTTTCTTTAATTAATGAAATTGCCTTAGTTGAACCATTAGGCATTAATAATATATCAACACCTGCATTTATTGCTTTTTCATATATTTCAACATCAGTATAATTTTCAGTTAATGCACCCATATTCAAGGCATCTGTTATAACCACACCATTAAAATTTAGTTCTTTTCTTAATACTTCATTTATCATTTTATTTGATAAAGTAGCTGGTGTATAATCGCCAGTTATGTTTGGATAAGCAATGTGTCCTACCATAATCATTTTAGCATTGTTTTGTATTGCTTCTTTAAATGGTAGTAATTCTAATTCTTTTAATTGGTTTAGTGTTTTATTAACAATTGGTAAACCTACATGACTATCTACATGAGTATCACCATGCCCAGGAAAATGTTTAAATACTGGTATAACACCATTATCAAATAATCCATTTGCTAAAGGTATGGCATTATTAATAACAACTTCTTTAGTAGTTCCAAAGGCTCTACTACCAATGACTGTATTTTCTTCGTTAGTATATATATCAATAACTGGTGCAAATGTTAAGTTTACTCCAATAGTTCTTAATTCTTTAGCCATAACTTCACCAACTTGGTAAGCAACATCTTTATCATTTAATTTCCCTACATCATACATAGATGGTATATAGGTTGGTTTAATATCTTTCAAATTGTATAGTCTTTGAACTAATCCACCTTCTTGGTCTATTGATATAAACATTGGTATTTGTGAAGTTTCTTTAATTTGTTTTACATAATTCAAAGTATCTTCATAATTTGTAATATTAATACCTTGTAATATGAAACCTCCTGGTTTAACGCTTTCTAATGTACCTTTTAAATTGTTATCAAAACTATCACTATTATAATAAACAATTAGCATTTGTGCTATCTTTTCTTCTAAAGACATATTTTTGATATGGTAGTTTACTTTTTCTTCTATAGATAAACTCTCAAAATCAATTTTTCTATTAAGACAACCAGTAATAATTAAAATAGAAATAAATATAGCAATTAGTATTGTAATTTTTCTTTTCATAGCAACCTCCAACTTGTGCTATAAGCACTATATAAAGTATATGCTATTTTTTATTAATTGTCTAGTGCTATAAGCATCAATACATTGAAAAGTAATTACTATATCATATTATTAGAGGTGATGCTTGTGGCACTAGCAAAACATACTGATGATTACTATTATGATATAGTAAGAAAAAATATAAAAAAATATCGTCAACAAAAAGGTTTTACTCAACAATCTTTAGCAGATGCGTGTGATTTATCAATGACTTATATTGCAGAAATTGAGAGTTTAAAGAAAAATAAAAGCTTCAGTCTAGCTACTCTTGGAAGAATAGCAGATAGCCTACAAATAGATATAAAAAATTTTTTTGAAGAAGATACAAAATAAATATAACCTTATTGAGAGATTATGATTATAAATACTCTCTTTTTTTGTGATATAATAAGGTCAGGTGATTTTATGAAAGAAGTTAAAGAACAAATACTAAATTTTAATGAAGAAAGAGATTGGGATAAATTTCATTCACCAGAGAATCTTGCTAAATCAATCTCCATAGAAGCTGGTGAATTGTTAGAATGCTTCCAATGGAATAATGAGTACAACCATAATGATGTTTGTGAAGAGTTAGCTGATGTAGTTAATTATTGTATTTTACTTTCAGATAAATTAGGTGTAGATTTAGAAACAATATTAGTAAATAAACTAGAAAAAACAAGATTAAAATATCCTGTTGAAAAGTCTAAAGGTGTTAGTACAAAATACGATAAGTTAGGAAATTAAAATGATAGACATTAAAACAATCAATTTTAATATTGAAACCCCACAAAAACTTAGAAAAATAAAAAATGGTACTAACTGGCCTGTTGTCTATATTTTAAATAACCAAAAAGAAGCATATATTGGTGAGACAACAAATGCTAGTATTAGAGCAAATCAGCACCTTGCTAATGAAGTTAGAAAAGATTTGAATAAAATTAGCATTATAACAGATGAAACATTTAATAAATCATCAATACTAGATTTAGAATCATTCCTAATTAAATATATGTCTGCTGATAATAAATTTAAACTACAAAATGGTAATACAGGTTTAAAAGACCACAATTATTATCAAAGAGAAATGTATGAAAAGAAATTTAAAGATATTTGGATTCAACTTAAAGCTAAAGGATTAGTTACAAGAGATTTAAGTACTATTAGAAACACTGATTTATTTAAATACTCCCCTTATAAGTCTCTTACAGTTGACCAATATATGGTGGTTAATGATATTCTAAGTGTTTTAGCTAATGATGTTAAAAACAATTCTAAAACATCATTTATTGTAACTGGTGGAGCAGGAACAGGAAAAACAATACTAGGAATTTATTTAATGAAACTTTTAAATGAAGCAATTAATGATAGTTCTTTTGCTGAAGAAGATGAAGTTGAAGAAATTTTATTAGATGTTTTAAAAATAAAACAAACAAAAACAGATTTAAAAATAGGATTGGTAATTCCTATGGATAATTTAAGGACTACTTTAAGAAAATGCTTTAGAGAAATTAAAGGGTTAAACAGTAAGATGGTTTTAAGTCCAAATGATGTAGCAAAATCTGATGAATATTTTGATATATTAATAGTCGATGAAGCTCATAGACTTAGGAGAAGAAAAAACCTTACACAATATGGTACATTTGATAAAAACAATGATAAATTTAATTTAGGAAAAGAAGGAACTGAGTTAGATTGGATTTTATTAAAAAGTAAATATCAAATTTTATTTTATGATGAAAGACAAAGTATAAAACCAACTGATGTAAGAAAAGAAAAATTTGAACAAATCATGTTTGATTCTAAAAATCATTTGTACTCTCTTAGTGCACAATTAAGATGTTTATTAGGTGGAAATGAATATATTGATTACATTAATTCTATTTTTAGTAATAATCCACCAAAGAGAAAAGCAACGTTTAAAAACTATGATTTTAAAATATTTGATAATGTAAATGAAATGGTTGAAAATATAAAAGAAAAAGATAAAGAATATGGTCTATGTAGAAATGTTGCAGGATATGCTTGGCAGTGGAAAAGCAAAGGTCAAAAATTACCAATGCATTTAACTAAAAAAGATATAGATAAAATGATTTTTAATAATCTATATGATATTGAAATAGATGGGTATAGATATATATGGAATACTAAACCAACGGATTGGATTAATTCAAGTAATTCAGTAAATGAAATTGGTAGTATTCATACAACACAAGGATATGACTTAAATTATACAGGTCTTATTATAGGTAATGATTTAAGATATGATTTAAACAATGAAAAGTTTTATATTGATAGGTCAAGCTATAAAGATGTTAAAGGTAAATCAGATACTACTGATGAAGATTTATTATCTTATTTATTAAATATTTATTCAACTATGTGTTTACGGGGAATGCTTGGTACATATTTATATGTATGTGATGATGGATTGAGAGAATATTTTAAGAAATATATTAATTAATAAAAATTTTTAATAATTGATACTATAATTTGAATCTTTAATTTCCTGCTATTTCTACATTACGCGAACTCAATCTGTTGTTTCACAAGTGGGTTTGCGATTAAGATAGCAATAAAAAGAATACCCAAATACGTATTTTTTTAAGTATTTATAAAAACAAGTATTTTTATTTGGTCGTATATAATAATTCGACAATTAATGATATAATATTGTTACGAAGAAGTTGAGGTCGTGAGATTTTAACTTCGCTTTTTTTAGGAGGTTTTATGAGTAAAGAAAAAGAAATGAACAAAATTTGTGATATATTAACGAAATTAGAATTGACTATACAATATAAAAATTCCATAGGAATGTTTGATATAAATAAATATTGTGAAGATTTTTATTGTGGACTACTAAACAAAGTATATAATTATAATTTGGTTAATGTAAATTTTGAGGAAAAAAATTCGAAATATATAGATTTAGGAGATGAAGATTTAAAAATATGCATTCAGGTTACTTCTAGAAAGGATGCACAAAAAATCTATGATACTTTGGAAAAATTTAATAAAAGTGATTTAGTTGATATTTATGATAGATTTATTTTTTTCCTAATTGCAGGAAAGGGAGATAAAATAAATAAATCAAAAGTTGCCGGTAAGATTTCTTTCGATATTAAAAATGATATAAAAAATAATCAAAATATATTTAAAGATATTTATGAATTAGACGATGACATAAGAAAAATGGTTTTAGATTATCTTTTACAACAAGAAAGTGAAAATCCAATTATATTTGACTACAGTAAAATTGAAAAAATCAAATATTCAATTGTTGAAGAATATTTAGATAGAAAAGTTTGTCCTGCATCTATGTATAAGTCTTTATATATATCAGAAAGTAATTATGAAGATTTAGAAAATTCAATTAGATTAAATAAAAAAATAGTTTTGCTAAGTGATGCAGGTATAGGTAAAAGTGAATTATGTAAAAAGGTTTCCAATATGATAAATGATAATGTTGATAAGTGTGCATTTTATTATAGATTAAATAATTATACAAACCAAGCTATTAATGAATTAAAGCCAAAAGAATATAAAAATGTTCCTAATGGAGGTATTACATTTATTTTAGATGCTTTTGATGAAATAGAAGATAAAAATAAAAATACTTTTATTAAAAATTTAAATGATTTTATTGATAGAAATCCCGAAACTAATATAATTGTAACTAGCCGTACTAATTTTTATAAAAATGATGACTATTTCAATAACTTTAAAACATATAGGCTAATTCCCTTTTGTGATAAAGACATAAGATTTTTCTTAAAAAAAATGGATACTAATTATGATGAATTTATGAAAGAAGTATTAAATAAGAACTTACTTCACTTTTTAAATAGCCCATTTTATCTATTGAAAGTTATAAAAAAATATGAAAGTACAAAGATATTACCTAATAGAAAAATGTTTGTTAAAGAGATGGTAATAGATGCTTTTAAATTTGATGAAAGTAAATATATAACTACTAAAGATTTAGAGAATGATAAAGACTGTTTGTATAAACTTCTTGGTACTGTTGGGTTGTGTATCCAATGTTTAGGTAAAAATACTCTAACTAAAGATGAATTGTGTGAAATTCTCCCTAATAAAGATGATAGGAAGTTACTAGAATATAGTGGTATATGGGCAAAAAATGGAACTGAATTTTCATTCACTCATAATAATTTTGGAGAGTTTCTGGCTTCTGAAATACTAAAAGAGTTTTCTTTAGAAGATATAAAAAAATTAATTACTTATGAAAATCAAGAAAATGAAATCAAGGATACTTGGATAAATACTTTATCATTCTTACTTGATACTTATGATGATGAAGAATTTAAAAGTTGGGTTGTGGAAGTTTTACCAGATGGTATTGCGTACTTAGAGAAAAGTGACTTTGATGAAAAGACGAGAGTTAATATTTTCAAGAGCTTCTTTGAAATATATGAACAAAAAAAGATATGGTTATCAAGTAACTTACTTTATGGTAATAATAATAATTTTATTGATTTTATTTCGTCAAGAGAAGTACTTGAATTTTTAATGAATAAAATCAATGAGAACAAACACTATACAATTGTATATAATGCACTTTCGATTATAATGGATTTTCAAAGTTTATATAATAAAGATAAGGATATTAAAAAACAAATGTTAGATATATCAACAAGTGAAAAATATACATCACAAAGTAAAAGATATGCTTTGATGGTACTTGCTGATAATCAACTTATTGACGAAGAAGATTTGTTGAATATAATTGAAAAGAATAAAACCATTGAAGATGCCTATATACGAACAGGATACTTTTATACTTTAGAAAAAATTGAATTGACTGAAAGAAATATTCATATAATTTTTGATAAAATGAATGTCGTACATAAAGGGTTAGCATCAGTTAGTTATGCAGATGACGAAGATGATAAAGATATTAGTTTAGTGGATGAACATATGCAGTTTGATAAACTATTTTTAAATCTTACTTCATATGAATTGTTAGAGAAAGTTGTATTATATTTTGAAGATTTAAGCAGAAAAGAAATTTTAAATTATTTATCAGAAAAAATGTTGGAAAATATTTGTTTTTCCTTTCTAAATATATATGAAAAAAATCCAAAGTCCTTTGATTTAATATTAAGATTATATATGGTCTGTAGTGAAAACTATGACAATGATGGTTTGAAAGTTATACCATTAGAGTTAGATAAAGCTGGATTAAGACTTGAGTTATTTAAAGCCTATATAAGTTTAGATAAAAAGAGACGTTTTTATTCAGATTACTATCTGGTTGATAATAATTGTTTAAATTACTTCATTGATGAGTATATTAAGGGAAACTATGATGATGAATTAGCAAGAGAAGTTTTAAGTTCTTCAAATATAGATAATGAGAATTATAAAAAACTAAACACTATTTACTTTGATAAAACTGGAGAAGATTATCTAGAAAATAGAACTAGGGAAATAAAAGCAGGATGTTCTAAGCAAGATTTTTTTAATACCTTCTTTAATATAAATGATTTCATTGATTGTTTTAATGAGTTTAAACGAGAAAGTAAGCTTGATAATATCACTTCTGAAAAAGTTAAAAAGATAGATTATATGGTTTTTGAAGATAATGAAAAACTTCGAGAAATGCAACATTTCTTATGGGGATTTAAAAAAGATAAAGTTATTAATGAAGAGTATATTCGAACATTCAATTGGGATTGGGTAATTTTGAATGAGACTTATCAATATCTAACAAGGGATAAGAATATAAATATTTCAGAAGAACAAAAAAATATAATATCTGTAATCTGTGAAGAGAAAGCACTAGAAATTAGCTTTGAAAATTCAATTACTTATAAAGAGGCTGGAGAGGGTTTTAGTACTAGTCATATTAATATATATTTATGGTATTTTAGAAATAAATTTGATTTATCATACCCAGAAAATGTTCTCTTGGATATGCTGGACTTTGATTGGACAATGGAGGATTATAGACATGTTGGTATAGATTATATTCTAAATTCTGTACCAGAAGAAAAAGTTCAAGCAAGAATAATAAATAATATTAAAACAAAAATAATGTACGATGGAGTTTTAAAAAATCAAGTTGAATATTGCATACAAAAACAAATTAAAGGGTTATCTGTGTATTTAGAAAAATATCTCCTTGATGGTAAACTATCAACATATCAAAAAGAAAATGTAATTAATTACTTATTGTTTGATAGTGGAGCAGATAGTGTAGTTAAAAATTATTTGAATAAAGTTAATTTTGAAACCGAAACTTTAGTTATTCAAAAAATATATGAACTAGAAGCAACAAAGATAATAGAATACTTATCAGAAAAATTAGAAGAAGAAACAGATGATAGTAAAATTATTTTATATTCAAAATATTTAATTAAATGTAATAAGTTGAGTGGACTTAAATCATATCAAAAGTTATTAATAAAAAATAAAAAAGATATAGATAAATCCTTCAATGATAGTTTGAAAGATGCATTATCAAAGGTTAATTCTATTGAACTTTTAGATACTATTATTGAAATTTTTTTGTTGACATTTAGTAAAGATTTTAAAGATAATCGATTTGAAAGTTTATATAATGGCTGTAAAAATGCAATGATCAATATTGGGCTTTCAGACATAAAAAATAGTTCATATGATGTAACAATTAAAAGATTGAATGAAATGGTTGACAAAAATAAGGATATTGAAAATATTGGATTTTCCTATTATATAATTGAAGAATTAAAACAAAGATATAATCAACTAAATCAGCCAAATAAAGATATTTCATCTATTGTTCAAGAAATAAATGTTATATTTGCTAAAAATAGACGTTCAAAAGGTATAGTGTTTTGATATTTAGACACTATACCTTTTATTGTTAATTATTAATGCCATACAGGCTGATAAACAAACTAATTAATACTTTTATCCTACTTTAGCAAATGTTTCTTTAATAGGTATTTATAGAGTTTTTAACATCTATATTTTATGAATAGTATCAAACCATCTGAGAGTGTAAAAAAATTTCTAATCTAATGTTTAAACTATAATAAATCATAACTATTGTTAATAGTTTAGTACTTCAGACTATTAATAAAGTTAAAAATTTAGCAAAAGTCAAGTTCTTTTATTATGACATTACCATTATTTATATCCACCTCTATATGCTCTATAAACTGGCTTATAAAGGCTTTTCTTTGTTCAATGTCTAAATACTCCCAGTTGAGTTTAATGTTTGTCAGAATGCCCTTTATTTGGCTATAATCGATAGCAGAAACTTCTTCTTCCTTAATGCTGATAATTGATGAATTTAAAATGTTTTTTTGACTATCAATATCACCTAATAATTCTTTATAATCTCTACTATTAATTTCTTCATTAATAAATAATTTTTGGATTCTCTTTCTTTTATTTTCTAAAGAGGATAGTTCCTTACTTAGTTTTTCCAGTTTTTTATCATTTTTACTATTATCTATATTTTCAACTTCACAATCTAATGTTATGTTTTTAATATATTCTTCAAATGAAGACAGTATTTTATTATGGGATACACCACTACAATCACATTTAGCAGTTTGCCGATTATTACAATAGTAACTAATATATAACTTACCATTATGCTTTTGTTGTTTAGGGTGAAATCTAGAACCACATTTAGAACATCTTAATACTGAACCAAAATAAGCATTCTCACTAGGAAACTTTTTAATGTTAAAATGTTTCCTTTTTTTCATTATTTCTTGAACTCTATTGAAAGTAAATTCATCAATAATAGGTTCATGTTCACTTTCCACAATAAAAGCTTTATTTTTAATCTTTTTATTTACTCCATACCTTACTTTACCTAAATAAGTATTATTAGTAAGAATCGATTGAATAGTTGATTGTGACCAATTGCCACCTCTTTTAGTAGGTACTTCTAATTGATTATATTCTTTAGCTATACTAATCATTGCTTTGCCATTTAAATATTTTTGATATGTGTGCCTTACAAGTTCAGCTTCTTCTTCATTAATAACTAAATTGCCCTTACCAATAATGTACTCATATCCATATACTCCATTAGTATTTGTATAGTTTCCTTGTCTTGTTTTTTCCTCATAACCAAAACTTACTCGTTCAGCTAAGTTCTCTCGCTCGAACTCCGCAAATATCCCAATAATTTTAATAAACATTCTTCCAACAGCATTACTGGTATCTAATTTTTCAGTTAGTGAAGAAAAACTACATTCGTGTTGTTCGAACAATTCAATTAAATTAATTAAGTCTTTAACTGAACGAGTAAGTCTATCTAATTTATACACCAAAACATTATTGATTTCCTTTTTCTTAACTAATTCAATTAGTCTAGTTAACTCTGGTCTATCAGTAATATTCTTACCACTAATACCATCATCGATAAAATAGTCATATAATTCCCAATCATTAACCTCTACATATTTAGTTAGTTTCTCTTTTTGGGCAGATATAGAGAATCCTTCTTTTGCTTGGTCTTCTGTTGATACTCTTAAATATATAGCTGTCTTAACACAATCAGTCATTTAATCACCCCTAGTAATTCACCATATTTAGAAATGGTAATAATTTTACAACTATGAGTTTTACAATATTCTTTAATTTTATCTAGTTCTTGTTTTAGTGGATAAATGTTTTTTATTAGTATTAGTTCATCTATATTTTCGATATTATTTAACAATTTTTCTAAATCACTTTTATTAATGCTTTTATCTTTATTGTAAGTAGTCATGTAATAGTCTATATCACCCAAAGTCATATCTTTAGAATATAAATATCTATTTAATGGTTTTATAAATATATTTATATTAGATTCTTTATAAGCATAAATATATAATGCAATTTCTTTTTTCATTTTACTTCTCCCTTAATCCTATGTTTTATCAGTTTAAAATTTGTACAACAAAATCTGCGTGTGTGGAACTTTACCTACTGAAAGCCTCACTCATTTCTTATAAAAATCGATTTCAATTGATACCCCTCCAGTCCTAAAACACACAAATTTTGAAAATCACTTTTTCAAAAACAAAAAAAGACTTTTCTAAAAAGCCTTGTAAAATAAGGGATTTGTTAATTGATTTATGCTTATTTAACACACGACTAAACTGGTACGTTTCTATGATGGTGTCGACGGTTTGAAGACGGGGTATACGGCTGAAGCTGGATATTGTTTGACTGCAACTGCCAAGAAAAACAATTCAAGATTTATAGCGGTTGTAATGGGCGTTTCGGATAGTAAAACAAGAAATGCTGAAGTAAGTGAAATGTTAAATTTTGCCTTCGCCCAATATGAAACAGAACAATTATTATCGAAAAATAGTGTTTTAGGAACATTGGAAGTTGAAAAAGGAAAACAAAAATATGTTGATATTGTTCCAATTGATAATATAACAATTCTTAATAAGAAGTCAGATCAAAAGAAAATAGCAACATATGAAATAGAAGTAGAGGATTTAAAAGCACCACTTAAAAAGGGAGATATTGTTGGTGAATTAATAATCAAAGAGAATGATAAGATAACTAGAAAAATTGGTGTTACGGTCAAGGACAATGTTGAAAAAGCCAACTTTATTGAGTTATACTTTAGATATATAAAAGATATATTTACAGGAGACGTAAAACTATGATGTAAAACATTAAAACAGTTCAATTGAACTGTTTTATTTTTGAATGAATATATATATTACAGGGTTTCCTTGATTTATTAAGTTATGGTATAATTATTGCAGAACAAAATATAAATAAGATTCGGAGGCAACTGAATGGAAAAAATAAAAAAAGTTAATAAAAAGAAATCCGCATTTACATTAATAGAGTTATTGGCAACAATAGTAATTATAATAATTATCTTTTTAATTGCCATGTTTGTAATACCAAATGTAATGGGTGGAGTATATAAAAGAGTGTGTTCTATAAATGAAGGTATGATGGAAAAATCGGCTTTCAATTATTTCTCGCTAGGAAAAGATGGATTACCAAGTAAAGAAGGTGAGAGTAAAGAAGTAACTTTAGATAAATTAATAAATAGTAAGTTTATAAAGGAAATTAAAGACCCGAAAACTAAACTTGCTTGTGATAGAGAAAATAGTAAAACAGTTATTACTAGATTAAACGGAA
>JBBAFH010000004.1:0-82944 GCA_041655535.1 Bacilli bacterium
TGAACTTTCCGGATAAAATAATGTTAACTTTATCCATCCATCCCATAATTCTTCTTCAAGTTCATTTGAATCTATAATTTCACTAATACATGTATTACAATTTAAATTTGTTTTAAATTGATATTTTCCATTTATTCTAGTAATAACTGTTTTACTATTTTCCCTATCACATGCAAGTTTAGTTTTAGGATCTCTTATTTCCTTTATAAAATTGCTAGTTATTAATTTATCTAGTGTTACTTCTTTGCTGTCTCCTTCTTTACTTGGAAGACCTTCTTTTCCAAGCGAGAAATAATTGAAAGCAGACTTTTCCATCATACCTTCATTTATAGAACATACTCTTTTATATACTCCACCCATTACATTTGGTATTACAAACATAGCTATTAAAAAAACAATTATTATAATTACTATTGTTGCTAATAATTCTACTAATGTAAATCCTGATTTCTTTTTATTCATATACATCCTCCAAGTTTACTATAGGTTAATTTTATCATATAGCGATATGTTTTTCAAATTATGTAGATATACATAATTTATAAGAATTTTTAAATTTATTTAAATAGTTTTAAAGTAATTATTAATAATAATCCTGAAATAACAATTATATAGTGGATATTAGATTTTACAAATTCCGTTAGCGAGAAAGGAATCTTTTCGTCTATATTAATATCTATTATATCGATTATTTCATTGTTATATATAACATCTATTGTTCCTACTTTCTCACCTTTTTTTAAATTCGGTGTTAAAGTCGCGGTACCATTATAATTTAGTTGAATATTGCTTTTATTAAAGGTGTTATCAGAATAAAGTTTAATATCATTTTTAGCAGAAAAATTTACAGATTTAACTTTACTATATTTAGTATTTAATTTAATTAATTCTTCACCTTTGTTAACTAAATTGTAGTATTTATAGTTTGTAAAATAATATTTGTAAACATCAATAGCATCCATTATATGATAAGCATAATCACTTGAAATAGTAGCTTTTGTTGTTACTAGTAAATAAGTAATATCATTTTTTTTATCATAACCAACGCTTGCTAAACACTTGCCAGCATCGTCTGTATAACCTGTTTTTGAACCAATGATACTACTTGCATCAAGATTGTATAATACTGACGAAATTTCAAGAGTACTATACAATGTTTTTGTTTGATCACTAAAACTATAAGATTGACTACTAAATATCTTTTTAAATGTCTCATTTTTTAAGGCATAAATTAATAATTTAGCTACCTCATCTACTGTTGAGGTTTGACCTGTTTCATCTAATCCAGTTGCATTGGTAAATTTTGTTTTTGTAAGACCTAACGAAATAGCTTTGTTATTCATAAGGTTAACAAAGTTTTCTTCCGAACCAGCAATATTGATAGTTAATGCTCTTGTTGCATCCGCACCACTTGATATTAAAGTTCCATATAGTAAATCCTCATATGTTACAACTTGTCCATTAGTAAGACCAATTACAGCGGCATCTGCTTCATATAATCCTTCAAACATAGCATCGTCTATAACAATTTTATCATTTATATCCTTAATGTTTTCAACAGCTACTAATGTCGTCATTATTTTTGTAAGACTTGCTATACTCGTTATACCATCTTTATTCTTTTCAAAAATTATTTTGTTCTCATTTAAGTTATATAAAACAGCATATTTACTATTTATTTCAACTGCCTGGACATTATTTATTAATGTAAAAAAAACGGCTGTACTTATTAAAACTTTCTTCATATCATCACTACTTTCTTTTTAATTATACCATAGAAAAAAAACAAAACAAAGTTTGTTTTAAAATCTATAATGCCCACTAATGGCATGTCGTTTATGCCATTTAAGTAAAGCGTTTTCTTCTCTATTTCTTTGAGCAGCATTATGAATAATAAAAGAAATTCCCTTCTTATTACGCTTATCAGAAATAATTGCTATATGCTTATAATTTTCACCAAAAATAACAATATCTCCAGGTTGCCATTCTTCTATTTTCAGTGGGTCTAAAGTAAGTGAAGTACTATGTCTATCAAAAAAAATCTTTAAGTTTTGAACCCTTCTAAAATCAATATTAGGATCTGGCACTTTATCAAGACCAGGATATAATTTTTCATTATTTTTAATATCATTATCAACCATATCTTTAAGTAAATATCCGGCCTCTAAAAATGCTCGCCAAATAGTATCTGTACAAACACCTTCATTATCTGGAGGATAACCTCCAGCGTAATAAGCACTTTTATAGTTTGGCTTGTTAACAGCTTCTTTTCTCGCTCCTATTACAAATTCACTATAGTCATCGATCCCATTGTTGTTATAATCATTTGCACTTTTAATGGTTTGTATATTAAAGTCATCTGAACTATAAGTTTTTTTATTAGATAAATAATTAAAAAAAAGGATTGTACCGATAACAATGAAAAACCCAACAATAACCAAATGTTTATTTTTTGTTTTCAATGTTATCCCATCCTTTAAAGTTTCTTAATTACCAATTTTACAAGTATTTCCTGGTTTATCAAAACGATAGTGTCCTGTGATTCCATCTTTTTCATGACGATAAATTAAAACATCTTTTTCACCGGTAAACTCATCGGAACTATGAATCATGTAAGGAATTCCTTTATCATTCTTTTTATCTGAAATAATTCCTATATGACCATATGATTCTCCGAAGATAACAATATCTCCTGGTTTCCATTGATCAGTATCATATGGATCTAGTGTTAACGATGTTGCATGCCTATCAAAATAAACTTTTAAATTTTGAACTCTTCTAAAGTCAACGATTGGATCTGGACCATCTGGCCTTGACGATGGATCTGGATATTCACTCAGATTATTTTTAATATCTTCATTAACCATGTCTCTTAAAATATAACCTGCTTCCTTAAAGGCTCTCCAAATAGTATCGGTACATACACCAACACCTTCTGGTGGATAACCACCCGTGAAATAATACCCTCCATCTTCAACATATTTTGTTCCAGCTTCTGCTTCTTTTCTCGCCCCTATTACCAATTCACTATAGTCATCAATACCATTTTTATTGCAATCATAGTCGCTCTTGAATACTTCTTCCTTTTCTTTTCCATTGTCATTATCTTTTGGTTTTTCTTCTTCTTGCTGTTTTGGATTATCTATTTTCTTATTTCCAAGCCAATTACTAAAGTTTGCGAAAACGACTCCAGCAGTGAAGGATACAATTATAATAATTATTAAAGTTCGCTTTTTCATAAATACCACCTTACTACTATTTATTTTTTATTAAAGATAAAGAAACTTTATGTTTATCTTCATGAATTTGATCAACATAACAATCAACAATATCACCAACACTAACAACTTCACTTGGATGTTTTATATATCTTTCAGTTAATTTTGAAATATGTGCGAGTCCGTCATTTTTAAGTCCAATATCGATAAAGGCACCAAAATCAACAACATTACGAACAGTACCTTGTAGTTGCATTCCAATTTTCAAATCTTCTAATTTTAAAATATCACTTTTTAGCAATGGTTTTTCCATCATATCACGAGGATCGCGATTAGGTTTTGTTAATGATAAAATGATGTCTTCTAAAGTATATTTATCTGTTTTCAATTTTATCATAAATTCTTCAACATTAATAGTTTTTAATGTTTCCGCTAATTCTTCACTACCAATCATCTTTACATCCATATTTAATTCTTTTAATAAAGACGTTGCTACATCATAACTTTCTGGGTGAATATCAGTAACATCAAGTGGATTATTTCCATCAACCACCCTTAAAAATCCTATTGCTTGAACATAAACAGTATCACTAATTAGTTTTTTCTTTTTGATTTCATCACGAGATTTAATTTTACCAAATTTATTACGATATTCAATAATTTTTTCAATATTTCGTTTATTAATCCCTGACACGTATTTTAACAAGAAAGGACTTGCTGTATTTATATTTACCCCAACTTGGTTTACAGCTTTCGTAACAACAAAGTCTAATGATTCTGTTAGTTTTTTATCAGATACATCATGTTGATATAATCCAACACCAATACTTTTAGGATCGATTTTCACTAATTCTGATAAAGGATCTTGAAGTCTTCTCCCAATACTTATAGCACTTCTTTCTTCAACGTGTAAATCAGGAAACTCTTCTGCCGCTAATTTACTAGCCGAATATACACTAGCACCTGCTTCACTTACAATAATATATTCAACTTTATGATCTGCTTCTTTTATAACATTTGCGACAAAGACTTCACTTTCTCTTGACGCTGTTCCATTACCAATTGCAATTATATCTATTTTATATTTTTTAATCAGATCAAGCATTACCCGCTTACTCTTATCATATTCCAACCTTGGTTCATGTGGATATATAACTTTGATGTCAATTTTTTGACCAGTATAATCAATAACCGCAAGTTTACATCCGGTACGATAAGCTGGATCTAAAGCTAATATCATTTTATCTTTTAATGGCGATTGTAATAATAAGTTTTCTAAATTTTTACTAAAATTTAAAATTGCTACATCTTCAGCTTTAAGTGTTAAATCTGATCTAATCTCTCTTTCAATACTAGGTGAAATTAGACGTTTATAGCTGTCAGCTATAGCCCCTTTTACAATATCAACAACAAATGATTTTTCATCTTTAATAATTTTAGAGTTTAAATAATTAATTATTTCATCAGTGTTGATAGAAATGTTAACTGTTAATACTTTTTCCTTTTCGCCACGATTAATAGCTAATACTCGATGTGGTTTTACAAATTTTAAACTTTCACTATAATCATAATATATTTCGTATGTTTTGTTTTCATCCGCTGCATTCTTTTTAAGTTTACTAACTAACTCACCGTGGATAAATGTGTTAACTCTAATCCATTTGCGATAATGAGCATTATCACTTACGTTTTCAGCAATAATATATCCTGCTCCAGTTACTGCTTCATCAACTGTTTTTACTTCATTAGTTATAAATTGAGCAGCAAGAGTATTTATATCACCAGTTGTTGGAAATTCCATTATTAATTTAGCAAGAGGCTCCAAGCCTTGTTTAATTGCTTCAGTTGCTTTGGTTTTTTTCTTTTCTTTAAATGGACGATATAAATCTTCTACTTCAACTAATTTAATCGCTTTCATTATTTCTTTCTTTAATTCTTCAGTCATCAAATCTTTTTCTTCAATTAATCTAATAACATCTTCTTTTCGTTTAAGTAAATTAACTTGGTATTCATATACTTCATTTATTGATCTTATTTGCTCTTCATCTAAATTACCAGTTCTTTCTTTACGATACCGAGCAATAAAAGGAATCGTATTCCCCTCGCTTAATAAATTTAATGTTTCAGTAACTTGTTTATTACTGATTTTCAAATTAATTCCTATTTCATTTATAATATCTTCATTCATAATCTTGTCTCCCTACTATGTCACTAACATTATAACATATTAGTCGTCTTTTTTCTTGGCAAATGATGCTTTTTTTACTGATTCTGGCCCGAATTTATTATTTAAATTGTCAACTATTTTTTCTAATTCTAACTTCTTTTCTCGTTCGTTTATATTTTCAAATAGCGATACTTGATACGTGTTTTGATTAGTTAAAGCATCTAGCCTAATCCCTATTAATCTTACAGGTTCTTCATCCCAAAGTTCATCAAATAATTTTTTAGCAACTGTGCTTATTTCTGATGTAATATTTGTTACATTTTTCAATTTAGTCTGACGAGTCTTATTGTTAAAATATTTATCACGAAGAATAACTGCTATTACACCAGTATAACGTTCTTGTTTTCTAAGCGATAAAGCAACATTATCAGCAATTTTATCTAACACTTTATATAAATCCCTTTTGTTACTATAATCATATTCTAAAGTAATTGTATTACTTATTCCCTTTGGGGCGACCTCTTCGCTAATAACTTCCGAATTATCAATGCCATTAGCAATTTCAACGTATTTTACTGCTTGGTTTTTAAAGTATTTATATAACTTATTGGGATCAGATACCGCCAAATCGCCTATGGTATTTATACCTAATTCTTTCATTTTAGGTGTTGTCTTTCGTCCGATTCCAAATAATTCTGAAATAGGTAAAGGCCACATTTTGGTTTCTATCTCTTCCATATAAAGAGTATGCACTAAATTAGGTTTCTTAAACTCTGATGCCATTTTCGCACATAGCTTATTATTACCTATTCCGATATTTACTGTAAAACCTAATTTATTTTGTATTTCATTTTTGATTTTATAAGCAAACTCTAATTCATCACCATATAATTTTTTGACTTTTGTATAATCTAAAAAACATTCATCAATTGAATATATTTCAATATCTGGTGTGTAATTACTAAGTAACTTAAATAATTCATTTGACATCTGTGAATATAGTTTATGATTTGGCGGATACACTTTAAGCACCTTACATTTCTTTCTAGCAGCATATAGAGTTTCACCAGTTATTATTCCTAATTTTTTCGCACTAGGTGACTTTGCTAAAACTATTCCCGCACGGCGACTTTCATCCCCACCAATAACGGCATAACTGTCTCTAATATCGTACTTAAATCCACTTTTCAAAAGTGACACTGCCGTCCATGATAAAAAGGCATTATTAACATCAATATGTAAGATAATTCTTTTCATTTTATCACCACTTTAATTATAACACGGACAAATGTTCTTATAAAGAAAAAAACAGATATATATCTGTTTAGTGAAATAATGTGCTAATAAGCATAATCAAAATACCAATGATAATTCCAATAATATTATTTTGCTTACTATTTCCGTGCTTAATATGTGGTAATAATTCAAATACAACAATATAAACAAGCATTCCTTGAGTTATTGCTAAAACAATTCCGAGTAAAGTTGAGCTATCTAAAATACTACCGCTTAAATACATGATTAATCCACCAACAAAAGTAGAAATTGATATTAAAAATAAAATTATTGATGTTTTAGAAATTTTCGTTTTAGATTTATCAAGTGCCGAAGTAATAACCATTCCCATTGGAATGTTATGTAGACCAACCCCTAACCCCATTAATAATCCCATTGATACTGAAGTGGTAACTGTTGCATAAATAGCCATTCCTTCAATCACGTTATGTAATATAATAGCGATACTTGAAACAAGTCCTAAATGAAAAAGTTCTGATCCATGCCCATGACCGTGATTGGGAATCAAACTTTCTAAAGCCATTAGTATTAATAATCCTAATGTTGAAAAACCAATAACCATTAAGGTTGTAACAAAGGAATCATAATTTTCTCCTAACAATTCAAATGATTCGGGAACTAAATCTAAAATTAATAACGATACTATAACTCCTAGTGCAACACTAATTGAAAAATGAACGAATTTATCATTATTTTTAGTTAATTTAACAATTGCTGTTCCAATTAAAATAAACATACCAATAAATAATGTAAATAATAAACCAGTTAATTCGTACATATTATCATCCTCTCTAATTAAAATGTTTTGGATATTTCGCTTTTAATTTATAATACACTCCCGTTAAATATTTAAAATTAGTAATTGAAATAACCATTAATATCCCTAAAATAATCCATAGTTTCAAAGTCAATTCTGTAAGTGAAAATAAATCAGGCAGTCCTAAAACACCAATTAAAAAACCTGAAATTCCAAACACCATTAACCCCAATCTAATTATATTAAAAGGAATTGATATTCTATATAATAACACAAATCCCATAAAAGCACTAATAAGTACTGATAAAGTTGTGGTTTCTTTGAGCGATAAATTTAGTAGTTGACCAATAATCATAATAAGAACGATATTTATCACATTAGTAAATGCTGTTGGCATCGCTTTACTTATTACATTTGTTAGAAAATTACCTTTAATTCTTTCGTTATTTGGTTCGATTGCCAAAATGAACGATGGAATACCTATTGTAAAAACACTTGTTAAACTAAGTTGTATTGGTTCAAATGGATACGGAAAACTAATAAATAAAAATAAAATTGCTAGAACTGTTGCATAAATTGTTTTTGCCAAAAACAAAGTTGCTGATCTTTCAATATTATTAATAGTCCTTCTTCCCTCACCAACAACGTGAGGCATTGCATCAAAATTAGAATCTAATAATATTAATTCAGAAACATTTCTAGCAGCATCACTTCCACTAGCCATAGCAACTCCACAATCAGCTGATTTAAGTGCTAGAACATCGTTAACACCATCTCCAACAAATCCAACAGTATGTCCTTTTTCTTGCAATGCTTTAATTATTATTTTCTTTTGATTTGGACTAACACGTCCAAAAATATCAAATTTAGTAGCGGCTTCTTTTAATTCTATTTCGTCTTTTATAAGTGATGCATCAATGTAATTAGAATTAGTATATAAACCCAATCTCGAAGCAATATCAACAACAGTTAATACATTATCTCCAGATATCACTTTAATGTTAACACCTTGATCATCAAAATATTTAAGTGTTTTAATTGCTTCTTCACGAATGTTGTCTCTAAGAAGAATTAAGCCTACAGGTTTTAAATCTCCTGGTAGTTGTTGGTCTCTAAATTCGCTATCACTACTTGCTAAGACTAGAACTCGATAATTAATCGAATATTTATTGACCAGTTTTTCAACTGTTTGATAGTTAGTTTTTAAAACAAATTCAGGTGCTCCAATTACATAAGTTCCTTCATTTTTGAAACTGACACCTGACCACTTTCTTGATGATGAAAATGGAATAATTTGTTTTATTTCAAATGAAGTATCCATATTATACTTTTCTTGTAAAGCTTTCATTGTATTGTTAGTATCAAGATTATTGACAACTTCTGACATTATTTTATTAATATTAGTTGTTTTATCAATAGAAATGAAATCAACAAATTTCATTTGACCATCGGTCAATGTACCTGTTTTATCAAGACAAATAGTATCGATTCTCGCTAATGTTTCAACACTGTATAATTGTTGAATTAAGACACGATGACGGGCTAAACGAATAACACTGATAGCTAAAACAGTACTTGTAAGAAGGACTAATCCTTCTGGTATCATTCCAATTAACGCAGCAACAGTATTAATAACAGCTTTATTTAAATTGTTATCATCAATTGATAATTGTTTTAAAAACAGGATTATTCCTAGTGGAACAATAACAATTGAAATATATTTAATTATCTTGTTTAAAGAATACATTAATTGTGATTTTTTTTGTTTTAATGTTTTTGCCTCGCTTGTTATTTTAGCGGTATAATTATCAGTTCCAACATGTGTTATTTGAGCCATTACTTTACCACTAACAATGAAACTTCCAGATAATAATTGATCTCCTATATTTTTATAGATTGGATCAGATTCACCTGTAATTAATGATTCATTTACTTCACAATTACCATCTAATACAACAGAATCACAGACAACCTGATTACCACTTTCAATAATTGTTAAATCATCGATAACGATTTCATTTAGTGGAATCAGTTCTTCATTACCATTTCTTACAACCTTAGATTTACTAGCAGTAATTAATGATAATTTATCTATAATTCTTTTAGCATTTATTTCTTGAATAATACCAATCAATGTATTACAAATAACGACTCCCATGAAGGCAACGTTTTTAAATGATCCAACTGATAAGACTGCAATTGCTAGACCAAAGTTTAAAAAGTTAAATAGTGTAAAAATATGACTACTAATAATTTCAGATATCGTTTTACTAGGAACAACTGTATCATAATTAACTTGATTATTATCTATTCTCTGATTAACTTCTTTTAATAAGAGACCTGTTTTCATATTTGTTTGATATTCTTTCATATTTTTGACCCCATTCAATTTAATTATAACATTGAATTTTTTAATAAACAATTACATTTTTTAAAAAAACGAGTTGGGTTAACAACTCATTTAATTATATTTTTAAATGTTTTCGAACTGCTCGCCAGCTACCTACCATACCAACTAAAATACCTATCATTACCAGAACGCCCGATACATAATAAACAAATGGTGAGGGATTGATAAGTTTTATAAATGGCGAGAACAATTGTCCATTAAAATTTTTGAATAATGCCATATATCCATATGAAGTAATAATTATAGGTATAATTGAACCAAGTATTCCTAAAAATAGGCCTTCTAAAATAAATGGTATTTTAATATTTATGTTTGATGCTCCCACTAAACGCATAATCCCAATTTCAGTTCTTCTTGAAAATATAGTTATCTTAATCGTATTTGAAATCAAGAAAGCGGTTACTAAGACTAAAGAGACCACTATAATAAAACTTATTTTTTCAACAACTTCAAACACTTTTACTAATTGCTCAACCATACCTTCTCCATATTTTACAACAGCAACGTTTTCCATCTCACTAATTAAATTAGCTGTATCTCCAATTTTTTCAATATCAGTTACTTTAACCAAAAATGTGTTTTGAATAGGATTTTCATCTAGTGACCAACCTTCCATAATGTTTTTGAAAATATCAGAAGATTCAATCATATCATTGGTTATATCTTCCTTAGATTGAAATTCATATGATTCAACATTTTGTAATGTATTAATTTTCTCTTCTATTTCTTTTATTTCATCGTCTGTTGCTTCATTTTCAATAAAGGCAACGATAGTTACATCTTTTTCAACTAAAACAGCAAAATTATTAACATTGTAAGATAAAACTATTGAAATAGAGACAACTAATAAAGTAATTGTTATCGATGATATTGATGCCATTGATAAAGAGAAATTTCGAAAAACACTTTTAAATGAATCTCTTATATTACGACCTAAAATTCTAAATATTCTCATTTTTATATGTTCCTTCCTCATAATCTTTTAATATTCTTCCAGCATCTAACAATATAACCCTCTTTTTCATTTTCTTGACAATCTTACGATCATGAGTAACCATAATAATTGTCGTTCCTAATTTATTAATTTCATCTAAAACATCCATTATTTCAGAACTTGTTTCTTCATCTAAGTTTCCAGTTGGTTCATCACAGATTAACAGTTTTGGACCATTAACAATTGCTCTAGCAATAGCTACTCTTTGTTGTTCTCCACCAGATAATTGATTAGGGTAACTTTTAAGACGATTTTTTAATCCTACTAGTTCTAAAACTTTAATAACTCGTTTATGAATTTCATCTTTTGGCGCTCCAAATATTTCTAAGGCAAAAGCAACATTTTCATAAACAGTAGATTTTTCTAAAAGTCGGAAATCTTGAAAAACTACGCCTATTTGTCTTCTCAGTTTATAAACTTTACTATTTTTTAATTTAGCAACATCTATTCCACCAACAATAATTTGTCCACTTGTTGGCTTTTCTTCACGATAAAACATTTTTATTAACGTGGATTTACCACACCCAGTCGATCCTATAATAAAAACAAATTCTCCTTTTTTTATTTTCAAATCTAAATCGTATATGGCGGTAACACCGGTATTATATACCTTTTTAGCCTTACGAATATTTATTAGGTCCATAATATCACTACTTTCATTTATATTATATTTATTTTTAAATTAGCATTTATAAACATATCAATATCACCATCTAACACTTTTACAGCATTACCTGTTTCTGTATTAGTTCGATGATCTTTAACCATTGAATAAGGATGTAAAATATAACTTCTAATTTGTGAACCAAAGTTAATATCAACCGGTCCACCTTTAATATCTTTTAGTGTTTGTTCTTGTTTTTCTAATTCCAAAAGATATAATTTATTTTTTAAAATTTCAAGTGCTTTTTCTTTGTTTTGAATTTGACTTCTTTCATTTTGGCAAGTTACAACTATTTTTGTTGGCACATGTGTAATTCTTACTGCGCTATCAGTTGTATTAACTGACTGTCCACCTGCTCCACTACTTCTATATACATCAATAACTAAATCATTTTCTTTTATTTCAATATTTACTTCATTATCAAATAATGGAGCAACGTCAACAGAAGCAAAGGAAGTATGTCTTTTAGAGTTAGAATCAAATGGTGATATTCTAATTAGCCTATGAACCCCAATTTCATTTTTTAAATATCCATATACATTCAAACCTTTAACAAGGATAGCTACAGTTTTATAACCTGTCTCATCTCCCTTTTGAAAGTATATAATTTCAAAAGAATATTCCTTTTTTTCAAAATATCTAATATACATACGATAAAGCATAGCAGCCCAATCATTAGCTTCGGTTCCGCCAGCACCAGAATGAATTTCTAGTATTGCATCTAATTTATCATATGGTCCATTTAGTAAAAGAAGGTTTTCTAAATCTTCTAATCTTTTCAAAATAACATTTACATTATTTTCAATCATTGATTTAATTTCATTATCAAATTCTTCTTTTAACAATTGTAGCAGTTCTAAATCATTGGTAATTGCCTCTTTTACAGAGACGACACCATCAATAGTTTTTTTGAGTTCATTGTATTCTTCGATTATCTTTTCGTTATTTGATTTGTCGCTCCAAAAATCAGGGGCATTCATAATTTGCTCTAAATCCTGCTTTTTATTTATTTTAGAATCAAGGTCAAAGAGACACCCATAATTCATTAGTTCTTTTTAAATAATCATTATAAAAATTGTATAATTCACTTAGTTCCAATTATCATCACTCCTGTGCATTTATTATATCAAATATACTACTATTTTTCTACCCATAATAAAACTATTAGTATAATTTTTACTAATAGTTTTTACACTCTATTGACTAATTTTTTTTAGAACAAAATACTTACACTCATATGAGCAACTGTCATTAATATATGATTCTTTTACTTTAATATCATTGATTTTTTTATAATTCGGACTTCCTTTATCACAAAATCCTTTAAGTCGCATTTTACCATATGACCAATCACCAACAATATAATCAAAATCATCAAAATATTCAGTTATTTTTTCTGTAACAATTTCTAAATCAAAACCTTCTTTATAGTTTTCGATTAATTCATATTCTTTATCGTTTATTTTATATTTTTTCATTTTACACCTCTTAATACGATTTTTTAAATGCTTCTGATACTTCTTTATATTTACTTAAACTTGAACTAGCATTCCATGTCATATACCCACCATCTAATCCGGCATCATATAATCCTTGAATTTGTTCTGAAATCTTTTGTGCATCATATTCAATTCTTGGAGCCCGAATGGCATTATAAGTTTGAATCCAAGTTCTGACAACAGCTGGAGTCGGAATTTCCTTTTGTCTAACAGCAACATAATTTTCTCCCCAAAATTTTAGTAATTTATAAGGAATTGTCCAAACAATTTCGTCAAACTCATATTCATGTGCATTAAAATGATCTGGATAAGGCATTGGACTAATAACATCAACTACATTTGAAATTGCTCCCCAATATTGGCCATAACCAGTTACATAAGGATGAGCTGCTTCACCAAAAACATCAGCCGCAACATAAACGCCAAGTTGATGGATTTCATCAGTTGCATACATTAAAAACCCTTGAATTGCTTGGGCCTTATCTTCTTTGTAAATGTTTTTCATATCAATTGTTCCTTCTTGTTCCAGCTTAAGTGTTCGATCCGGAAAACGTACATAGTCAAATTGTATTTCATGAAAGCCCATTTCTTTTGCAGCTTCTTTTCCAAGCTCTACATTAAATTCCCACACCTTACGATTATAAGCACTCGGCCAGAAGGAACCATTGTGATTAAAAGGTTCACGAGTGACATTATCAATAATCGCACTCTCAGGGTTATCTTTTATAAAATACGAATCTTTAAAAACCGTTATTCTACCAATTACATAAAAACCTTCGTCAATTAATTTTTTAATTGCTTTTTGATAATATTCAAAACTGTTATGAGCTCTTTCAAAGTTAGTAGGAGAATATTTTTTCATAATTGGAGAGGCATAACCCGGTGATGTATTATCTTTAATATCAACTACGAAGGCATTAATATTTGATTCTTTAGCAATCTTGATATATTCATCAATATTTCCTAAAACACCACCATTTAAATATAAACTACGAACTTCTTTTGGCATGATATTATCATCAAATTTGGGTTTCACACGGGGATAATAATCCAGATTTCCTGCCGCTCCTCCACCTAATCTATCAATTCTAGTTAAATGCTTCTGATACATCCCTTTTTCATCATAATTTTGAAGGGCTAATTCTTTTGTTTCAACTAAATATTTGCCATATACATAACCTGTAATATCTCCATATTTAATTTTATATTTATTAACTTTTCCATCAGCTATTAATTTATCAAATCCAAGAATTTCAACTTCCTCACCTTTTTTAATCATTGAAGCGATCGAACTATCATTAACATTATTATATACAGTAACAGGAGTTCTTACATATAATTTTTCTTCCAAGACAGCCTCCTCTACTTTACTAACTAAACTTTTCTTTTCAATCAAATATAATTTATCATTATATTTGATTTTGTAATATGTTTTTTCTTGATGGGTCAATTCCTTAGAATAATAATTTACAGTCGTCCCTCTTGGAATCGTCCCTGCTTCAATAAAGTTCTCATCATATAATTTAATTGTCGAGACGTTGCTTGCAACAAATACTTTGTTTTTACTAGACGTTAATCCACCATTTTTTAAATTTTTAGGTAGAATGAACAACAATAATACAGATAATACAAGTATTCCTATAGCAATAAGCACCCTTTTAACATTAAGTTTTTTAGTCATAACCATTCTCCTATCTAGATACTATTAGTATATCACAGTGAATAATTTTATTCCACGGGAACTAATACATTTGGAGAACTTTTATTAAGACCATTAAAATAATAATTAGGAACAGTACCTTGAATAAGTTTTATAGCGATTGGTATACTCGTATTATATATAATTTTTTTAGACACAAAAGGTAGAATTACTTGTTCATTAAGTTCTATATCAATACTTATCTCAATCATCGCATTATTAATACCATAGTTAGTAATATTAGTATTTATCCGACTAATAACTTCTCCTACTAAATTAAATCTAACAGGAACTTTCGGACCTAAATTAGACAATAACGCATTTTTAGCAATTATTCCTGATGGTATTTCAAAAATAATCCCGTTTTTTAATTTTTCTAAATCATAATCATCAAAGTTTTCATCAATGATGTCCACCTTATCCAAATTACCTTTTACGATATTTTTAAGATTTTTTTGAACACTACTTGTAATAATTGTTAATAAACGATTAACAAAGATTGGATTAAAATCAATGGTCTTTATTTCATCATTATTATCTTTACCAATAATCAATAATTCATCAACCTTTAAATCTTCGGTAATAACATCATTAACCGCTCTGTTAATAACAAGGTTTGAAAAACGTTTCAATTCTATTTCTGCATAATTTATAAGCGTTGGAGTAATTTTATTATTTATATATGAAAATGTTATGTATAAGGTACCAACAAACAAAATAAAGATGATGATAAAGAAATGTATTCCAGAGATTTTAAAACTTTTAAATGACAGTAAATGTTTCTTTTTCAGCCTTATTCTACCCACTCTTTAACACCACCTATATAATTATATGTAAGTATATAATTATATATTTTGACAATAATATTAAGGGTGATTTGATGGATTTAGAAAAAATAATGAGTAAAGATTTAATTGTTGGAAGTGTTGATGATAAACTATCTGATATTGCATTATTAATGCAACAACGTGATATAGGTTTTATGCCAATTGCTGAGGAAGATCAAATTGTTGGAGTTATAACTGATCGTGACATTGTCATAAATTGTTTAAGCAATAACGACACTGATTGTGAGGTTAAAGATTATATTACCAGAAACATTATTTCAATTGATATTAATGATAGTATTGAAGATGCAATTGAAATAATGGGTGATGAAAAGATTAAACGATTATTAGTAAGTAATGATGGTAATCTAGTAGGAATTATCTCTTTATCGGATATAATAACTACTAATATTGATAATCAGATTATAGTTGATAATTTAAAAAAACTTTGGAAAATTGATAAAAATACTGACCACTTAAATCCCAAAGTTGATGAATTTAAACTATAAAAATGAGGCTATTATAATACAAATATAAAAAAGCAAACACCTTTGTGTTTACTTTTTATTATAATTTCATTTTACTTTTGTTTTTTTTCTTTATCTGTTTCTTCAAGTTTTGACAAGATTTCTTTGGTTACTTTAATTGAATTTTCACGAATTGAATTAGCCATGTTTTCAAAAACAGGAGTACCTTTTTCAACTGTATATTCAACTAATTCTTCAACCATGTCTTGAATATCTTTAGCTTTTTTCTTGGCAATCTTTAACATTTTTTCTTTATCAAGATCTTCTAATTCCATTTTAATTTCAAAAATTCTTGTTTCAATATTTTCACGAACTTCATCCATATCAACTTCTTTTAATTTTTCTAAAAAATCTTCAATCGCAATTTTTAAATCATTACGAGTTTCACTACCTTTTTTAGGTGCGAACAAAACCCCTAATCCAGCACCTACTAAAGCACCAGTTAAAAATTTACCAAAACCACTTTTCTTTTTACTCATTTTCTTCTTCTCCCTTCTTTTTCTTTTTTGATCTTTTTGTAAAAAATGATACAATTCCGTTACTAACAAAACTAATTATTTTATCATTAAACGAAACTAATGAATCGGTTGTCATATCAATAATGTCAAATAATCCATTTAATCTACTAGCCTTATAATTTACATCATCAACTACCTTATTAACCTTCATAATTGTTTTAATAAGATTGATAATTAAAATAATTAATGCTATTAAAAGTATACTTAATAATGCATATATTATGAATGGAAAAATCGTATCTACCCAACTATTCACGAGTATCATCCCCTCTTTCATACATTGAATCAATTAACTCAAATAATTCGCCTTCAGTAATTTTGTCATCTTCATCATCAAACATTCTTTCAATCTCAGAAGCAATCATGTTGTCACTGTTGTCGATTTCCTCAACTTGTTCATCTAAATCAACGTCAGTTAAAGTTATATTTTCAAAAATTTCATCATCTTCTTCATTATTATGATACGATATTTCTTCTTTATTCTTTAATTCTTCAAATAAATCTTTTTCAACATGTTCAACAATTTCTTCTTTAAACAAAATAGAATTAGTACTTAAAATTTCACTTTCAAGTTCCTCTTCTAAAGTACCAAAAGCTTTCTTTCTGACTACATCAATGGAGATTTCTTTAGAAGGACAATGAATATCTGCCATCGGTTTTTGTTTAACTGAAATATCATCTTTACTATAATTTTTATCCAATATACCATAAATTGGGGAAATGATTGGCGATGGTTTAAAAACCATTGGTTTCTCTTTTTCCTTTTCCTTCAGTGATTCATTATAATTATATCTCTTTTTATTAACTTGATTATTTTTCAAGCTAGTTGAACGAAGATCTTCAAAATCACTATCGCTAAAAAACACAGGAGTTGGATTTTTTTCAATATTATTAACAACATCACTATCACTAATAGTATTGACTTTTTCAGGCTCGTCCTTAGTTGGAGATGCGATTTCAACCTTAATAACTTCTTTTTTTATTGGTTCTTGTTCTTCAACCACATCGGTAAATAAATCTTTAATTTTATTAAAAAGCCCCACTCAATTCACCTCATTCATTAATTATTTCTTCTTCATATTGTAAGAAATTTTTAGTTTCTTTTTTAGATGTAAAAATATCATATTTTTCTTCACGATTAGTAAAGAATTCACTATTTAACATTAACTTAATAACATTATTGTTAAACTTAATTGTTGATAATATATATGATGCATCTAAAACAACATCTTCAATCATATTCTTTGGCACTAATGATTCGATTTTAGCATAATTATACATAAACTCAACGAAATACTTATCGTCAACTTTATTAATTTCTAAGTATCCTTTTTTACCATTGATATTTATTGGTTTTGAATAATAAGCGTTTTCATCAACTTTATATTTAGTTTCTTTGTTGTGATAATAACTAATTACATCAATATATAAATAATAATAATTTCCATTTGAATATAATTTGTTATTCAATTCTGTTGTGTCTAAATAATTAACGCCCCTTGGTATGTAATATTTATATCCCTTACCTATTTGATTAAATAATTTATTATCTTTTGATAATACGACACTGACAATATTTTCAATACTTTTGGTATCAATTCTAACTATTGTACAACCACTTAGAAGTATTAAACAAATTAATATAATCGCTATTTTTTTCATCTTACACCCCAGTACTTATATTATACCAAATTTCTATACTTATAAAAGTCTATTTCTTTTTATTTGTCAATTAGTTGTCACTTTTTAACTTCAACCTTATAAATAGTTGAACCAGTTTTAGAAAACTTCTCTTCATATTCTGTCATAATATTAAGTTTATCATTATCTTTATGAAGATCTAACGATATTCGCTCTATTTTATACTCATTATCCGTTAAAGATTTTAAAGAATATTCAAATAGTTGGCGATTGTCTGTTTTCATGATAATTTTCTTGTCTGTTTTAAATATTGATTCATACTTTTTTAAAAACTCAGGGCTTGTTAAACGACGATGCGCATGTCTGTTTTTAGGCCATGGGTCAGAAAAGTTTAGATATAAAGTGTCTATTTCTTTATCAAAAATTTCTTCTACGTTAATTGCATCTTCATTTATAAAGCGAAGATTATCTAATTTTATATCATCTAATTTTTCAATTGCTCTTATTAATACACTATCATACTTTTCAATTCCAATATAATTGATATGAGGATTTAATGTAGCATTTTCGATAATGAATTTACCCTTGCCAGTTCCAATTTCTAAATGAAGAGCATTATTGTTGTTAAATATCTTTTTATAATGTCCTTTATGTTTTCTAAAATCAATAATAACATAATTAGAATTATCAATTGTTTCTTTTGCACCTTTTACTTTTCTTAATCTCATATAATCTCCTCATAATAATTATAACATGCTTCCTAAAATATATAAATAAAAATATTTACTCTTCTAAAATAAAGTCATAATCATACAAATTGCCATTTTTGGTAATTTTAACATAGGAATTGATAGAAATTATCTTTTTTGTCTTGGGATTACGAATATCAACTTCAACATATCCTTGATCTGTTAATTCGCCTATGGTAATAGTTATTGCTTCGCCATCGTTTTTAGGCAACGAAAGTTTATTGTCAATAGCCCAATTTTTAGTGCTCAAAACAATATTGTTAACTTGATCATTATACATTTTATCTCTTGCTTCTTTAATATAATTATCAACACCAGGATATGCTATTAAAAAGATTAGTCCTAGTAAAAGCATAACTGCCAATAATTCGATTAATGTAAATCCTAATTTATTTTTTTTCATATTTAACCTCATTCTTTAAATATTAAAACCCTGGAATAACTAAACGTGAACTGTCATCAATACCGCTACCACCGGCAATTCGATGAAACTGAAATGGACCACTAGAAACACTACCATCATTATCTCCACCACGTTCAAACCAAGAGTTTGTTGAATAAACGAAGTTGCTACTATCACCATACCAGCCTCTCGTTTCACCGGTAGCATCGCCAAGTTTTCTTCTATCATATGCTAATTGATCATCATAAGTTGTACCGTAATTATATTTATCAATATATTTGCTCATAATGACACTATCAATAGTTGTCTGTTCAAAGCCTGATAATGATACATTTATTATCGTATTTCCACTTTCAAACATACCACCCATAACATATTCAAATGAGCCACCACTCATATCGTATACACCATATATATTACCTGTAGTACTCTGATTAGTATTAAAAACATAATCCCCATCACCAGTTAAGAATGATATGTTATCATTTATCGTAATTTCCTCAATTCTTCCATATTTACTATGACTTAAGTAAGCAACTGCTCCCCATTCCATATTTTTAATCATGTGAGCATCAGTATTAATTGGTAACCCATATACTGTTTCATTGTTAAATAACTTAATTATTTCAAAAAATGAACTTGTCGTTTGTTCTTTAAGTGACGGATAATTTGGTTTAATTGAAGGTTCTGTAGGAGTACCCGTTAGTTCAAACTTACCTATCCAAAATCCTGATAACTCTCCACCAAAAGTAAAGGCTGGGTGTGTTAAATAAGTTCCGTTGGTATTTCCAGCTGATTTAGGGGTTTGTTTCTTTTCAAAAATTATTTCAATTTCTCTTGGTGAACTCACTTCAGAATTAACATTAAATAATTTATATTTATATCTCGGTATCCATACTAAATGCGCTAATACATCATCTTCTTTTATTTCTGTTTTAGGTTCTGCAGACATATAATAAGATCTTGTTGTTTCGGTAACTAATACAACATTCGCCCATTCCTGAATTTTATAATCATACCATTTATCATAAGTATCGGCTTTTACCCATTTTGTTGCATCCCATATAACAGGAATCATACCTGGACTCAAAGTTGGCCTGTTAGCTCCCGTCTTATCAACATAAAATGGCTTAGTAATTTTTTCAACACATTCATTTTGATTAACAATTTTATAATCAATGTTAGTATTGCTTTCATAATTGACTTTAACCACTTTGGTTAGGTCAATTTTTTTACCAGTACTAATACTTGTTAAGTCATTACTTAATTCTCCTGTATCCACTAAAGTTTTTAATGAAACACAAAAAACGCTATCATTATTTAGGGGATAATTTTGTTGATTTTTTTCAAGATAAAAATCGGTCGAATTATAAATTAATTCTTTAGTAGCTTTATCTATATCTTCCGTACTTCTCTTTAATTGGTTAACGATCGGTGGAAAGGCTAACACGAGCAAGAGCCCGATCAAAAAAATTACTCCTAATACTTCAACTAATGTAAAACCATTTTTCTTTAACACGTTACACCTACTCTCATAATATTATTATACCTTTTAATCATCTTTTTGTAAATTAAAAGGAAGTTATTTTCAAACTTCCTGTTTTTATAATCCGGTTATTGTAAGGCGTGATCCGCGATAACTATCAATATGCCCTGGACTTTGATCAAATCCAAAAATTCCAATTCCTTCGCTTGTACTATGACTTAATTGTCCACCCCGATAGAACCATGAATTTGTCGTTGATAGAAAATTACTATAATTATCATACCACCCTCTTGTTTCACCAGTAGCATCACCAAGAATTCTTCTATCATATGCTAATTGATCATCTGAAGTTGTACCATAATTATATTTGTTTATATATTTATTCATATTTATATAATCTATTGTCTCTTGCGAAAATCCTGAAGACGATGTATTAATTGTTACATTTCCAATATTAAACATTGATCCCATAACATATTCAGTAGCTCCACCACTCATATCATAAACTCCATAAACATTTCCGGTTGTACTAGCCTCACCACCATTTAATGTATTATAAGCATGTTCGCAACCTGATGTTCTAATAACTTTAGCCGCTGTTCCAGCACAGCCAGTTATAAAAGTATTACTTGGATTCATCCAAATTTCTTCATTTTTACCATACTTACTATGGCTTAAATATGCGACTGCTCCCCATTCAATGTTTTTTATTAAATGAGCATCTGATGTTTCGGGTAATCCATAAGGTATTACATTATTAAAATATTGTAACATTGAAAACATAGTACTTATGTTTTGACCTCTTAATGATTCTAAATTAGGTTTTATTGTAGGTAATACTTGTGTTCCAGTTGTTTCAAATTTTCCTATCCAAAAACCATCAATTTCCTTATCGTTATAAGTAAAGGCTGGGTGTGTTAAATAAGTACCATCCATTAACCCATTTGATTTCCCGCGGTTTGCCGGTTCGAAAACAACTTCTATTTCTTTTGGAGTTGATAAAGTTGCTTTAACATTAAATAATTTGTATTTATACCTTGGTATCCAAACCAAATATGCCAAAATATCTTCTTCTTTTATATTTGTTCCTGATAAAGCATTTTTATAATCATCCCTTTTAGTATCGGTGACTAATACAACATTCGCCCATTCCAAGTTAGTATAATTATACCATTCTTGACTAGTATCTGCTTTAACCAGTTCTGAACCATGCCATTTAACAGCTATCATTCCGCCAGTCAACCTCGGTTTAGAAGCACCTGATTTATCAGCATATCCTGGCTTTTGAATTTTTTCTTGACAGTTATTTTCATCCACAATGCTGTAATCAATGTTAGCAGCATTCTCAATTTCTGCTTTGACTATTTTAGATAAATTCACTTTTTTTAATGAACTCGTATTTGTAATATTCTTATCTAAATCACCGCTATTAACTAATTCTTGTAGAGGAATACAAAAAACACTTCCCTTAACAATTGGATAGTCATTAACTTTTTTATCTAGATAACTACTAGTAGCGGTATATATTAAGTTTTCGGTTGCTTTATCAATATCCTTACTAGATTCTCTAATTTGATTCATAATTGGTGGGAATGATAATAATAACAATATCCCAATAAGTAAAATAACGCCTAGTATTTCAACTAACGTAAATCCATTTTTCTTTAACATGGTGCACCTACCTTATATCTTTATTATACCTTTTAATAATTACTTTGTAAATTAAAAAAAAACAACTAGTTAGTTGCTTCTTCTTTTTTGACGATTTCTTCTTTTCCTTTGTAATTTCCACATTCAGAACATACACGATGTGGTCTTATATCAGCACCACATTTTGGGCATTTAGTTGTTTGATTTTCACTAATTTTATAATGTGTACGACGCATTCTTTTGCTTGTCTTACTTGTTTTTCTAAATGGTACAGCCATGTTAACACCTCTTTCTTATAATAATTCCTTTAACTTTTCCAATTCTGGATTAATCTCTTCGATTGGTTCCGTTTCGGTTATTAGTTTCCAACCATTTCCTTCTGCTTGATAGTCTCTGGCCTTTTCACTTACAACCTTCATGGGAATTTCAACTAATATATTTTCCCATATTATTGGAAAAATATCAATAGTATTTTCACTCTTTTTAACAATCTCACTGATTTCTTTAATAATTTCGCCTAGTTTTTCGTCTATTGTTACTTTAAATGGGTAGTTTACCGGTTCTAAAGTTAGTGAACATCTAAGAACCATAACACCAGTAATTTCCATTTTAACATTATAATCAATTGATTGTTTAGTAATAATACCGTTTACTTTTACATCTTTTAGTTCAATCAAATCAGTATTATTTAACTGTTCTTCAGTAAATTCTAAATGCTCATCAATTATAACTTCTTCATCTATATCATTATTCAATCTTGTTAAATCAATATTCATTATTCACCTTCTCGCACTATGATTATACCTTTTTTTATTGAAAATAGCAATCAATATCGTTTGAAAAATTGATTAGTTGTGCTAAAATATAAGTGGTGATTAAATGAAAAGTGTTGGAATAATTTGTGAATATAATCCTTTTCATAATGGGCATCTATATCATCTAAATAAAGTAAAAGAATTATACCCAGATTTTACGATTATTTTAGTTATGAGCGGGAACTTTCTCCAAAGAGGAGAATCAAGCATTATTGATAAGTGGTCCAAAACAAAGATTGCATTAGAGCATGGGATTGATTTAGTTGTTGAACTACCTTATGCTTTTTCAAGTCAAAGTGCGGATCTTTTTGCAAGAGGTAGTATTGAGTTATTAGATCATCTTAAAGTTGATGCAATCGTCTTTGGAAGTGAAACTAATGATATCGATCTTTTAACAAAAATAGCTGATTTAAGTATGTCAGATAACTTTAACGAGTCCGTAAAATCATATATGGATTTAGGTTTTAGTTATCCGAAAGCATTATCAGAAGCAATAAATAAAACAACAGGCGACAATGTTGACACTCCAAATGATATATTAGGTATTAGTTATATTAAAGAATTAAAACGACTTAATAGTTCAATAAAACCAGTAACTATTAAAAGAACAAATAATTATCATTCACTTGAATTAAACAATGATATTGTTAGTGCGAGCAGCATTAGAAAGGCCCTTTTAGACGGTATTGATGTTATCAATTATGTTCCTGAAAATTCTTATAAATACTTAAAAAAAGAATTACACTTTATTGACAATTACTTTTCGCTTCTAAAGTATAAAATATTGTCGGAAATTGACACGTTAAATGTTTATCAAACAGTTGATGAAGGAATTGAGAATAGAATTAAAAAATATATTATTCATTCTAAATCATTAGATGAATTAATAATGAACATTAAAACTAAAAGGTATACTTACAATAAAATAAGAAGAATGCTTACTCATATTTTATGTAACTTTACAAAAGAAGAAGCAAATAATTTTGAGCACATAGAGTACGTTAGAGTGTTAGGTTTTACAAATAATGGCAAACAATATTTAAGTAAAATAAAAAAGGACTTACTAATTCCTTTAATAACTAATTACTCAAAACTTAACAATAAGATGCTTGATTTAGAGTTTCGTGTTACTTGTGTTTATGCATCAATATTAAATGAAAAAGATAAAATTAACCTTATCGAGAGTGAATATAAAAACCACCCTTTGATAAAATAATTTTATCTTTTTTTATAGTTCTTTTATTTTTAAAAAGTTTGTTATTTTATTAGCTTCATTAATTGGAAAACCACCAGTTATAACAATTATATCTTTTTCTTTTAAACTCAAAAACTCTTTTGCTCTATTTATCGAATCACTAACTATTTCATCTGTTGTTTCGTATGTTGGTACAATAACAGAATAAACTCCCCAGTTAAGCGATAAAGAACGAGCTATTTTTTGAGTTGGGCAACTTGCTAAAATAAGTGATTTCGGTCTTAAAGAACTGATCTTTTTAGCGGTATAACCACTCATTGTTGCTGCGACAATTACCTTAACATCTAATAGATTAGCATTAGCAACAACACTAGATGCTATTGCCCCAGTAATATCTGGAACAATTTTACATGTTGTTTGTTTTTTATAATCAATATATTTTTCAGTGTTTTCACAAATATCTGACATATATCTTACTGAATCAATCGGATGTTTACCAACAGTTGTTTCACCACTCAACATAACAGCATCAGTACCATCTAACACAGCATTAGCAATATCACTAACCTCTGCTCTCGTTGGTCTCGCTCCTTTTTGCATTGATGATAACATTTCAGTTGCAACAATACATATTTTCCCTTTTTTGCGACATTTTTCTATGATCATTTTTTGTAATATTGGTAATTCATGAACTGGCATTTCAACACCTAAATCTCCACGAGCAACCATTATTCCATCACTATATTCAATAATTTCATCAATGTTTTCAATAGCAGTACTACTCTCGATTTTTGAGATAATTTTCATTGTACTATTATTTTCATTCAAAATTTCCTTTACTACTAATATATCTTCCTTTGAAGATACAAATGAAAGTGCTAAAAAGTCACCATCATTTTCACACGCATATACAATATCTTCTTTATCTCTATCATTAATAAATGGCATATCCAATTTAACACCCGGAACATTTATTCCTTTACGTTCTCCTAAAACACCACCATTAATAATTTTACACGTAATACCTTCTTTATTTTTTTCGATAACTAATAACTTCATAAGTCCATCTTCTAATAAGACAATATCATTAATTTTTACCGAATCAAGGGCTTCTTTATAATTAATGGTTATTTTATCAACTGTTCCTAAGATATCCTCTTTTACTATTTTAATGTTTTTTCCTTCTTCTAAAACTATTTCACCATTTTCTAAGTTTCCAGTTCGAAAATCCGGACCCTTAGTATCAAATAATATAGCCACATTGCTATGTGTTTCTTTATTAATCTTTTTAACAATGGAAATAGTTTCTTCTTTTTCAATATCAGTTGCATGTGAAAAATTAATTCTAGCAACATTCATTCCACTATCAACCATTTTTAACATTGTTTCATAATTACGACTCGCCGGTCCTATACTACAAATTATCTTTGTTTTTTTCATATATACTTCTCCTTTTCAAAAATTAAAGCAATGAAATTTTAACATAAATCAAAAAAAAAAGCAATTATTTGCTTTATTTTTGACACTTTTTACAATAGTAAGTTCCGCGTCCTCCTACTTTTATTTTAATTAGTGTCTCATTACAATCTTTACAAGGTTCTCCTTCTTTACCATGAACTAATAACTCATGTTGAAAAAGGCCGTGTACTCCTTCACTCGATGTATAACTTCTAATTGTTGTTCCACCAGCCCTGATTGCTTTTTCCAAAACAATTTTAGTGTTATCTATAATTAATTGAAGTTCTTTTTTAGTTAGATCTTTAGATTTTTTCAAAGGATTAATTTTGCTTAAAAAAAGTATTTCATCAGCATAAATATTCCCGATTCCAACAATTATTTGTTGATCTAATAAAACTGTTTTTATAGGGAGACTTTTGTTCTTGTATTTTTCTTTTAAGTAATTGATCGTCAATTTTTCGTCGTTAGGTTCAAGCCCCAATTCATTTAAAGGACGACTATCGTAAACTTCTTCCTTTTTTATTAAATGCATTTTCCCAAATTTTCTGGTGTCTTGATAACGAAGTTCATAATTATTATCTAATACAAATATAACGTGTTCATGTTTGTTTTCAATTGTACCAATTGGCTTAATATTATACTTACCTTCCATTCTTAAATGACTAAGTAAAAAATAATTTTCAAGCTCAAACATTAACCATTTACCACGACGTTTTATATCGATTATTTGTTGATTTTTAATTTGTTTTATAAATTCACTAACATTTGGAAATTCAATGATTTTGGGATAATTAACTTTGACATCAACAATTTTGTTATTTAGTATTTGTCTTTTCAATGTTTCTTTTACAGTTTCTACTTCTGGTAATTCTGGCATATAACACCTTCTTACTATCTTAACTTAATTTCTTCATCACCAATTATCGTTTTAACATTACTAATCAATCGGTCATTTATTTTACTAAAGTATAATTCAAGGTTATTATCATATTCCCCTTTTATTTCAATGGAATCAGATAATACACTACCCATATTTATTAGTTTTATATTATTATCGAAAAAAGAGTTTATCTTATCTTCAAGAATTGGATAATGAGTGCATCCTAAAATTAAATATTTAATTTGTTTTGTTTTTAACGGTTCTAAATATTCTTTTATTTTTAAATCACATATTTCAGTATCAACTTGTTCATTTTCAATAATCGGAACAAAATCAGGGCATTCCATTGTTATTAAACCATTTATCTTTCTTGAAAATGCATCGCTTTTAATAGTCATACTTGTAGCAATAATTCCAATATTATCATAATTAAATTTATTAACATAATCAATTGTTGGACTAATAATATCGATTAATGGAACTTCATATTTATTTTTAAAATCATCATCAATATTAGAACTAATTGTTCCACAAGCAATGACAATTATATCGACTTTCTTATCCATTAAAAATTGAATACTCTTATCTGCTAACACGAATAATTCATCTTTACTTTTATTTCCATATGGCATGTTTTTAGTATCACCAAAATAAATATAATGATTATGAGGATGGGTTTTAATTAATTCTTTTAAAACCGTTAATCCTCCAATACCAGAATCAAATAGTCCTATTCTCATTTTACATTTATTTTATCAAGATTCCCCATATATGGTCTTAGAGTTTCAGGAATATTGACACTTCCATCAGCATTCAAATTATTTTCTACAAAAGCAATCAACATACGAGGTGGTGCCACTACAGTATTATTTAAAGTGTGAGCGAAATATTTATTATCGCCATCTTTTACTCTAATACCTAATCTTCTACTTTGAGCGTCAGTTAAATTTGAGCAACTACCAACTTCAAAATATTTTTCTTGTCGTGGACTCCAAGCTTCAACGTCTAAACTCTTATATTTTAAATCAGCTAAATCCCCAGAACAACATTCTAACGTTCTAACCGGTATATCTAAATTTCTAAATAATTCAACAGTATAGTTGTACATTTTGTGATACCATTCTTCACTTTCTTCTGGTTCACATACAACAACCATTTCTTGTTTTTCAAATTGATGGATTCGGTAAATCCCTCGTTCTTCTAAACCATGAGCACCTTTTTCTTTTCTAAAACATGGTGAATAACTAGTTAGAGCAATTGGTAATTCAGTTACATCAGTAATCGTATTTTTAAATTTACCAATCATTGAATGCTCACTAGTACCAATTAAATATAAATCTTCACCTTCAATTTTGTACATCATCGCATCACGTTCTTCAAAACTCATAACTCCATCAACAACATCACCTCTAATCATAAAAGGTGGGATAACATATGTAAATCCTTTATCAATCATAAAATCTCTAGCATAAGTTAAAATTGCTGAATGTAGACGTGCTATATCACCAGTTAAATAATAAAAGCCAGAACCACTAACACGACGAGCACTTTCTAAATCAAGCCCATCTAATTTTTCTAATATATCAACATGATATGGCACTTCAAAATTATATTTGGTTTTTTCACCAAATGTTTCAACTTCTACATTCTCACTATCATCTTTACCAATTGGTACCGTATCGGCAATAATATTAGGTATTTTCATCATAATATCCTTGATTTTTTGAGATAATTCAGCTTCTTCAGTTTCTAATTCTTCGATTCTTTTATTAATTTGATTAACTTCTTCTTTTATTTTATTAGCATCATCAACTAATTTTTCGCGCATTAAAGCACCTATCTCACTAGACTTATTATTTCTAGCGCTTCTTAAATTGTCACCTTCTAATTTTAATTCACGATTTTTTTCATCAAGCACTAAAACCTCATCAACTAATGGTAATTTGTGATCTTGAAATTTCTTTTTTATATTTTCTTTAACTAATTCCTTGTTATTTCTAATTAAATTTAAATCTATCATAATACTCTCCTTTTTTTTGTAAAAAAAGACTATTTGCAGGAGCATAAAAATGCGGTACCATCCTACTAATAGTCTTGATTTTAATAACGGCACGACCGGAAATGTTTACATTTCACTCCAGAATAGATTCATAAAAGTTTATTATTAGTTTTCACCAGCTACTAACTCTCTATAAATAATTACTTTTACTACTAGTTTCTTTCAACATTTTATCAATATATTTATAATATTACCATTTATTAAAATTAATGTCAATGACTATTATATTTTATTCTATTCAATATGCGGACTCATATGAATAGTCATATAAGTTATTTTTGCATCATAATTTTTGATTTTTGATTCAATAAGATCAATTGTATCATGAGCAGCATTTAATAATAAGTCATTTTTTAAAATTACATCACCTTCTAATTTGTAATATGGTCCATATTTTAAAATAACCAGTTTTTCAACTCCAATAACATTTGAAGTATTTATAATAATATCATTTATTTGTTTTAGATATTCTTCATCAGTTACTTGCTCTCCAGTTGTCATACTAATATTTTTTTTAACAATTCCAAATCCAACATTTATAATGAATACACCAACAATAACACCTGCAATTTTATCAGAATACTGTAATAATTTATATTTATCAGCAAATTGCATTGCAATTGCTGAAAGCATTACAATTATCGAACTAAGTACATCAGTTGCGCTCTCTTTACCACTTGCAATTAAAATACTATTATCGTGCTTTTTTCCATTATTAACTAAGAAGCTTGCTAATAACAATTTAGTAATAATAGTTATTAAACTAATTATTATAACAATTCGACTTGGATAAGCTATTTGGCTTTTCATCATTTCACTGATTAATGTAAAACCCACTAAAATTATCACTATTCCAATAATTAAACTTGTTATATATTCGGTCTTACCGTGGCCAAATGGATGTTCGCTATCTGCTGGACGTTTGGCAAAATTATTACCAATGATAGCAATAATATCAGTAACCAAATCACTAAAGGAATGAACTCCGTCAGCTATTAATGCCCCAGATGAACCAAGAATACCTGAAGTGATTTTCATAGCAACCAACAAAATATTAACTAAAAAACTAACAATCATAACTTTTTCTATTTTTCCTATAGAATTTTTTAGTTTATGATTTAAACTCATACAATAACATCCTCTTTCAATTTATTTTGCTTGGTACCAATTTATACCATAATTTATATCAACCTTTAACGGCACTAATAATTTATAAGTGTTTTCCATCGTTGTTTTAACTATTTCAGTTACCGTGTCCAATTCTGATTCTAAAACATCAAAAATTAACTCATCGTGAACTTGCAAAATCATTTTACTCGTTAAGTTTTTTTGCTTAAATTGATCAGCAATTTCAATCATTGATTTTTTAATAATATCAGCACTGGTTCCTTGAATTGGGGTATTTAAAGCAATTCTTTCCCCCTGTTGCCTAATCATATAATTTTTGTTAGATAGTTCTAAAATATTACGTTTACGATTAAATAAAGTTTTTACATATCCCTTTTCATATGCCTCTTTAATAGTACTATCCATGTATTCTTTAATTCCCGGATAAGTTGATAAATATTCATCAATAAAATCTTTAGCCTCGCTTATCAAAATATCTAAATTTTCAGACAGTCCAAAACTACTGATTCCATATATTATTCCAAAATTAACCGCTTTTGCAATTCTTCGCATGTTAGAAGTGACTGCATAATCTTCTACCTTGAAAATATCCATGGCAGTCTTTGTATGAATATCCATGTCATTATTAAAAGCTTCTATTAACGCATTAACCTTAGACATGTGAGCAAGAATACGAAGTTCTATTTGTGAATAATCACAACTTAAGATTAAAGAATTATTGCTTGGAACAAATGCTTTTCTTATCAGTCTTCCATATTCATAGCGAATTGGAATGTTTTGTAAATTAGGTTCGACTGATGATAAGCGACCTGTTCTAGTTAAAGTTTGATTATAAATTGTATGAATTTTATTATCATCCATAACAGTGTTTAATAATCCATCAATATACGTTGTATATAATTTAGTTAATGTCCGATATTCAATAATTTTTTCAATTATTGGATGGCTTCCTTTTAGTTTATTTAAAACATCGATAGCTGTTGAATAACCTGTTTTGCCTTTTTTACCATGCTTAAGTCCCAATCTTTCAAACAAAATTTCTCCTAATTGGCTAGGTGATGATATATTAAAAACTACACCTGCGTCATTATAAATATCATTACTTAGCAATTCGATTTTTATTCTAATTTCTTCACCCATTGAACTTAAAATGTTTTTATCAACATTAACACCGTCCAATTCCATATTAGCAAGTACTGTCGCTAATGGTAGATCAATCTCATTATATAGTTTCAATGTTTCTTCTTGTTTCATTTTATCATGAAGCATATCACGTGTTTCATAAATAAATTTGGCTTTTACAATAGCATTATATGCGATATTAGAAATATCGGGTCTAACAAATTTAGTTTTACCGTAAACCTTATCGTAAAAAGGAATTTCATAATTCATTTGATTAGCCATATAAGCAATATCATCTTTTACATTATAATCTAATAAATATCCAGCGAGCATCGTATCAAAAACAATATTATCGATTTCAATTTCTTGCCTTTTTAGTGACACATACATTTTTTTTATATCATAAGTATATTTATTATTGTTTCTTAAAAAATCAGGGTTTTTAAGCAATACTTCTTTTGGTATAAAAAAACTGTTTTGTTCATTATAAACACCAAGTCCTAAAATTTCACTTTGATGATAATTAACACCTAAAACCTCTAAATATATAGCACACGTTCCATCAATTTTAATATCTTTAACATTACTTATTATATTAACTTTTATCTCTTTATTGTTTTTAACTTCTTCTTTTTTCAAAAACGAATAAAATTCTAATTCTTCATAAATTTTATTTAAAGCTTCACGATCACCACTCGTATATAATATATCATCAATACATATTTCCATCGGAACATCTTTTACAATTGTTGCTAATTCATAACTTAAGTATGCATTTTCTTTATCCTCTATTAGTTTTTCTTTAAGTTTTCCTTTTATGTTATCAATGTTTTTGTAAACGTTGTCTAAACTTCCATATTCTTGTAATAATTTTAGGGCTGTTTTTTCTCCAATTCCTTTTACACCAGGAATGTTATCAGAGGGATCTCCTTGTAAAGCTTTTAAATCAATAACCTTTATTGGTTCAATTCCGTATTCTTCAAAAAAATTCTTGTCATTATATCTAATATAATCTTTTTGTTTTAATAATTTAATATCTACATCAGTTGATATTAATTGCAATAAGTCTCTATCACTACTAACTATTGTCCCAATATATTTGCTTTTCTCATCACAATACTTAGAAAAAGTTCCAATAATATCATCTGCTTCATAATCATCTATTTCATAATATTTAACACCCATATGAGTTAATATTTCTTTAGCAAGCGGAAATTGTTTTTTTAATTCATCAGGTGTTTCACTACGACCGGCTTTATATTTATCATATTTGTCATGGCGAAAAGTCCTACCCTTATCAAAGGCTACGATCATATAAATCGGTTTTTCTTCATTGATTATTTTATTAATCATATTGACAAAACCATATATAGCATTAGTTGGAAAACCTTTGCTATTTTGCATAAAATTGCCATTGTAGGCAGTTGCATAATAACTCCTAAATAATAAATTGTTACCATCGACCATGATTATTTTTTCCATATTTTCACCTAATCTAATTATAACATAATTAAAGAATATTAAAAAATAAAAAAAGTACCATTTGGTACTTATTCTAAACTTTGAGTTGTATTTTCTGTTTCTAAATTTTGATTTAATTCTGGTTTTTCTAAAGTTGTATCAGTTTCTACAGGTTTCTCTTCTTCTGCAACTGGGCCTCCTGGAATTTCTTCAACTGGTCCAGTTGGTTCTTGTTGAACAACTATTTCTTCAATAAACTTTATTTGTAAACTCTTATCAATTAAATCATATAAACTAGTTCCCGGATTTTTGCTTTGATAAATTACTTTACCAATTTGGGATTTACTATAATCCGGATCATCTTCCTTCACTTGTACTTCATCTACCAAAATACTTATTTTATATTTTTTTAACCAATTTTTGAAAGCAACATAATCTCCACCAACAAAGTTTGGTAATATGCATAAACTGTGTTCTTTGTTTTCTTCCATTGAACAGTCTGGAATAGTTTGTGGCGTTTCAACAATATTCAATATCTCAACAATATCCACTTTAATATCTCTAACATAACTTATATCCATATTAGCATATGGCGTTTGAGCAGTAACTGAACCAACGGTGTGTGACGGATTACTTGAAGTAATATAATTTTTAACTACTTTAAATCCATGTTTTTTTGCGTATGTATCTACTGTTGCCTCGCTACTTCCAATAAAGTTAGGCAATAATGAAAGCCTTGATTCATTATAATTACCTTTACCAACAACATTTTCAGTATATGGTTCATTAATATCAAAACTTAATGTTTTAATAACTTTCGCTTCTTTTTCTCCTAAATTTATTTTCATTGCATTAGTAATATCTCTAACACTACCTTTATAAGGTATAAAGTTGTAAAGATTCATTCTCATACCTTGATTATCAAACGCACTGTAGTCCATAATATGCTCACTGTAACCACTAATATATAGTCTTTGGAAGCCTAATACTTCTTCAACTTTCATAGCTTTTGTTTTGTCTAAAACATCTTTTCCAATATTATAGAACGATAAAATTTCAGAAGTTTGCATATTTGTTTCCATATTCAAACTAACTACATCTAATAAATCATAAATCATATCAATACTTTTTAAGTTTTTGAGCTTATTAAGAATTCCTTTTATAACTAATTGTTGGTTTTGTCCACGAACGAAATCATTAGTACCTGCATTTCCCCATGCACTACCACAAATATTGCTATTGTCATTACGGTTACGAGAAAGTGCTAAAGCTTCTTCCCCATTCAAAGTCTTTAATCCCTTTTTTAAATATATTGTGTTCTTCCCCCAACGGCGATTACTATCTTGTTCACAAAAACTATAAGGCACATCAACCTCTACTCCACCAAGAGCATCTACTAATTTCACAACACCTTTAAAATTAATTTTAAAATAATAATCAATAGTAACATCCAAAAAGTTTTCTATAGTTTTAGTCATACAATCTTCCCCATACCAGGCTGCATGAGTTATTTTGTTTTTTCTTTGATTGTTAAAGCAAGCAATTGGAACATAGCTATCCCTTGGGATACTAACAATTGTTGTCTTTAAAGTTTTAGGATTAAAAGTCAAAACCATTAAAGCATCACCATTAAATGTTCCAGAACTTATATTTTCAGCTTCTGAGTCTACTCCCATTAACAACATGGTAAAAGGTTTATCAATAGATTTCCCACGATTACTAATTTTTCTTTCAATCATTTTTTCTTTAGTATAAATAACTTTAGTTTTGTCTAATATTGGTTTTATTGTTTCTATACTTTGAAACATGATTTTATAATTAGTTGGTAAAAAGATATATAACACTTCACCTTTATCCAACGCCTCAATAAGAGATGCATAACTATCAAAATATACAACTTCATTTTTTAGTTTTTTTTCTTTTATAATGTCTTTGGCAATTTGATAACCATCAATGCTTTTTTCATCACTCAATATTCCTATTTTAGAATCTCCTATTTTTCCAATAGATGAGACACTATTTTCATGATCAGTTATTAAACTAGTTGAATACATTGTATGATTATTACTAATATTACTTAATTTTGAATATACTTTATTAAAGTTTAAATATATTACAAAAGAGATAATAATATATATCGATATTCCTGTTAAAAAGAATATATAATTTTTTTTCTTGTTTTTAATTAAAACCTTAATAGCTAACCAAGCAAATAATAACCAAATTAATATAATAACAATACTACCAACAATTCTGAGTACTGTTTCAATCCCAGTTAGCAATGAAATGGAATAAATTAAATGAATATTTACAGCAGCAAGTAATACTATTAAAATAGCAATTGTTCTAAAAGCACGGATATTTTTCATTATTTTTTCTAACATTTTTAAATTTACCTCCAAATCAACAATAACATTATATACTTTTTTCAAATAATAAACAAGAAAATGTTTTTCAAAATTATAAGTTGACACAATTATTAATATTAACAAATTTTATTTATCTATTGTTATTTAAATAAAATCTCTTCAAATTATTGATTTTAATTAATATGTTTGATATAATTCATACACATGGGTCTATAGCCAAGTGGTAAGGCATGGGACTGCAACTCCCTGATCGTTGGTTCAAATCCGACTAGGCCCTCCAAATTAAAAATAATTCCTATTTGGAATAAAATAAAAAAATCGTGTGATAGAACACGGTTTTTATTTTATTAAATTTGCTGTATAATACTTATTATGAGGTGTTATATGGAAATTTTAATAAGACAAGCTACCGTTAATGACTTTGATTCTATAAATGAAATTGCCAATCAAGAGCATGAAATGCACATTCAACTAAGACCGGATTTATATAACTATAGTGATATTATTCTTACAAATAAATGGTTTTCAGAATTACTAGATAATGGTTCTATAATAGTTGGAGAATTTAATAAAAAAGTTGTTAGTTATGGTATTTTTTATATCAAAAAAACAAATGAACCTTTATTAATTAACAAAAAAGTAATGTATCTTAAAGCAATAGCTAACGAAAAAAATTACATAGGTCTTGGAATTGGAAAACAAATGATGAATTATATAATTAAGTTAGCCAAAGAAAACAAATGTGATCTAATAGAACTACAAGTTGATAGCGAAAATAAACGAGCAGTCATTTTTTATGAACATTTAGGAATGACTGAAAAGTCTAGAGTAATGGAATTAAAATTAATTGATTAATTTTTAATTACTGCAATTATTAGAAAACAAAATAAATTCATCTAGAATATCTTTGTTTTCTTTAAAAAACTTGATAAACATTTGCATTCTTTCAACTGTTTCATTATCAATAACATGTTCCATTAATTCTGTTTGAATCAATATATTTTGTTGACATCCTAATAGTTTCAAAAAATTTTCAAGCGTTAAATGACGTTTTAATAAAAAAGAACCGAGCCTTTCACCTTTATTAGTTAAGGTAATAATTCCATATTTCTCATAATTTAATAAACCTATTTCACCTAGCTTTTGTGTCATTTTTGATACTGATGAGTTTTGTACATTTAATAATTTAGCCAATTGATTTGTTCTAATATAGTTGTTTTTTAAGCTGTTTCGATAAATCATTTCTAAATAATCTTCCATAGCTGGAGTGATTTTTTTTTCGTTGTTTTTTAATTCATATCCCCTGACTGTATGAAATTCGTTATCCACTTTCATACCTCATTTCTCTTTTTACTAATATTTTATGTTTTAATGTCAACTCCATGATTGAATATCATATTTTAGTATAGAGAAAACTTTTTTCTCTGGTCTAAGTTATAAGGAGATGATCTTATAAACAATCAAATTATGCCTCTATTACAAGTACCGATTAAATCAAAAGCAAGAATTAAAGAGATTGCAATTGATGGACCAATTAGAAGAAGGTTACTTGATCTTGGTCTTATTGAAGATACAATAATCGAAGTATTGCAAAAAAGTCCTTTCGGTGATCCGATTGCATACGGAATTAGAGGAGCCGTCATCGCTCTTCGTAGTGAGATAACCTCTAACATATTAATTGAAAAAGTTTAGTTAGTTTTAAGGAGTGAAATGATGTTTAATGGTAAAAAAAATAAGTGTCCGGACAATATAAAAATAGAGAAAAAAACACAAAACGATATCGTCATAGCTCTAGCAGGTAATCCTAATGTTGGTAAAAGTACTGTTTTTAATGAATTAACAGGTTTAAACCAGCATACTGGTAATTGGCCCGGGAAAACTGTAACTATTGCTGAGGGTAATTATATATATGAAAACAAAAATTACATTTTAGTTGATTTGCCCGGAACATATTCATTGATGGCTAATTCAGTTGAGGAAGAAGTGGCTAGAGACTTTATTTGTTTTGGTAATCCTGACTTAACAATCGTTGTCGTTGACGCTACTTGTTTAGAACGAAACTTAAATTTAGTTTTACAAACGATTGAAATTACTTCTAATGTGATAGTATGTGTGAATTTAATGGATGAAGCTAAAAGAAAAAAAATCGAAGTTGATCTTGATAAATTATCCTCTGAACTTGGAGTCCCTGTTGTAGGTACGAGTGCGAACACAGGAAAAGGTTTAGATGAGTTAAAAAAAATAATTGATACAAACATATCCAATATAAATAATAAAGTCATCAATATTAATTATGATGATCAAATTACGGAAGAAATAATTAAAGTTGAAAACGAATTGAAAAAGGATAATAAGGACTTGATAAACACAAAATGGTTATCACTTAAGTTAATTGATGGTGACGAATATTTGCTGAATTCCATTAAGAAATATATTAATTTAGATTTTTTTGAAAATGATAAACTAACAAATGCCGTTCAAAAAAGTAAAGATAATTTAGCAAACATTGGTTTAGATAAAAATAAATTACGCGATAAAATTGTTTCAACTATTGTTAAACAGGCGGAATCCATAAATCAAAAAGTTGTAACAACTAATCCCAAGGAATATAACTCAAGAGATCGTAAAATTGATAAAGTTCTTACTTCAAAGTTATTTGGTATCCCCATAATGATTGCCTTGTTAGGATTGATATTTTACATTACTATAAGCGGTGCGAATATTCCTTCAGCTATTATTGCAGACTTTTTATTTTGGATTGAAGAACGATTAATGGATTTCTTCCTTTGGCTTGGAACTCCGGCTTGGGTTCATGGTGTTCTGGTGTTAGGAATATACAAAACAATAGCTTGGGTTGTTTCAGTAATGCTTCCTCCTATGGCAATATTTTTTCCCCTATTTACCCTTCTTGAAGATTTAGGATATTTACCAAGGATTGCCTTTAATCTTGATAAACTATTTAAAAGTGCAAATGCTTGTGGAAAGCAAGCATTAACTATGTGTATGGGCTTTGGTTGTAATGCAGTTGGAGTAATAGGATGTAGAATCATTGATTCCCCTCGAGAAAGATTAATTGCTATTATTACCAATAATTTCGTTCCATGCAATGGTCGTTTTCCAACTTTAATAGCGGTTATAACAATGTTTTTTACAGGAATCATTATATCACCTTTACAGCCCTTACTTTCAACTATTATATTAACGAGTGTAATTGTCTTTGGAGTGATGATAACCCTTTTCATATCAAAATTATTATCCAAAACTATTTTAAAAGGAATACCTTCTAGCTTTACATTAGAGTTACCACCTTACCGTAAACCGCAAATTGGCAAAATTATAGTTAGATCGGTTTTAGATAGAACTTTATTTGTTTTAGGTCGTGCTATTTTAATTGCTGCTCCAGCTGGATTAGTAATTTGGTTACTAGCAAATATTAATGTTGGGAGCAGCAGTGTATTAAGTCAATGTGCTAATTTTCTTAATCCTTTTGCCACTTTTATCGGTTTAGATGGTTACATCTTGATGGCTTTTATATTGGGTTTTCCAGCTAATGAAATAGTGGTTCCAATAATTATTATGTCTTATATGGCAACCGGAAGTATGTTGGAACTTGCCAGTTTAAATGAATTAAAAACATTATTAGTTAATAACGGATGGACATGGTTAACAGCAGTATGTGCGATGCTCTTTTCACTTATGCACTGGCCATGTGGTACAACATGTTTAACTATAAAAAAAGAAACTCAAAGTAAAAAATGGACACTTATTTCTATATTAATCCCAACTATTACCGGTATTATCATTTGTTTTATCGTTACTAATGTCGCACGTTTATTTGGATTAGTATGATAATTGTTCACTTTACAAATTATTTACTTTGTAAAGTGATTGACGATGTCATAAACTCGCGACAGTTATAAATAAAATTAATGATTTTAAAGAAGAATATAATATATCAGATCAAGATACTATTTTAATACTTAAAGATATTTTATATCAGGAGTATTTAAAAAATAAACAATAAAATAAGTACATCACATAATTCATTAAAATATAATTTTTAAATAAAAAGAAGAGTTTGATAACTCTTAAATAATAAGCTGCATAATTGCTAAAATAATAATTATAATTCCTGTTATTAATGATTCATATTTTTTGAAAATTTTTAATTTAAAATTATTTCCTATATAAAGTCCTGCAACAAGTAAAATGTAACCAATTATAACTGTTGAAATTACACTGTAAAGTATATTGAAGCCGTGAAGGCTAAATCCGATTCCAATCCCAATATTATTTATACTCAAAAAGAAACTAACGATGATTATTTCTTTTAAACTAATTTTTTGTAAATATTTTATATCTTGTGCCTCTGATTTTGTTTCATATTTGTATTTAACAATTGTTACAATACCAATTACTAATAATAATATAAACCCAATTAACGATGAAACCTTTTCTAGATAGTATTCACTTATTAGTTTTCCAAACATCATTGATATTAATGTACCTAATGTAGTAATAAAAACAATTAATATTTGGTGAAATACACTTATTTTTACTTTGTTTATACCATATATAAGACCTAATGTTAAATTATCAAAATTGATTGATAAAGAAAACAAAATAATAGTTAAAATTTCCATTAAAAAAACCCCCTTTAGTAATATATTCAATTATCTAATTTAGGGGATCTTTGTTTATTTAATCAATAATCTGTTCATTATTACTCTTACTAATTTTAATCTTTCTATATCGTAGTAATATCAATTATTTTAGTTACATAATTTTCAATATATTGTTTTGGAATTATTAATGACAAATCTGCCATTATTTGTTAAAATAGATATATATTAAAACCACTAATTTATATGGTTATAGAAAGGAAAAATTATGTTAGAAATTAAAAAACTTACTAAATATTACAAAGATATATTAGGTATTGAAAATTTATCAATTTCTATTAACAGAGGTGAAATATTTGGTTTTATTGGGCCTAATGGTGCTGGTAAGAGTACAACCATTAAATGCATTATGAATCAAATAAATTCTTCATCTGGAGAAATTTATATTAATAAAGTTATTAATGATAAAAATGACTTGAAATTAAAAAATATGATCGGTTATTTACCTGACGAAGTACATTTATATGATGATTTATCGGTTAATGAAATGTTGCAATATTCTAATAGTTTTTATAAAAAAGACTATTCTAAAAGAATTAATTATTTAGTTGAAAAATTGAATATTGATACAACAAAGAAAATAGAAGAATTATCTTTAGGAAACTTAAAGAAAGTCGGTATTGTTTTAGCAATGATGCATGAACCTAAAATTCTTATTTTAGATGAAGCAACTAGTGGACTTGATCCATTGGTCAAAGAGACGTTTTACGAATTACTTCTTGAGGAAAAAGAAAAAGGAACAACTATCTTTTTCTCTTCTCATAATTTAAGTGAATTAAAAAAAATTTGTGACCGTGTCGGTATTGTTAAAGACGGTCATTTAATAGCATTAGATTCAATTAAAGAATTAACTAACAATCACTTACAAATAATAACTGTTATGTCAAAAGATATTTCAAAAATAAGTAAGGAATTAGATCAAGATATAATTAGTCAAGATAAGAGCACTCTTAAATTTATCTTTAAGGGTGATATTAACAATTTAATTAAACAACTTTACAAGTATAAGATTGAAAAATTATTGATAGAAGATCCCTCAATTGAAGAAATCTTTATGCATTATTATAAATAGGAGGAAATATGTTAAAAAGAGAATTAAAAATAAATAGAAAAGGCTTAATAATATGGACTATTGTTGGTTTATTCTTGTTTAGTATTACATATATTACTTACTTTAACATGGATATGAGTGAGACGTCTAAATCCATAAACGACATGCTAGCGGTTATGCCAAAAGAAATTATTAAGATGTTTAACATGGATATTGTCGGTATAGATACAGTCTTTGGGTGGTTTAAAACTGAAGGTTATACATTTATTACTTTAATTACTTGCTTATATGCCGCTATCCTTGGTTCAAATATTTTGTTAAAAGAAGAAAATGACAAAACAATTGAGTTTCTACACTCTAAGCCAATTACTCGCAGCAATATTGTTTCTTCTAAAATATGGAGTGGTTTAATAAATATTGGTATAATGTTTGCTATTTTAACACTATTTAATATTATCGGAATGGCTTTAAGTGATAACTTACAAATTAAATTATTGTTGATGTTATGTTTAGCGCCTATGGCAACTGCTATCCCATTATTCTTTGTTTGCATGTTTATTTCAACTTTCTTTGATAAAACATCTAAAGTTAATGGAATTGGTATCGGGTTAGTATTTATTAGCTACTTTTTACAATTAATATCTTCAATTAATGATGATGTTAGTTTCTTCAAATACTTTTCATTATTTACATTGTCTGATGGAAGAGAAATCATCACTAATAATAGTTTAAATCTTGCATCAATAATTATTTCACTAATAATTATAATTATTAGTGTTACTGGTATCTATTATAAATATAATAAAAAAGAATTAGTATAAAAAAGCACATCAGTTGATGTCTTTTTTTTATTAATAATTAATTTTAAGTTCTTTTTTTATATTAGTCATATGATTTTTAAGTTCCTTTTTTAAAACCTTAGGATTTGAAATTTCTTTTGCATCTAAACCACAAGTATTTAATATGTCGTAGTTTTCTTTCAATCCCATATTGTTAATAAAATTGCAAAAGTTTCTCTTTGCTTCTTTAGGATCTTGTTGATATTGTTCAGCAAAATAAGTAGCAATAAGCGTTCCATAACCGTATATAAAACCATCTCTTATGTCAAACTTAAGCGTCTTATGCTTACAAGGTGGCAATTCTGGAATTACTTTTCCTAAAACTTTCGTAACTATATCTTTTTCAATAAACATTCCCTCACGAAGTTCGTTAGGCTCCAACTCCGGATGAGTGAAAAAACGAATTGCTGTAAAATTGTCTAGTGTCTCATTGTATAAATTGTTTAATTCAAATAGTGTATCATATTGACTTAATCTATTTTCAAGAGAATAATTTAAAAATAACTTTTCGAAATACATTGAAGGTACTTCTAGGTAATTAGTAAAAGCATATTCTATTGATTGCTTAGGATTTTTGTAGTGAACCATTTCATTATGAATGGCATGTCCGAATTCATGGGCTAGAGTAGCAATTGCACTAATATCAAAATTATCAATATCACAAATAATATATGATTTACCCAATTTTGAAGATTTGAAACAAACTCCTTGGTAATCTTCATACATTTCTTGAATAGATACCTGATTATTATCAATCATTTTTTTTATTGATTTATAGTATTTGGGGTCATACTTATTGAAAAAATCATACAATATCTCAATTGCATCATTCGGTCTAAAATAATTTATTTTATTTTGATTGTAAGCTTTAAAGTCAATCTCTTTAAATATGTTCAAAATGTTTTTGGAAGTAATCTCATGAAAATCTTTCATAGTATTTATATCATAATAATATTTAAAAGCGAGCTTTTCAAAATGTTTTATTTGATCATCATATAAAGCAGCCAAATGCTCATCTATTATTTCACCATAACTCACTAATTCATAGACATCATATAATGGTAATAAACTATTAGATATTTGTGCTTTCATTGATGATGAGCTTGCTCGCTCATACATTAACTCCAATTTTTTTATTTCAGCTATTAATTTTACTACATCAATACTCATAACTGTCCCCCTGTTGAATTTATGATAACCTATATTCACTTTAAAGTCAAACGTAAGTATCAATTTATTTATATTAAACATAGACAAATTAATATAAATAAGGTATAATTTATGTATGCAGGTGTGGTTCAATGGTAGAATGTCGCCTTGCCAAGGCGAAGACGCGAGTTCGATTCTCGTCACTTGCTCCAGTTGCGAGAAAGTTGCTACCCCATTGTAATTAGTAATGATTATAATGGGGTAGCACTTAAAATAAAGAAAACAGTTAGATAAAAGGTTGTTCCTAGAAAGGAGCAACTTTTTTATGTTAGAATTTAAAACAATAAGGTACTTAAAAGCCGATAAAGACTTTTTAAAGTTTATTGGTAAAGATAATCAAATACAATTAAAAGCAAGTGATGGTGTGATATTAGAGATTAAAAAAACTAATATTAAAACGATTAAACCCATTATTTATGAAATAGTTGATTTAGATTTAATTATCTACCATTATGCAAGTGATAACTTAAATAATAAAAGATATTACATACCAAATACTAAAAAATCTTATACTTTAAATCAACTTAAAGAGTTGATTAGAAATATGCTAACTACAAAAATCGTTGACAAATAAAAATTTTAGTCTATAATAAAGGGCAATTAATTTATATTTGGTCAAAGGCGAAGTAGTATGTATAACCTTATTACTTTGCCTTTTTTGTATAGAAAGGGAGATGGTAGATTGAACAAACGAGTTGGGATATATGTTAGAGTTAGTACGGAAGAACAAAGAGATTATGGTTATTCAATTGATGGACAAATTAGAGAATTAAATGATTATTGTAAAAAACAAAATTATGTAATTGTTGATATTTATAATGATGCAGGACATAGTGCCAAAGATTTAAAACGACCAAATATGGAACGAATGCTTGAAGATATTAAAAATGGTGTCCTTGATATTGTTGTAGCAGTCAAAGTTGATAGATTAACTCGTGAAGGTTATGATGGACATTGGTTTTTAAAATATTGTAAGGAACATAATTGTATGATAGATTTACTTTATGAAAATTATGATATAAATACACCTAATGGCGAGATGTTATATGGTATGAATGTATTATTTGCTCAAAGAGAAAGACGAGAAATCGCAAGTAGAACAAAGCGTGGTATGGAAGAAGCCGTAAAGCAAGGAAAATACCCTAATAAAGCCCCGTATGGTTACATTAAAGATGAAAATGGTATATTGATACCAAATCCTATTACTTCGCTTGTAGTAAAAGATATTTATGATATGTATTTAAATGGTATGTCTAGTGTTGATATTATGGAAAAACTTAAAAATGATAATAGATATACTGATTATTTTAATGTAAGACCACAAACAATAATTGGAATAATTAAAAATTCAGTATATAAAGGCGATTTAATATGGGGACATACTAAACGAAAAAAAGAAGATGTTATTTATATCGAAAATCATCATATACCACTTGTTACAAAAGAAGTATGGGAAAAAGCCCAAGACCAAATTATTAAAAATACTAATGGTGGTTATGGTGAGAAAATTCATATTTTTAGGGGAATTATTAAATGTCCACATTGTCATAAGCCAATGAGTAATTATTTTTCTAAAAAAAGAAAAGGTAAAAGAATCAAAAATACTTATTATCTTATTTGCCATAATAGAGAATGTGAAGATTATAAAAAATTATATAATACTGGTAAAATAGAAAAAGAACTATTACCACTATTACAAGATTTATGTGTCTTTTCAATATTAAATGATAATATCATAAACATACCTAATTTAAAAGATAAAAATGAATTATTATCACTTGAAAAAGCACTTGATGAATTAATTAAAAAAGAAAATAATATCATAAGTTTATTTGCTGATAATCGTTTAAACAAACAATTATTATATAACAAGATAAATCAAATAATTAAAGAACGAGAAATTATAAACAATAAAATAGAAAAATTAAAAGATGAAAAACTGTTTAGATATGATGATGACATACAAGAATTATTTGATAAAAGAGAACAACAACCTAATTGTGAAATATTAAATATATGGAATATCTTAACTAGAGAAGCCAAGCGAGATATAATTCAAAAATATGTAAAAGAAATAGAAGTTAAAATAGATAACAACTATGATATAACTATTGAAAAAGTAATATTCTATAATGACTTTTTACAAAATGACTTATTTAGTTTTAGTGAATATCTAATAGAAAAAGCCAATGAACGAAATAATACTTTTGAAATTAAAGGAATATATGAAGAAATAGAATTTAATGAGTTAATGAAAAAATTAAAACCAAAAGCCATATTTAATTTCGATGAAATAGTTAAAACGAGAAATTATGAATATGAAAACCAAATGACCGAGTCAGAAAAAATAAAGAGTAATAAAACTTTGTTTATATATGGAATTAAAGAAAATGAAGAAATGAACAACTTTAAAATAGTTGTTCCAAGTTAGGTAAATATATGAATTATGCGATATTTAGAAGTGAAGCAATTAAAACCCTAAAAGATTTAGGTCAAATTGGTGCTCATAATCAAAGAAAAAAAGAAGCCTATCAAAGTAATCCTGATATTATTAAAGAAAAATCAGTAGATAATATTTTATTAGTTGGAACAGAAGAAACTTATTTAAAACAATATATGAAAATAGTTAAACCATATAAAGAAGAACACGATGAAAGAATGAAAAAAACGAGAGAAAATAGAAGAAAATCGTTTCATCAAATGTTAGATGATTCTAATAGTGTAGTTGCTGATGAATTAATATTTACAGCTACTAACGAATACTTTAAAGATAAAGATACTGATACTATAAAAAGATGGGGAGAAACTTGTTTAGAATTTGTATATCAAGATTTAGGTTATGAAAAATGGCAAGTATTAAATGCCACTATTCATTTAGATGAAACAACACCCCACCTACATTGTGTAATAGTTCCTTTAATTAAAAAGTGTGATAAAAGAACTAAAACGGAACGATATACTATATCTAAAAAGCAATATGTCAAAGGTATTGAACATTTAAGAGAATTACAAGACAAATATTGGGAACGATTAAATAAAGCAGGATTTGAACTTGAAAGAGGTATTAGAGGCAGTAATAATATAAATGTAAAAATAAGAGAATATAAAAAATTAACTAAAAAAATTGGTTATGAAATGAATAAACAAAATCTAATATTACAAAAATCAGTTAATAAGTTAGAAGAAGATATGCAAACATCAAAAGAAACTATTGTTGGCGATTATATAAAGATTAAAAAAGATACTTATAATAGTATGAAAGATGTCGTTGAAAAAACTAAAAAAAGTTTAGAGAAAGTTCCCCAAATGGAATATTTAATAACTGAAATGAATAATCACATAAAAACATATACTGAATTAGATAAAAAGAATTTTAGTATGAAAAAAGAAATTGATAATTTGAAATTTAAGAATGAAGAATTAAAAGAAGAAAATAGTCTTTTAAAACATATTATTAAGGATATATTAAAAAATCTTAAAAAAATCTTTAGAAAGATATTACATATTGGAAGTAATGACGATAAAGATGTAGTTGTTAATGAAGTATCATATTGTTATAATAATGACTTATATAAAGAAAAAGATATAATTGATATATGTAAAGATACTGACCGAGAAGAAGAAATATTAGAAGCCACTAATCTTTATGAAAAAGATAATGACAAAGAATTTGAAATATAACTTTTACCATCCTCATTAATAATCTTAATAATCTTAAATTTTCCACCATTGACATTTTAGATATTTTGTGATATTTTATATACATAGGAATAATCTTATAGTTGCCATATTAAAATGCTACTATAGAAAATCTTAATAATTTGTAATATGTAGGTAACGAGGCAGTTCTGATTGCTCTTATTATAGTGTATAACACTAAAATGGAGGTGATTAATGGAATTTACTCGTTATTTTTGTTAAATTTGGCTGTAAATTTAAATTTTAAAATGAATGGGAGGAAAACAATGAGAAGAATGTCAAAATTATTTTCTATATCTATAATTACAGTGTTTCTATTTTTAGCAACATTTATGATTGATAATAAGAAAGTAGAGGCACTTTATTATCCAGATTCTTATTATGATGCTGTTTCGTGGATATATCAATATCAAGCACCATACACATGGAGTTATAATTGTTTAGGTTGGGCAACAGGAAGTATGACTTTTGAATGGCCGTCTAATTGGGGAAATGGAGGAACTAAACAACAAGTAGATTCATATATGATTTTTAAAGGATATAAAGTTAGTAACTTATCTCCTTCATTAAAGTCTACTAGAATAATATCATATGGACCAAGTGTCAATAATATAACACACTTTTCAAAAGTAACCCCAACAGCGGTAACAGCAAAATGGGGTTCACTTGAAAGATTTACTCATTTTATTAGTATTGATCCATATTATGCTAATAGTGATTATGGATTATCACGAGGAAATTATTTTTAAAAAGGAGGGAATTTAATTTATGAATCAAAAAATAAAACGATTCGGATTTGGAATAATATCAGTATGTGCTACAATATTAATAGTTACTCTGTTACTTCATAACCAGCAAGATATATACGCAAAAACACTTAATAAAATAGACGCCATCACATTAGAAATTAATTCCAATATAAATAAAATGATCAGTAGTAGAGATGTAAAAAGTTTTTCATCAAGCCCCTACACCATTGTAGAGGGTAATCAATCATATAAAGATTTAGTTTCGTTAGGAGTACCAGCTATAAAACCATTATATGATAAAATTAATCAGAGTAAACACAGTGGATTGCTTGAATATATATATGCAATGGCAATTGAAGAAATAATGTCTCAAAATTATATATTACAGTTAGATGTTGATGAAGAAAAAATAAACGAATTACAAAAAAATGGCTATTCTTTACGAGATGTTGAATATAGCTGGGCAACTGCAAAAGAATTTGAACAAGCATTTTCTGATTTTATGAAAGAATTACCGAAAAAGTATGAAGATATTAAAAATGATAGCACTTTAAATGTAGAGAAAAAAACATTTAAAGTGACCGAATTGGGATTAGGCGTTATTCCTTACTTAATTCAAGATATACAAAATGATTTGAATTCTAGCCTTGATTATGAAAACCTATTAATGGAAATATTAGTAGAAAGAAATCAAATGAAAGATTTATCAGAAAAATCGAAAAATTTTGTTGTGGATGATTGGATAAAACAAAATTATGAAGAATATAATTTATTAAAAATGATAGCAGAATAATCTATATTAAATAGTATCATAATAATTTAGAGAACTTTTCATGGTTATTGGAGGATTTATGAGTTTAAATAAAAACATACAATTTTTTCTATTAGTAATAATAATATTATTATTTATAATGTTATTTATCATTATTCAAAAATATGGTAAAGGGGATAAACCGCTGTTAGATAATGAACTTGAAATTTATACACCATTAGAAAAATATTCATTAAGCATGAGCAGTATTAAAGGTTTTCCTTTTGAAATTAACTGTAATAACGAGAATGTTATTATTAAGATTTCTAGTGGAGTATTGTTAGATGATAACGATGTGTTGCTTAATCATAATAGCAATTTTGAATATGAAATTTCTTGTAATAAAAAAATTTATTGGAATCCTATAAATAACGATGATTATGATAATAAAGTTATTGATATTAATATTAGATTATCAAATAAAAATTCTGAACAAAAAAATTTTAAATTGAAAAAGAATGAAGAAAATGAATACTATTTATTAGATTAGTATTAATATATTGAATTAATACATATAAGTTTTATGACTAACAAATTACAATTTATACTATTAACTAAGTTATATAAATATCTTTTGAAAGCCAAATGAGTAACACACTACGCTATTGGCTAAAACCAATAACGAGATGTGCAAAGGGAGACCCTTTTGAAACCCCATTCCCCATAATTTTTGCGATTAATCGGTGTGCAAAAATTATGATAAGATAAAGCAATATTGCTTTATCGAAAGTCTATCGCCACTTTCATTTTTGCTAAAGCAAAAACAAAACGTGCCACGACTTTTAAAAAATAACCTTTTCGCAAAAAAGCGAATTAGGTTATTTTTTGTTGTATTCTACAATATCGTTTACATTACAATTAAGTGCGTAGCAAAACTTTGCTAGTACATCAACATCTATTCTATATACATCTCCATTGTAATATTTTTGAATAGTATCAAATTTAACTCCTGTTAAAACAGATAATCTATTTTTATTCATACCTTTACTATCCATCAAATTTTTAGAAGTATTAAGAGAGTATGGAATTAAAGAAAATACCAGCATATTAGATGCTGATATTAAAGAAAAAATTATAAATGAATTTACAAATTATTTAGATAAATAAAAATAATGTTATTACTATTCTTATAAAATTAGTGTATAATATAATTATCTTATCAAGCGATAAGGGGGTAACAACCTTTATCTAACTGGCTCCAAATAAAAAATAACCCTTGAATATTCAAGGGTTTTTATATTTAAATGTTTTTTACTAACAAAAAATATTTAATTCTATTTATTCGCTGTTTTAACGAACGTTTTTTCCTTTTCCAAACCATTAACTAAAGTTTGGTTTGTTTTTTCTAAAATCCACATAGTTTCGCTGTTTATTGGCATTCCCGCTGCCTTTTTCTGTCCACCAGCTAAAGAAGTTATTTTTTTAGCAAATTCCCCAAGGTCAATGTCATTTCTGACCGTTCTTAATGAAAATGAATTTCGCATAAAATTAATGATCAAAATAAACTTTAATTCATCTTTATATTTTTCTGATAAATAGTTACCTACTTCACTTCGATAATTTTCTGATATTGAAACTCCAACGTCATAACCATGCAAACTCATCCTTATTAGTTTTTCATCACATAAATTAATATAATTTTCTACTTCTTTATCCTTAGTATCAATTAAAAATCTATCATTTTTAGTAAAGTTAAAATGTTTTTCATTGATTACTATTTCATGATAGTACTTATCAATAAACTCTTCGTGACCAATTACAGTAAATAGGGTCGTCAAATCTCTAGCGGCAATATTTTTTTCCTTTTTCCAATCATAAGTATCATAACTTCTAACGAGTTCAACAAATTCTTGGGTATAATCCTTATCTAACAATGGTATATTATAAATTGATTTAAGATAATCGTAAAAAAGACTAGTTCCACATGTACTAATTCCATCTTTCGTTGTAACAACATTTATAAAAGAATAATCATTATTAGAAACTTCACTTGAGTGGTGATCAAAATGAACAATTTTTTCTTTTAATATTTCATTGCTATTAATTATATTTATTGAATCTTCCCTAATTGGAAGATCCGTTATAAAAACTGTCGAATAATTTTTATCTTTCACTAAATTAAGTGCATCTTTTAATTCGGAAACTTCTACCAAAATGAAATCAATGTCTTTAAATGCGACCTTTGCTAAACAAACTGCTCCCATACCGTCTATATCTGCAATATGAGAAATAATTACCTTATCATTATCCTTAATTTTTGTATACATATATACCCCCCTAATATAATTAAATCATATCATAATTCTTTTTTATTATCAATTATAGATAACAAAAAAATATAAATACTAATCGATATTTATATTTTTTCTAGCTGCTTCCCATATATCATAAGGTATCTCTTCAAGAACTGTTGAGTTACCCCTTTTTGCTGCTATTTTTTTTACTTCACTTACATAATATGCAGTGTAACTAAATCCTGTTTCTAAAGTCTTAATAATAGCACTTCCCCATTTAATATTAGGGTGATTAATATTACTATTCTTTATTATTTCAATTGGAATAGTTATATCATACTTTAGTTGGAGAAAATTTGGTTGCCATGCATTATCTTTATATTCAAGGATTAGCATACTAGTTCCAATAAATCCATCAGCTGGAATTCCAACAGAACCAGGATTGAAAAATCGAATTCCTTTTCTTGAAAAATATAGTTGATTATGTTCGTGACCAAATAATACATATTTATATTCAAAATTTTCATCATATTTAATGTCTCTATATTTATGTGTAACATATATTTTTTCGGTATTTGGAATATTAATAATTTCATGCTTTTTTAAATTTTTTAGATAATCATGTTCCTCTTCATTTAAAGAATCGTGGGCTACTAAAACTGCAGCATTATTTGTTTCAAGTGTCCATTTTTTATCATCCGATTCATGATAGTCAATGATATAATCTTCACGATTACCACGAACAATCCAAGTTTTATATTGAAGCGTTTTTTCTTTAATATAATTAATAACCTCTTTGGTTTGTGGGATATCACTTAAGTAGTCGCCGCAAAATACAACACCTTTAATATTAGAATTATCAATTACTTCAAAACACTTTTTTAAAGCCTCTAAGTTGCCATGTATATCACTTAAAACTGCTATTTTCATCTTTTCCTCCAATATATTAATCCATTTTAGCTATTTCTAATTTATTGTTACTATGGATAATAACTAATGATACCTCTTCTGGATAATCTAAATCTTTGTCATATTCAATGGTTGCCACCACAATATAAGCTTTTTTGTCTTCAGTTTCACCATATTCATAGGTATCTTCTTCAAAGGATTTTATAACAACGTTTTTAACAGTTGGTAATTCTTGTTTACGATTTCCATATATATCATTTTCAATGCTATTGTATAAAGTTTCTCTTGCTATTGAAATATAATCATTTTGAAATTGTTCATAAACAAATTGAACTCCTCCAACATCATTATGATTCATTTTATTTGATAATGTAAAGCAATCACTAATAAATAGTTTACTAATTATTTCTGCGTATTTTTTTTCGTCAACTTCTTCTTTACTAAGTTCTGTTTCAAGTTCACTAAAAACATTTTTAAAGTATGCACTAGCACCTTCTTTTAAAATATATCCATTTATTTCACTTATTACTTTCGGATCTTTGGGTTCAATTGCTGGTTTGGTCATTTTTAAAATAATGAATATTGCTACCATTAGGGCAACTAATGTTAAAACTAATATTGTTATTCTTTTGATATTAAGTTTTCGTTTTTTCATATTAACCTCCAAAATCTTTCATCAATTTCATTGTTTCGTTGGATTTTCTAATTAAATCATATACGATAATAGAATCAGAAACAGTTAATATTTCATCTGCCCTTTTAGTATATTCAGCAATTTCTTCCAAGCTAACAGTTACATCCGGGTTTAATAATTTTCCCTCTTTCTTTTGACTATTGTAATACATTTTATTAGTTATCCAATTGCCATCTGGGAAAATTACTACGTTATTTTTCACACTAAAAATATCGTGTCCTAAAGCATATTCGTTTTTAAAACCAAACATATTCCCTAAAGTTGGAGCAATGTCATACATTCCCATAACTTCTTTTACTTCAGTTGCCATCTTTTTGTTTTTCGTCCAAATAATAAATGGAACTTTTTTATTTATTTCAATATCATAATTATCTACTTTTCGATAATTTGGATCATTTATATCGAGTAAGCTGTCTGTATATGGATCATAATTATAAAATCGTTCATATTCACTTTTCTTTAATTTTGCGTCATGATCTCCATAGATTACAATAACTGTATCTTCAAGTAATCCAGCAACATCTAAATCATTTATAAATTGACCTATTGCTTCATCGGCATAATTTACTGATTTAAAGTAATTACCAAGCTTAGTACCTTCTAAATATTTTGCAACAACTTCTTCCATTTGATTTGTTTCTTCATTTAATTTTTGATATTTATAGTTAACTTCAAAGGGCGCTAACCCTTTTCTAACAATGTCTGAAAAAGGCGTATGATTAGTTAACATAATCATTGTTCCATAAAAGTTTTGATTGGTTTCACTAATTTCTTTTATTTTAGGAACGGCTTGTCTAAAAAATGATTTGTCGCTAATTCCTAATCCGATTTTTTCGTCAAGTTCAAAATCTTTTTCATGATAATAAAATTTATCATATCCAAATTCTTTATGAACAACATTCCGGTTCCAATAGGTACCGTTATTACCGTGCATACTAAATGAATAATATCCTTGGTTTTTTAATAGCTTAGGAATGGTTACATATTCGCGATTCCAGTAATTAACAAAAACTGTTCCACTACTTGTTGGCATTAGAGAAGTATTTAAAGTAAACTCGCTATCACTACTTGTCCCGACTCCTTCTTGAGCATAAAAGTTTGAAAAATATAATCCTTCTTTAGATAACTTATTAAGGTTTGGTGTAAGTTCTTTATCGTTAAACTCTAGTCCTATTACCATTTGTTGAATACTTTCAGCATGAATGGCTATAATATTTTTTCCTTTGAAAATATCAGTATATTTATTTTGAGTAGAAGTATCTTCTCTATTTTCATAATATTCTCTAAATATTTTGGCATTTTCATCATATCCAAATAATGGATTTAACTGTGGTTTTAAACTACTAATTAAATCATTAACGTGGTATGTATAAAGCCCGAATTTCATAACAATAAATTCACGATTCCATTGCTTTCCAAAACGTCCAATATCTAAACCAGTTAACATTGACACAAAGAAACCAATAACTATTAAGGCTGCTACTAAAGTATTTAATGCTCTTATTTTACCAACTTCGATTTTAGCTACAATATTAAAATAATTTTTCTTTTTTAAATGATGATTTACATATAATAAAGCAAATGGTTGCCATAAATAAATAAAATCAGTTATTTCTAAAATATTTTCAACAACAGCATCAGCAACATCAAATAATTGTAAAGTTGTTGATAATAAAGATATTGAGGCAAAAGAAATATAATTTGTATAGTAAATAGAATTAATAACACAAATGGTTGTAAAAAAGATTGACCATCCAAAAAAATATTTAAATTGCTTATTAGGCTTTAAAAAATATCCAAACGCCCCAATTATTAAACAAACGGCAAAGTCTGCTAAAATTGGTTTTAATTCAAAATAATTTCTAACTGTAAAAGCTCTAAGTATCCAACCATTAAGGACCGTACTTAAAACAAATGACATAAACATTATATTAGTATTTAAATATGTTCGTGCGCTTCTTTTAAATTTTCTTATAAATTCATTCATTTTTTCACCTCAATTAACATAAATAAGTATACCATTATTTGTGTAAAAAGACAAATCAAAAAGCGATAAAATCGCTTTAAGAATAGTCGACTATAAATTTTTATTACCATTGTTTTTACTTTTAATAAGTATTGTAGCTTGTATTAATATTCACCGGTAATTAATGAATATCATTATTATTATTAACTAATTATGATTCATTATTATTAGTACTTATTGCCATTTTGTAATTACTAGCATTTAAAGCTATTCCTAACACAAAAACAAATGACAAAATATAAATCCAAATCATCATTACCATGATACTTGATAAACCACCGTATATTGCATCATAATTGGCTATATTACTAACATAATATGAGTAGATAGATGTTACTATCATCCAAGCGAAAGTTGTAAAAAGCGCACCTTTTCTTGTATACTTGCTTGGTATCAATGAATCTGGTGCAAAAGCATAAATTAAATTAATGTTAAAAAAGATTGCTACAAATCCAAGTGGCCATTTCATGAAGACATAAATTGCATATAATGTTTCAAAAAATTCACTACCTGGATATAAAGTTATAAATAATTTTAAAATGCTATTTCCAAATGCCAAAACAATTAATATAAATATAAAAAGAAAAACTAACATTATTGCTAACATAACTGCTTTTATTCTTCTTTTTATTGTTGTTGAACTTTCTTTTTTATATAACGTGTTTGATGATGTTATAACAGAATATAATCCATTAGATGCAATCATGAAACCAATTATTAAATAGACACCAACATTTAAATTAAAACCTGTTCCATTCATAAAAGGTATTAAAATATCGCTTACATCTTGTGGAAATGTTTTAATCATAAAATTCATTAAAGTGTCAGTAGATATTGGTAAAAAAGACGCCAGTAAGACAAAAAGCGTTAATACTGGTGTAATCGATATTACAAGAGAAAACGCTAAATTGCCAGGTAATATTTCCATTTCTGGTTTCTTTATTACGCTAATCAAAGTTAATATTTTTCTTTTTATTATTGACATTTTCATCATCCTAATTACTTACTTTTCATCATTTTCTTGTGATTCTTTATTATCACGCATATCAAGGGTTGCTTCGTTGATTGCATCATCAATTGTTTTAATTGCATCAACAATCATACTATAACCAATAGCAGCACCAAAATTATGAGTAAGATCTTTTAATTCTTTGTTTAATTTTTTTATAGAGGAGATAACTGCTTTTTCATCGTGACCAACCATGTAAATTAAAAACTCATTACCGCTAGTACGAATAATATCACTGTTTTCAACTTGATTTAAAATCAAAATATTAGCAGCTTCAGTAATAACTTTGTCTCCTTCAACATGTCCATAATTATCATTAATATATGAAATGTTGTTTAAATCTACAACAACAATTGCTTGAGGATAAACTTCACTGTTATCCCATATTTCTAAATTGTCATTTAAATAATTACGGTTTTTAAGTGATGTTAATTGGTCTATATATTTCATTTTATTTTCTTTTGAAACAATAGTTGTTTTTTGATTGTCTTTGCTCTTTTTAATAGATTTATTTACTAATATAGTCGCAAATATTATAATTAAAGCAGCAGTCATAACAATCAACGATCTTATAATAATCGGCGATTTATCAATATTAAATAATCCATAATAGCTATTATTGACAATGCTTTTATTACATACAAACGATAAGTAAAAATCTAAAAAGTTTTGAAATGTTTCATTCTCTTTGATATCTCTTACAACAAGACCACTATCGTTTTCTAATGTTTCTTCGTAATATACTTTATAATCTTTAAATTTATTACTACTATAGTAATTATATACTTCTTTATCAATCGCAATAACTGAATTTTTTTTCATGTTTTTAAGTAATTCAGAAACATTATCATAGCTCTTAATTTTTAATTTATTTTGTAATAAATAATTCGATACTTCGCTATTATTAACTGTTATTAATTCCTTGTTTTCTAATGAATTTAAAGAATTTACAACTAAGTTATTATTAATATTTGCAATAATTACTAATTTATTATTATAAACTGGGATAGTTTTATAGACATCCATACTGTATTTATTATTTACATTATTTTCATACATTAAATCTATTTTATTACTATTAAATGCATCAAACATCGAATCATTACTAGTGTATTTATTGAAAATTATTTCAATATCAGCTGTTGATGCAAATTTTTTAAGAAAAACACTATTATAACCAAGAAGTTTATTATTAATTATAATGTCATATGGAGCGTTTGGAGTAAACCCATAAGTATATCTCTTACTACGGAAGTTAACAACGTTTTTTTCGGTTACATTAGTAAAACTAAAATAACTGTCGCTCAAATGATCATTGTAACTATTTTCAAAATTTTCTTTTGACCATTTTTCATAAAATTTAGTTAAGATATTATTAAGTTTTTCTTTATCGCCCAATGTAATAACATAATCTTTTTTCATTTCAGTTACATTATAAGCGATATGTAATTGTTTGTTTTCTAAAATTTTATTTAAATATAAAGTCTTGGGAACAAGCATAGCATTAATAGGATTAAGTTTTTCATCTTCATCTATTTCTACTTCTGGTTTAATAATTTCTTCCCACATTTTGGTAGCATTATCATAACTTTTGAAAACATTATTAGATCCATTTTTCAAATATTTACTTGCACTATCTAAATCACTTTCTAAAACACCAATAACAAAACCTTCAATTTCATTTAAATCAATAATTTTTTTCTTTTCATTTGTAACAAGAACATAATTATCTTGATAAATTAAAATATCTTTTTTAGATGCTTTATCTACTATATTAAATGCATAATCAGTGTTCACTTTTGTATTATATTGAAATGATAATTTATTAAGCGCCAGTCCAGTTGTTTTTTCTAAGTTATTTAAGAAATCAAAAAAGACACCTGCACCATTATAGTTGAAAATAGGAACTTCGTTAATAAGTCCTATATCCATTACAGTATTTTTATTACTTTCAATCCATTGCTTCTCGATCAAGTTAAGAGTTGTTTTTTTATCTTCTTTAGTGAAAATATACACTCCACCTAATATTAATATAATTACGATGATTATTAAAGGAATAATCACTTTTTTGTTTTTCATTGTTACCACCTTACTAATTAGTCCATATAAATGTCAATGATGTTTTATGCTTATACCCAACCATTGGATAATATTCACTATTTTCTAATTCATTAACTATAAATAATTGAAAATCAAAATATTTTTTTTCTTCATCATTAAATTTCTCCAAGATTTTATCCCCAAATGACTTTGAAGTTATTAAATCTAAGTCGCCTTTAATATGAATTGTATAATTAATTGTTCTCCCAGATAAATGAGAATCAATTTTTTCGATTTTTTCTTCTTTGGCTAATTCTTTTACTTCTTCTTTTAATCGATTGTCATTAATATTAAAGTTTTCTATTTCATCTAACCGACTTCCGTATAAATCTTTACGAATATCTGGATATAATAGTTCTTTAACACCGATGTATGCAAAAATCATTAATATTAAAAAAACACCTACTAAAATAATTTTTAACTTATGTTTTTTTATAAATTCCATAGTTTGCTCCTCCAATCCCAAACATTATACTACAAAATTAAAAAATGCGCAAATTAGTGATTATTAAGTTCTTGAACTAATAATTCAGAGGCTTTTGTTGGATTTACTTGCCCTTTTGTTTCTTTCATTATTTGACCCATTAAGTATTTTAAAGCACGATCTTGACCATTCTTATAGTCAATTAATGATTGTTGATTATTATTGATAATGTTTTTAATTACTTCTAAAATTAAATCATCATTATTAATTTGCTTTAAACCTAAATTTTCAATAATTGTCTTAACTGTTCCTCCATTTTCAAGTAGTATAGGAATTATTTTTTTAATATGTGTAGAAGATATTTCACCCTTTTCATAAGTTTCAATTAATTCCTTAAAATTGTCTGTTGTTAATTTTATGTCTTTAATCACTAATTTATTTTTGTTTAAATAGTTTAGAACATCACCAGTTAATATATTTGATGCTATAACCGGATTAGTAACTTCAATTACTTCTTCAAAAAATTGACATAATTCATAATTACCAATAATTGTTTTTATATTATTTTGATTAATATCTAAACGATTATACTTTTCTCTTAATTCACTTGGAAGCATAGGTAGTTTGTTTTTAATATTTAAGATAAATTCGTCAGTCAAATGTAGTGGTGGAAGATTGGGTTCTGGAAAATATCTATAATCGTTATTAGTTTCTTTTACTCTCATAGATATTGTAGTACCTGCTTTATCATCAAATCTTCTTGTTTCACCGATAACTTTTTGACCACTTTCAATTACAGAACGTTGACGATTGATCTCATATAAAATACTTGCACCAACATTACTAATAGAACCAATGTTTTTAACTTCGGCTTTAGTACCTAATATATCACTTCCTTTTTCTTTGAGTGATACATTCGCGTCACATCGCATACTTCCTTCTTCAATTTTCACATCACTTATACCTAAATATAAGAGTATTTCGCGGATTCCTTCTAAATAAGCAACAGCCTCTTGATCATTTGAAATAACCGGTCTTGTTACAATTTCAATTAACGGAACTCCTGAACGATTAAAATCTAAAACAGTACCTCCTTGACCATGAATACTTTTTGCGGTATCTTCTTCGATATGAATTCTTTCTATCTCAATTTTTTTAGGTTGACCAGAAACATTTATTGTTAAATATCCATCATAACCAATTGGAGTTCGGTTTTGGGTAATTTGATAACCTTTAGCTAAATCTGGATAAAAATAATTTTTACGGTCAAAACTCATCTCTTTATTTATCTTGCAATTAAGTGCAAGTGCTGCTTTTAAAGCCATAACCACAACTTCTTTATTTAGTTTAGGAAGTGTTCCAGGATATGCAATATCTATTAGACTAATATTTTCATTGGGTAAACTATCAAATTTGTTTAAACTATTAGAAAAAACTTTTGTTTTACTCTTAAGTTCAACGTGTATTTCAATACCAATAGTTGGTTCTAACATTATATATCCCCTCCTGGTTTTAGATTTAGATTAAGGTTTTTTTCAATTAAATTGGCAAGCTTATAAATTTTTTGTTCTTCAAAATAATTACTCATAATTTGAAGTCCAATTGGCATATTCTCACTATTGAATCCAATAGGCAAAGATAGAGCAGGAATTCCTGTCATATTAGCAGGTATTGTTAAAATATCATCATAAAATTTATGATTATAATTTTCACTTTTTTGATTAAGTGGATATGCTACATTAGAAGTAGTCGGAACCAATATATAATCGTAATTTTTGAAAACATTAACAATACTATCAGTAAGACTTTTTCTAACTGCTAATGCTTTATAATAATATTGATTAGCGTTCTTCCCACTCAAAACATAAGTTCCAATCATAATTCTTTTTTTGACTTCTCTACCAAATCCTTCAGTTCTAGTATTTTTATATAGCTCTTCAATATTATTATAATTTTTACTAATATAACCATATCTAATTCCATCAAAACAAGATAAACTACTGCTCGCTTCTGATAAAGCAATTATTTGATATAGTGATACAGAATTTTCCAAATATGGAATATCAACATATTCAACTAAATATCCATTTTCTTTTAATAGTTTTAAAATATTTTCAAACTCGTTACGAACTTCTTCGTTCATCTCAAACTTTAAATAAAAAGATGGAACGCCTATCTTTTTACAATTTCCATCAATTTCTAAATCAGTAAAATTGCTATCATTATTAAAAGTTGTATAGTCATTATTATCAAGTCCGGAAATAGCTTCTAAAAGTAGTGCATTCTCATAAACATTTCTAGCGATAGGTCCTACTTGATCAAGACTTGCAGCAAATGGTATCACTCCGTATCTAGAAACCCTTCCATATGTTGGCTTCATTCCAACAACACCACAAAATGATGCTGGTTCACGGACACTACCTCCAGTATCACTGCCTAATGATAAAGGCACTAAACCTCCACTAACGCATGCAGCACTACCGCTACTACTACCTCCAGGAACACGTTCCTTGTTCCACGGATTCAATGTTTTTCCGTAGTAACTCGTTTCTCCAGTTGACCCCATTGCAAACTCATCCATATTAGTTTTTCCGATAACAATCATATTTTTATCTTTTAATTTTTGAACAACAGTTGCATCATATACTGGGACAAAATTATCTAACATAAGGGATGCACAAGTAGTCTTCAAATTTTTAGTAACAATATTATCTTTAATTGCAATCGGTATGCCAAACAAAGGGTTGTCCACTTCTAGAGATTCAAGTTCAATTGCTCTATTTCTCGCACCTTCAATATCAAGTGTTATAAAAGCATTAAGCTCTGAATGTTTTTCTCTTTCAATAAATTCATTAACCAAGTCAATCGGTTTAATCTTTTTTTCTTTTAATAAATTATGTATTTCTAAAATTGTTAAATCTAAATAATTACTCATTCAATCACCTTTGGTACTAAAATATAATCTGCTTCTCTATTAGAAACTCTACTAAGCACTTCTTCTTTATCAATTTTTTCAACCACTATACCATCTTCAAAACAATTGATATTGTTAGTTGGTGAAAATAAAATATCTTTATTATCTATTTCTAAATTTTGAATATTATCAATTTCTTCGACTACTTGATTTAAACTTAATACATAATCATCAATTTCTTTATCTGTTGAGTTAAGCATTGCAAATCCTAAGACACGCTTAACTAAATTTTTATTTATTTCGTTCATTTTATCCTCCTAAAATATAAACTTTACTTTTTAGACTATTACTTCCTTTATTAATAAAGGCAAGAACAGAATTGTTTGATTTAACAACTACTTGAATCGTTAGTTGACTATCAAAATTATCCATTTCATTACTAATAGTATTACTTAAATAAAGTAATTCTCCGCTATTAAACGTCCCACTGTGGACTGTAATTTCAATATTTTGAAGTTTATTGTTTTGATACAATCCTTTTGCCGAAACGTTTATGCTTTCTTTTATTTTTTTAATTTGTTTTTCTAAATTACTAAATGCATTATATATATTAATATCATTAGTAAGCACATAATTAGAATTTAAATATTGATACTCATAGTTAATCTTACTTAATGTAATACTCTCATCGGTTGTAACTCCAACATACTTGATACCGCCAGGAAGCATCGCATTGGGGCGATTTTGTAAATATACTCCAATTACTACTCTCACTTCTTTTAATTTTGGGTTAGTTCTTATATATTTAATAACGCTCTTAGCCTTTTCAATAATAATCGGCTCTAGTGTAGCTATTGGAACTTCTTCATAATCGTAATTACCTAAGTCAGTAAGATAAGATTGATACGGATTAATTATTAATCCAATTGTTAATCCTTTCAAATGGCCATTATTAGTTAAATAATTTTGTTCATAAATACTTGATACATAAGTTGGAGTTAATTCAACACCGTTTATTTGAACTATTTCTTCTTTATTTAAATTATCTTTTGATAACAATTCTTGTAAATCTCCTCGACTAAAATATTGTCCGGCTTGATATAAAGAATTAGTCGTTTTAAAATAATTACTTGATAGCATCATATAAGAATTTTCAACATCATTAATATCATAATTATTTAAAACATTATTTACAACATAACTTCCACTAACAGATGGTTTATAGGGCGATGCAACTTGATAATATTCATTATTAAAATCAATCTGGATTTTTCTATCAATCTTATCCACTTTACTACAACCAACTAAAAACAAACTTGCTAAACCTATTAGTAACAACTTTCTCATAACATCACCATCACTATAATTATAACATGAATGGTTTAATATATGAATAGTTTAACTTGTTGAAAAAAATAAAAAAATTGGTGTTTTATTACCAATAATTATTATAACCTTTTTTGTTTATGCTCTTGAATCATATTTTCCATCTTTAGTAGAAACAATAATCATTTCATCTGTTTCAATAAATAATGGAACTTTTACAACTAATCCTGTTTCTAACACTGCTTCTTTAGTAGCATTATTAACAGTATTACCACGAACAGATGGTTCAGTACTAATAACCTTGTATTCAATTTTTTCAGGTAATGAAATACCTAATAATTCACTTTCATAAAAAGTTAATTCAACATCCAAACCTTCTTTTAAATATTCAATTTCATCTTCAATTTGATTTTTGTCTAATTCGATTTGCTCATACGTTTCCATGTTCATAAAATTATAAGCATCTCCATTAGCATATAGAAATTGCATTGAAATTCTATCAATCGCTGCTTTTCCAACCTTAATTCCAGCATTAAATGTATGTTCTACTGTTGATCCGCTTCGTAAGTTTTTTAATTTACTTCTAACAAAAGCAGGCCCTTTTCCTGGTTTTACATGTAAAAATTCGATTACTTGATATATGTTTCCGTCAAACTCGATAGTCATTCCGTTTTTTAAATCATTAACATTTACCATATTGGTCTCCTTTCAAGCAACTATTTCTTTTCTTTATGTAAAGTTACAGTTTTAGATTTTGGACAAAACTTTTTTATTTCAATTCGTTCGGGAGTATTTCTTTTGTTTTTTTCAGTACGATAATTTTCTGAACCACACACTGTGCATTGTAGTGTTATTCTTTCACGTGCTTCTCCTTTTTTAGCCATGTTTTTCCCTCCTTTAATACATACGCTACTATTATAGCAAATTATTTGTAAATTTCAAAGATTTTTTTTGCAACCTCAAAAGATATTCGACGATTAACAGTACTTCGATAGCCACTTTTAGCAAAAACTGGTGAAATATCTGGTGAAATAACTGTAAAAGCAATCTTTGGATTATCATAAGGTGCAAATCCTGCAAATGTATGACTATAAGTCTCTAAATCTACAATACCATCTAAATCACTATCAATAAAGCTCTCACTAGTACCTGTTTTTCCTGCTGGTTTCATAGATGCCGGCATATAACCAACACCTGTCCCCCCACTAGCAGTTACTTGTTTAAATCCCTCTTGAATTCTTTTCAAATGTTCATCCTTAGTATTTAACTTATTTAACACTTCTGGTTCCTTATTATAAACAATACTTGTAAGTCCTTCTTTTGTCGGTGCATAAACACTTTTTAGTAAGTGAGGTGCGATACGATAACCTCCATTAGCAATCGTTCCAATATATTGAGATAATTGAATTGGAGTATAAGTATCATATTGACCAATCGAAAAGTCAAGTAAGTGCCCTGAAAGTGTGCTGTTTCCTTTATAACCCAATCCCTCATTTGGAAGGTCTATTTGAGTTTTAACGCCAAGTCCGAATTCCGCAAATGTATTACGATATATATCAAATGTTTTTGGATCAATTGATAGTGCTTCGTCATATTTGTATATACCTTTACCTACCTTTATGGCTGTTTGATATTGATAAGAGTTTGATGAATATTTCAAAGCTCCAACATCATTAATTCGTCCAAGATAACGCCATGAACATTTTATTGGTGTTGCAGCTATTTTAATACAATAATCATCACGAATTTCACCAACTTTTAATACCCCTTGATTAAATCCAACAATATTAGAGGCACCTTTAACAACTGATCCCATAACAACAGATGAGTTTATTATTCCTGGTGTATAATCATAAATTTCATATTTATCATCAACTTGAACAATTTGTTTAGCTGACATAGCAATTATTTCACCAGTATTAGGATCAGTTATAACCACAAATGAACGATTATAGTATTCCGTGTTTGGTTCTTTCTTAGTAGCCATTAATTCTTGTTCTAAAATTTTGTCAATTGTTTTTTGAAGTTCAATATCGATTGTAACAACAATATCATTGCCGCGTTGACCCTCTTTAATTAGTTTGGAAGTACCATCACTTAATAATTCATAGGTGTTTTTTTCACCCTTTAAATAGTCTTCGTACTGATATTCTAAATAACTAATACCAACACGATCGTTAAGACTATAGCCCTTAGCTAAATAGAAATCTTTCAATTCATAAGGCAATCCTGATTCACTTGTTGAAACACTTCCAAGTATAGTTCTAAAAGTATCTCCATAAGGATATACCCTTTCCCAATCTAATCTAGTATTAAAACCTCTTAATTTATGAATATTTTCTGATATTTTAGCATATTCATGATCAGTAATTTTTTCTTTTTTAATAACCTTTTCAGAATAATAATATCCTTTATTCATTAAATAATAAATATATGCTGCTTCTCGATCAAGTTCTTTATATTCATCTAGCTCCTCTTGCGTAATTCTTTCTATCTTTAATTCTTCTATATCATCAAGGGTTAGCCTACGCTCATCTAGTTGTTTCCATTCTTCATCCGTAATTTTAGTTAATCCTTTTTCACGATTATTACGTAGCCAAAACTCTTTTAAATTTCTAGCAGATAAATCGCTATAGTCAACGTCTAAAATTTTAGCAACTTCATGAGCCATCTTTAATTCTTCTTCTCTTGTTATGTCATTAACTTTTTTATAATAAATAATTTTTATTGGTTTATTGTCAACGATTAAACGATGATGACGGTCATATATTCTCCCCCTTGGAGCAGATGGACCTAAAACAATATTTTGATTTAACAATTTAACTCTATTTTCATAATGTTTTTGTCTTATTATTTGAATAGCAAATAAATTACCAATGATAATGATATTTAAAAAAATTATTATCATAATTAATACACTGTACCTTTTTTCAATTATTTCTTTAATATTTCTATATTTCTTATAGTAACTAAATTTTATATTAGTCTGTTTTCGACGTTTGTTATTTTTGAATATTTTTTTCATATAGCTTGTTTATTTCTATAAAATCAATAATATTAAAGAAATTTTTTATATATTCACCTCGGCGATTTTGATATAACAAGTAATATGCGTGTTCCCATAAATCAATAGTCATAATTGGAATAAGTCCGTATAAATATGGTGTTTCCTGATTGGAAGTATTAATAATCTCTAATTTTTTTTCATGATTTATAACTAAAAAGGTATAGCCTGATCCTTTAAGTAACGTTGCTGTTTTAATGAATTCATTTTTAAAGTTTTCAAAACTTCCATATTCTTCATCAATTGCTTCTTTTAGTTTACCTTTAGGAGTATTGTTTTTATGTGGACTCATACTTAACCAATATAAATTATGATTAAGAACTCCACCAGCATTAAACAAAATATCCCCTCTAACTTCAAGCGGAAATGAATCAATGTTTACAACCAATTCTTCAAGCGAATATCGATAATCATAATTAATACTATTTAAAACTTTATTTAAATTATCTAAATAGCCATGATGATGTTTTTCATAATGTATCTCAACTGTTCTTGAATCAATATCCGGTTTTAAATCACCATAAGAATATTTTAATTTTGGAATCTTATACATAATATCTTCCTTTCTTTTTAATTATAGTTATTAACACGCATTATTATTACCAATTAAACATATGCTATTTCGAGGTGCATAGAATGAATGAATTTTTAATAAAACAGTATATTACTAATCTCACATACGGAGATATAAGCTCATTTGCAAGTAAGAGTGGGATAACTTTAAATAATGATGAAACAGAAATTATTTATAATAATATTAAAAACAATTGGCGAACTATTCTCTATGGTAATCCAAGAGGAATATTAAATGATCTAAAAGATCAATTAGGGTCCGAAACTTATAATAAAGTTGAAGAACTTTATATTAGTTTTAAGGAAAAATTTCAAAATTATTTATAATAATTTCTAATATCTTCAATTAAATTAGGATTATAAGTTTTTTCTTTAATCATTTCTATCTCAAATTTATATGGTGGATAAACTTTTTCTTTACTATCATCAGTAGCCGTTACATAAGGCGTTTCTAAAATTTTGGGAACGTCTTTTAATAATGGATGATAAATAACTTTAATTAAATTATCAAAGCCAATTGTTCCCTCTCCAAAGTTTGCGTGACGGTCCTTTTTCGCACCAATATCATTGATACTATCATTAACATGAATACATTCGATTTTTTTAATACCAATAATTTTATCAAACTCTTTTAATACATCATCAATTTTTTCTACTAAATATCCTGCGTCATTAATATGACATGTATCTAAACAAACTTTTATGTGCTCATTATACTTAACTCCATTAATAATTTGTTTTAACTCTCCAAAAGTAATTCCTATCTCACTTCCTTTGCCAGCCATTGTTTCTAACAAAATATCTACCTTTGAATCTTTTTCCAAAACAATGTTTAAGGCATTAATAATATTATTTATTCCTTCTTCACGAGTAAGCTTAACATGACTTCCAGGGTGAAGGACCAGTTTTTTAAGACCAAGCTCTTCTACTCTTTTGATTTCTTCTTTTAAAAATCTAATAGCAAAATCATAATTAGCACCACTACCTGCTAAATTAACAATATATGGAGCGTGAACAACAATATTGTTAACATCAATATTATGTTCTTTCATTAATTCATAAGCCGCAATTGTTTTTTCTTTTTCAATTGGTGACCTCGCTGTATTTTGAGGCGCTCCAGTATAAATCATAAAAGCATTTGAGCCATAACTCAAAGCTTCATTGACACTCCCTAATAATTGATTTTGTTTTTTAAATGATACATGTGATCCAATATTTAATTTTTCCATAAATACCTCCTAATCTAAATACTCGATTTCATTTACAATTATTTGTAACTTATCAAATCTTTTTTCAACTTTTCCTGATAATTTAATAATATCACCAACTTTTATATTAGCATTTTTCTCGTGAACTTTTGGAAACAAAACAATATCAATAGTACTTATTTCATCACTACCCGTAATAAAACTCATAACATCATCCTTTTTAGTTTTTATTTCTTTAACTCGATCTACGTATACAATTAACGATATTACTTTATCAAAATAATTTTTTAAATCAACAATAGATATGGTTTGTTCCAGTTTGTTTTTATATTCAGTTATTGGGTGATTACTTATATAAAATCCAAATGTTTCTAATTCTATTTTCATTAATTCCTTTTTACTATACTCCGGAATAATTTTAATTTCGGGTTTTAATGCAAATTCTTCCCCAATATCTTTTATTAGTTCAGCATAATTAATAATAACATCCAAATTTTCAGTCATTGTTTTCTTATTCATCCCAATTGAATTAAAACAACCAGCATTTATTAAACTTACCATTGTTTTTTTCGTAACACTTTTACCGTAAGTTCTTCTAACAAAATCATATATATCCTTATATTTACCATTTTTTCTTTCATTTATAATAACATTAGAAGCAGCTCCACCAATATTTTTAATAATTGATAACGGATATATGATTCCTTTGTCACTAACTGCATATTCAGAAAAACTTAAATTTATATCTGGAGGAATTATTGAAATGTTGTTACTTTTACATTCATAAATATACTCTTTAGTCTTTATCTCACTGCCAACAACCATAGATAGCAAAGCCTTCATAAAATATAGTGGGTAATGAGCTTTTAAATACGCCATCTTATAAGCAACAATTGAATAGGCAACAGAGTGAGAACGATTGAATCCGTACGATGCGAATTTCAATATTAAATCATAAACATCATTAGCAACCTCTTTAGAATAACCTTTATTTATACTTCTACTAACAAACTTATCTCGTTCAGCAATCATAATTGATTGATTTTTTTTGCTCATTGCTCGACGCAACAAATCCGCTTCGCCAAACGAATATCCAGCCATTACACTAGCTATTTGCATAATTTGTTCTTGATAAACAATTATTCCATAAGTTGGTTTTAAAATGGTTTTTAAATCGGGTGAGGCATATTCTATATTCTCTTGACCATGTTTTCTTCTAACATATGAATCAATGTTTTTCATTGGACCTGGTCTAAATAAAGCATTAGCAGCAACTATCTCTTCGAAACTAGTTGGATGTAATTTCCTCAAAAAGTTTTTCATGCCATCTGATTCAAATTGGAAGATACCAGTAGTTAACACATTAGTAAAGATGTTTAGGGCTTCTTTATCATCAAGCGGAATATTATTAAAATCAATGTCTATATTTAAATTTTTTTTAATATCATTAATAACATCACTAATTAACGTTAAATTACGAAGTCCAAGAAAATCCATTTTTAATAATCCAATTTCTTCTAAATAATCCATATCATAACCAGTAGTATAAAATTCCTCATGCTTTTTATCAATAGGAATTACTTCATCTAAATCAATTCTGGACATAACAATACCAGCTGCATGAACAGAGGTATGACGTTTCAATCCTTCGAATTTAGTGGCTATTTTATACATTTTAAGTAATTGGGGTTTATTTTCCAAATATACTCTTAACTTTTCATTCTTTTTATAATTTTCTAATAAAGACAATGATGAACCAAGCATCTTTGATATATAATCAACAACTGATAAATCAATATCCATTGTTCTAGCAACATCCCTTATAACTTGCTTTGAACCTAATGATCCAAAAGTAATAATTGGAGCTACTTTTTTAAAACCATATTTATTAATACAATAATTAATAACTTCTTCACGACGATTATATTCAAAATCAATATCAATATCAGGCATATTAATACGTTCAGGATTTAAAAATCGTTCAAATAAAAGATTGTATTGAAGAGGATCAACATTGGTGATATTTAATAAATATGAAACTAATGACCCTGCTGCACTTCCTCTCCCAGGACCAACTAAGATCCCTTCATTAAGTGCGAAATTAACATAATCATAAACTATAAGAAAATAATCACAAAAACCCATTTTGTTGATAACTTCTAATTCGTGATTAAGTCTATTAATATATACTCTATTAACTTCTCTACCGAATCGCTTTTTAAGACCACGCATGCATAATTTTTTCAAATATGTAAAACTATCAATTCCGTTTGGACAATCATAAGTTGGAATCAAATCTTGATTGAAGACTAATGTCAAATTACATAATTCATTTATAAGATAATTATTTTTAAGATCATGTGGATAAATTCTTTCTATTTCATTATATGTTTTTAAATAATTATTTTTTTTATTGACAATAACATCAGTTTCAAATATCCCATCTTTTATAGCATATAAGTAATTTATATATTCGTTATCCTCTTTAAACAAATATAAAGTTTCATTTATATATAATAAATTATCACCAACTAATTTCATTCGTTCATCAATACTTTTATACCCCTGAAAACAATATTGATAGATTTTTTTTATTTCGTCATATAAATGATTAGAATTAAATGGTACAATACAAATTAAATTATTGCTATAGCTTTTCAAAACATTGAAATCAAGGCTGTTTTCTAAATTTAAAGTATTTAGCTTAATTAAGTTTTTATAACCATTATAGTTCATACAATATAGAATAATAATTGCATCATTAATTTTTACTTCTAATCCAATAATTGGTTTAATATCATTAGATAGACATAATTTATAAAATTCCATAACACCGTACATATTATTATCAGTAATGGTTAATTGTTTAATTGAATTTTGCTTGGCATAAATAACTAAATCATCAATTTTAATCATACTAGACAGTAAAGAGTAGTTAGTTTTAATGTATAATGGAACATAATTCATATTACACCTCCTGACAAATTTAAGTGTTATCTCTTAATTAATTATACCATCTTTTTCTCTATTTTAATAACAAAACAACCATTAATTATTGACTTGTATGTTTTATTATGATAAAGTTATAGAGCGAATGAAATTACTAGGAGGGAGTTTATTTATGGCTAAAAAAATAACAAGTAAAAAACCTTTATTTGGAAATAGAAGATCTCATGCTCTAAATGCAACAAGACATATGCAAAAACCTAACATGCAAAAAGTTACGTTAGATAATGGTGAGGCAATTATGATGAGTGCAAGAGAATTAAGAACTCTTAAAAAAACAAGTAAAGAAGTAGAAACACAAGTTAACGAACAACTTTAAAATAAAAAACCAGTTAGATTACTAACTGGTTTTTTATTTACCTGGAATTGAAACTCTTGTGGAATATCTAAGATCAGCAGAACCATCACCTGGGCTCATACTAAATATTCCTGCATTAATACTAGAATTATGACCACCACGATAAAACCATGAGTACGCATTATGAATAAATGTTATATTATTCTCATACCAACCTCTAGTTTCTCCAGTTGCATCACCTATAATTAAACGATTATAGGCATCTTGATCATTCAATGTTTCACCGTAATTATATTTATTTAAATATTTATCCATTGAAGCATCATCGATAAATGTTTGGTCAAAACCGGTGTTTTGAATATTTATTTGGGTGTTATCAATATTATTATACATTCCACCCATAACCGCTTCAAAAGAGCCTCCACTCATATCATATACACCATATATATTTCCGGTTGTACTTGCTTCAAATCCTTTGGGTGTATTATATGCAAATAAACACCCACTTGTAGAAACATCAATAGCAACTGAACCAGAACATCCTGTAATATAATCACTACTTGGATTTTTCCATACTTCTGTATTTTTACCATATTTACTATTGGTTAAATATGTAACTGCTCCCCACTCCGTATTTTTTAACATATGTGAGTCAGTTGCACTTGATAATCCATAAATGGCCTTATTATTAAATTTTTGTAAGGTGGTAAACATTGTCATTGTGTTTTGGTTTCTAAGAGCAGTTATGTTCGGTTTAATTGTAGGAATTGTTTCATCACCAGTTGTTTCAAACTTTCCTATCCAAAAACCATATAACTCATCATCACCAAAAGTAAATGCTGGATGGGTTAAATAGTCACCATTTGTATTACCATTTGCTTTAGTAGTTAAAGATGGTTCAAAAACAATATCGATTTCAGTAGCATTGCTAACAGCCGCACCAACATTAAATAATTTATATTTATATCTTGGTATCCATACTAAATAAGACATAACATCTATTTCTTTAATTTCAGTTCCAGATGGCGCATTATTATAACTACTTCTTGTTGCTTCACTAACTAAAACAACATTCGCCCATTCCTTGTTATCATAATTGTACCAATTTTCATATATATCAGCTTTTACCCATTTGATTCCGTCCCATCGTATTGGTACCATTCCATCTTTTAAAATAGGAGAAGTTGGTTCCGTTAAAACACATTCTTCTTTTATGGTTTCAGTTAAATCTATTCCACCATCTGTATATTTTTTTTGAATACACCAATTGCCATTATGAATAGCAATTGATACTTTACCAAGTGTATTTATTCTAACTGTGCCATTTACTATCTTTTCACCATCGTATTCTAATTTCGCACCAGCAATGTTAGATGATTCAACACCATCAATAAAAGTAAAAACAATATCACTTTCAGGTGCCCCAACCATTTGTAATCTTTTAAACTCATAATCAGCAGATCTAACAATATTAATTGCTGTTGATTTGAATGTTTCCTTTTTTGCTGTTTCGATAGTTTTAGTTACTTGTGGAATAACAATAATTGATATCATTCCAAGTATAACAATAACAGCTAATAATTCAACTAAAGTAAAGCCATTTTTTTTAGTTTGTTTCATAATAACCCCTATCCATTCTTTAAATTATAATAAATACCCAATGTACGACGATATTTATTTTTTATTTATATAATTTATAACTTCGCCTACTGTTTTATCAAAAGCTTCATAATTTGTTTCAAACCAAATAATGTTCATTTGATTATTAAACCATGTATATTGCCTTTTTGCATATCTTCTGCTTCTTTGTTTAATTAATTCAAGACACTCGTCTAATTCTTTAGTAGAATCAAAATAATCAAATAATTCCTTATAGCCAATTGGTGTCATAACAGCTTTTGTTCTAATGTTTGATTCGTACACCCTTTTTGCTTCATTAAGTAATCCAGATTCTAACATTTTATCTACACGTTTATTTATTTTTTCATATAATTTTTTTCTTTCTGTTGTTAATCCAATAAAGATTGCATCATATAACATTTCATTAGTTTGTTCTTTTTCAGATAATGGTTTTTGATTGTTAATATAATAATCAAGAGCTCGTTCAAGCCTTTTTCTATTATTAACATGAATTAAAGTATTAGGATCATTTTCAATTAGCATTTGATATAGTTCTTCAATACTATATTTATCATAATTATAATGCTTTGTTTCATCGTTAAACTGATAATCGTATAAACTTGCTTTAATATACAGACCCGTCCCACCAACCATAATTGGTAATTTTTGTCTTTTTAAAATATCATCAATTACTTTTCTACTATCTTGTTGATAATGATATACAGTATAATCTTCATCAATATTTTTTATATCAATTAAATGATGTTTAATATCTTCTGCTTCTTCAATTGTAACCTTTGCTGTTGCAATATCCAAACCTTTATAAATTTGAGTACTATCTGCATTTATTATTTCACCGTTTAGTCTTTTAGCTAATTCAATTGAAAGTTTTGTCTTACCAACTCCGGTTGGTCCAACAATAACAATTACTTTATTCATGTTTCACCTACTTTATTAACATACTATCTCCAAATGAGAAAAAGCGATACTCATTTTTAATTGCCTCGTGATAAGCATTCATTATATTTTCTTTACCTGCAAGAGCACTTACCAACATTACTAATGTTGATTTTGGCAAATGAAAGTTTGTAATTAAATAGTCAATTGCTTTAAATTTAAAGCCAGGATAAATAAAAATATTGGTAAATCCACTACACTCGGTAAACTCGTCGTGTTCTCTCATAATTGTTTCTAAAGTTCTAGTTGAAGTGGTACCGACACTAATGATTTTACTTTCATTTTTTTTAGCATTGTTCAAAACCTCGGCACATTCTTTACTCATACTATAAAATTCAGAGTGCATTTCATGATTATTAACATCTTCCACACTAACTGGACGAAAAGTTCCAAGTCCAACATGCAAAGTTATTGCCACTACTTTCACACCTTTTTCCGTAATTTTTTCTAATAACTCATTAGTAAAATGTAATCCCGCAGTTGGTGCTGCTGCACTTCCCACATTTTTAGCATATACCGTTTGATAACGATTTTTGTCTTTTAAAACTTCATGAATATATGGTGGTAAAGGCATTTCACCTAATTCATCTAGTATTTCATAAAAAATGCCACTATAATTAAACTTAAAAATAGCAATTCCAGAATCTTTTTTTTCTAAACAAACAGCCTCTAATTTATTTCCACCAATTCTTATAACTGTTCCAACTTTTACTCTTTTAAATGGTTTTACCAGACATTCCCATTCATTAACCTTTTCGGTTTTAAGCATTAAGAGTTCGATAACAGCATTCGTCTCTTCCTTAATTCCTATTAATCTTGCAGGCATTACTTTAGTATCATTGACAACAATGACATCATCTTTATTTAAATAATCCATAATGTTATAAAATTTTTTATGTTCAACTGTTCCTGTGCTTTTGTCCAAAACTAACAATTTAGATGCGTCTCTCTTATCAATTGGTGTTTGGGCGATTAAATGTTCAGGAAGCTCAAAATCAAAATCATCAGTTTTCATTTTATCTCTCCGTTTTTTTTATTTTTAAATGCTTATAAGCTTTATCAGTAACCATTCTCCCTCTTGGAGTTCTTTTTAATAATCCATTTTGTAATAAATATGGTTCATATACATCTTCGATAGTAGTTATTTCTTCGCCAATACTAGCTGCAATACTTTCAATCCCTACTGGCCCACCATCAAATTTTTCAATAATAGCTTTTAATAAATTATAATCAGTATCATCAAGTCCTAATCTATCAACTTTTAAACGATCAAGAGCCATTTTAGTGATTTTTAAATCAATGTAACCATTTCCCATAACTAAAGCATAATCTCTAACACGTTTAAATAAACGATTCGCAATTCTTGGTGTTCCTCGACTACGAGTTGCTAATTCAACAGCTGCTTTATCATCAATACCGCATTCAAGAACACGGCTAGTTCTTTTAACAATCGTTGTTAATTCTTCAACCGTATAATAATTAAGCCTTGATACAATACCAAAACGATCACGTAATGGGCCTGATAAATCGCCAGCCCTTGTTGTTGCACCAACTAAAGTAAAAGGTGGCAGTTCAAGTCTAATGTTACGGGTGGTCGAATCACTTCCAACAATTATATCCAACATAAAATCTTCCATCGCCGGATATAAAATTTCTTCAATATATCTTGGGATACGATGAATTTCATCAATAAATAGTACATCACCTGGTTCCAATGTTGATAGAATCGCGGCCAAATCTCCACTTTTTTCGATTGAAGGACCACTTGCTGTTTTTATATTACCACCCATCTCACGTGCAATAATATAGGCAAGGGTTGTTTTTCCAAGACCAGGTGGACCATATAAAAGAACGTGATCTAAAGGCTCTTCACGTATTAAAGCAGCCTTCATAAAAATATTTAAATTGTCTTTCAGTTCTGATTGTCCAATATACTCATTTAATGTTTCAGGTCTGATTGATAAATCAAATTTATCTTCTTCTAATTTATCAGCAGTTAAAAATCTTTCGTTCATACATATCCTCCTTTTTTATTATTTTAATAATAGTTTTAAAGCTTCTCTTAATTGCTCTTCTAAAGATAATTCATTATCAATTTTAGATACAATTTTATTAATATTTGTAGGTTTATAACCAAGTCCTTTTAAAGCATCAACCAATTCATCATTATTAATTCCAGTACTACTTGCTTCTTCTTTACTAACAAGTTTTCCCTTTAAATCCAAAATAATTTGTCTAGCAATCTTATCGCCAATTTTAGGAAATTTTTTCAAATATAAAATGTTTTCTCTTTCAATTGCATCAATTATTCCCTCAGGAGTACCAGTTGCTAATATAGGCAGCGCCATTTTACATCCTAATCCCTTGACACTTATTAGTTTTAAAAACATTTCTTTTTCTTCAATTGTTTTAAACCCAAACAAATTTAATTCATCTTCTCTTACTTGTTGATACAAATAAATTTTATACTCTTCATCATTAGTAAAACTATAAGGATTCGCACAGTTTATTAAATATCCGATATTATTATTTTCTAATACAAGATAATTACTTTCAATTTGAACTACTCTACCAATTATATATGAATACATCATATCACCTACCTAATTTATTATATCATAGGTTTGCTTATTTAATAAAACAAAAATGTGAATAATCTTTTGCTATTCACACTTATCTATCTAATATTTTTTTAATAATATAAATTTCAAAAACAATAAAATTTATAACATATATCCAAATTAATACTTCATTAAAAATACCATTTGTATATTTATTAATTAAGCTTGGTATTGATGTTGGAAAATTTTGGTTAATAAATTGATAAATTTCAGCAGACATTAAATTGCCCTTTAAAAAATGAACAATTCTTAAAAATATATCTAAAGCTGCTAATGAATATACAAAAGTATCAAATTTTTTGAATACAAATGTTATTGCTATCAAAAAAACAAATATAATTATTAATTCCATACTACCTCCTACATAGTTGTGCTAAGATCTTGTATAAGTTACTTTAATCTCTTTAATATTGTCAATAATTGATTGTTCGTTATTTTCGTTTTCGAAATTAATTACAATTTCTTTAATATTTTTTTCATCCTCGATTGAAGTTATCATCATATATCCATTAAAAGAATTATTAGTTTTTTGTAAATCTATACGATATACTTTTTTTAAAGTCTCATTACTATAAACTTCCGTTTGTGAGTCCAAAACAGATTGCTTAATAACATTATAAATATAACTAGGTTTAAATTTAAACACATCAGTCATTATTTTATTTTCAACTTCTTCATCGATTTCGTTTTTAACAAGATATAAAATATCCTCTTTTAAATAGTACTCACTATTATTTAAATCGGTAAAGTAGGTTACGTCGTTTTTAAATTCACCAATTAAGTTATAAATTAATTCCTCTTCACCTTCAAGATATGTAATTTGTTTTTCAAATTTATATTCTGACCAATCTTTATATTCCTCTAAAACATCTACGGGTTCTTTGTTTTCTTTAATAGGAATAGGCGTATATTCACTTGGTTTGGTAATTTGAATAACAACTGCAAAAAAGATAAAATATATTCCTAACAGAAACATCGCTCTAGTGCGTTTGTTTTCTCTCACGGCTTTTATAAAAGTAATGGGATTTAATTTATTTTTTAATTCATTCTTCATAAAATTACCTAATCTAATATCTTTCCGATAAGTTCATCTTTATTTTTAAAGCCATTGATAAAATCATTAGCTTTCATCTTGTTTTTACCTTCAAGTTGAACAACTGTAAAAACAATTTCACCATTACTAACTTTTACTCCAAAACCATCATCATAAATAGCCGTTATTTGACCATCAAAAGCACTCGGGAAAAATCTGTCAGTTGTATATGATTCCCATACCTTTAAAATTTTACCGGTAAAATAACAGTAAGCACCAGGCCACGAATTTAATCCTCGAATTTGATTATAAATTTGTTTTTTAGTCTTACTAAAGTTTATTTTCTCATCTTCCCTTTTAATAACAAAAGCAAAAGTTGCTTCTTCTTTATTTTGAGGAGTGCGAGGCGCGGTTCCATCAATAATACTAGGTAAAGTTTTAATCAACAAATCCCTACCGACATTACTTAACTTTTCATGAAGTGATGAAGCATTATCTTGTTCTGTTATTTCTACTATTTCTTGACTAATTATATCTCCTTGATCCAAGCCTTCATTCATATGCATAATGGTTATACCTGTTTGTTTATGACCATTAATGATTGCACGATGAATTGGAGCACCTCCACGTAATTTAGGTAATAAAGATGCGTGAACATTGATACATCCTAATCGCGGATAATCTAGAATAGCTTTTGGTATTTTTTGACCATAAGCACAAGTAATAATTAAATCTGGTTCTAACGATAAAATAATATCAGCACTATCATTAATGTTTTCTGGTTGAAGCACTAAAATAGTATTATTATTAGCGATTTCTTTAACAGGCGGAATGTTTACCTTATTATTTTTTGAAACACGATCAGGTTGTGTTACAACTGCCCTGACTTCATATTTTTGTAAAAGGCCTTCTAAAATTGGTACACTAAACTCTGGTGTCCCCATAAATATTATTTTTAATTTTTTATTTACTTCAATATTACTATAATCCATATTATCACCTAATATCATTTTATCACATATTAATTAATTTTACTATAATTTAATTGGGTTGACATCAATATCAACTGAGATTTTATTATTACTATTGTACCTTTTATTAATTTCTTCTAATAATGGAATTAAACTATTACTAGTCTTATACTTAATAACTATTTGTAAGTAATAGATGTTATTTATTTTAGGCATGCTAGAAGCACTTGGACCTAATAAAATAACGTTTTTATATACCTTTGCTTCTAAAAATTTAATTATCTTTTTAGATTCTTTATTTGCCAATTCATAATCATTACTAGAGATTTTAATTAGTGCAAGATTATAAAAGGGTGGATATCCTAATTTTTTTCGAATATTCATTTCTTGCTCATAAAAGCCCACGTAATTATCGTTTATAGCATAGATAATACTATAATGATCTTGATTAAATGTTTGAATAATAACTTTGCCAGGATAATTTCCTCTTCCCGCTCTTCCAGAAACTTGATTCAATAATTGAAATGTCCTTTCGGCACTTCTAAAATCGGGAATATTTAATGATGCATCACCATTTAAAACACCAACTAAAGTGACCTTTTCGAAGTCTAGCCCCTTAGCAATCATTTGAGTGCCAATTAGAATATTGTATTTTTCATTTCTAAAATCAGCAATTATCCTTTCGTGACTTCCCTTTCGACTAGTAGTATCAAAATCCATTCTAATAACTTTAGCATTTAAAAATAGTTTGTTAATCTCTTCTTCTAGTTTTTCTGTTCCAAGTCCGAATTGATTAATATCTTCACTATGACAACTTGAGCAATTTTTAACTTTATAAGTTGTATAATCACAATAATGGCAACGCAGATTATTTGTTGTTTTGTGATAAATTAAAGGGATATCACAGTTAGGACACTTAACTGTGAAACCACAACTATGGCAAGTAACAACCGTTGAATAACCACGTCTATTTAACAAAATAATAACTTGCTCACCACGTTCTAAAGTATTTTTAATGTTATCAACTAATACTCTAGATAAAATTCGGTGCCCTTGTTTTATTTCGTCTTTCATATCAATTAAATATACTTTAGGGGGATTATCATTAACCCTTTTTTTAAGTTCTAACAACTCGTATATGCCAAGTTTCGCCCTTGTATAGCTCTCAATTAATGGAGTAGCGCTCCCAAGAACAACAGGGCATTTATGTGTTTTAGCACGTTTTATAGCAACATCAATAGTATTATATTTTGGTGTATTTTCTTGCTTGTATGTTGTAGAATGTTCTTCATCAATAATAATTACACCAATATTTTTAAATGGAGCAAATATTGCACTTCTAGCACCAATAACAATTGATACCTCTTCTTTTTCAATCTTCCGCCATTCATCATACTTTTCACCGTTGCTTAATCGACTATGAATTATAGCAATTTTACTACCAAATCGATTTCTAAAATTTTCAACCATTTGAGGAGTTAAACTAATTTCTGGAACTAAAACAATAGCTTCTTTACCTATTTCTAAAACATATTCAATAATGCTCATATAAACTTCTGTTTTTCCACTACCAGTAACACCATGTAATAAAAATGGTTGAAACTGATCAATACTACTTTTGACCTTGTCAATTGCTAGTATCTGATCTTTATTTAACGTAATATTACTTTTCTTTTTTACACTGTCATTATTCAGTCGATATACTTCCTCTAACTCTTCGACTATAAAACCCTTTTCAAGTAAGGTTTTAACACCATAAACAGAAACATTGATACAATCCTTTTTTAAACATCGATTATTTTTTTTAAGCATCTCAATTATTTCTTTTTGTTTTGGATTAGTAATTGAATCAATATTTAAACTATCACTTAGTGTCAAATATTTTTCATATTTTTTATTAACAACTAAACCTTTTTTAGCATTCAAAGCAGTTGGTAGCATTGTTTGGTAAGCAGCAATTAATGTAGATAAAGTTTTTTCACTAATATATTTTCCTAACTTTATAAGCTCATTGTTAAGAACTGGATATTTATCGACAACTGAAACAATTTCTTTTAATTCATAATCATAACTCTCATTATTGTCGTTAATTTTTAAAACAAATCCTTCCAACATACGATTATTAAAAGGAACTAAAACACGTTTACCGATAGCAATTTCAGCTACTAAATTAGCAGGAACACTATAAGTAAAAGTTTTATCTATTCTTTTAGCTTTTATTTCAACTAACACTTCAACTACCATCAACATCACATCCATCCTTATTATATCACGGTCAAACATTTTTACATAAAAAAACATTAAACAAAAGTTTAATGTTCAATTAATTATTTCAAAATGTCAATTGCTCCACGCATTTGTAAATCATATTTGATCATTTCTAATCCACCAAATAATTTTAAGAATTCTTCTTCTTCCATTTGATATTTCTTCGCTAAATTAGTTGCTTCTTCTTTAGCTTTTTCATCAGTAATTTCAATTTTTTCTTGTTTTGCAATCTCTTCTAAAATTAAACGATACTTAATACGATTAATTGCTTCAGGTTTCATTTGTTCCTTTAAAGAATTTTCATCAGAATTAGTAAATTGATAGAATTGTTCTAAACTTAAACCTTGCATTTTTAAGTTTTCTCCATATTGTCCAATCATTCTTCCTAACTCTTCATTAATCATTACTTCGGGAATTTCCACTTCAACTTCTTTAGCGCATTCTTCTAATAATTGATCGATGTATTTATTCTCAACATCTACTTCTTTTTTAGCAGAAATATTTTCTCTTAATTGTTGTTCTAAAGCTTCTTTACTATCAATACCTTCAAGTCCTAAATCTTCAAAAAAATCTTTATTTAATTCAGGAACAACAGTTTCTTTTATTTCATTAATAGTTACTTTAAACACAACTGGTTGACCTTTTAAGTCCTCACTATGATACTCTTCTGGGAAAGTTAATTCTACATCTTTACTTTCACCTTTCTTAAGTCCAATTAGTTGTTCTTCAAATCCCGGAATAAATGTATTGCTTCCAATTTGTAGTGAGTAGTTTTCACCTTTTCCGCCTTCAAAAGCAACACCGTCTTTAAATCCCTCAAAATCAATAATTGCAGTATCCCCTAGTGCAACTGCACCATCTTTAACAACAATTTCAGAATAAGTTTTTAAAGTTTGATCAAGAGCATTTGCAACTTCTTCATCAGTTACTTTTACTTCTTCTTTTTTAATATTTAAGTTTTTATATTTACCTAATTTAACCTTTGGTTTAAGAGTTAATGTAAATACAAACTCAACTCCTTTTTCATCAACATTAGTAATTGAAACATCTGGTTGAGCAACTATTTCTAAATCCTTATTATCTTCAAGCATTTTTACATAAGCATCATTTAGAGCATGATCAGCAGCATCCATATATAAAGATTCTTTACCATATTTTTTTAAAAATACATCTTTAGGAGCTTTACCTGGTCTAAAACCATCTATTTTAGCTTTTTCGTTTGCATGTTCAAACGCATGCTCAAGTGCATGTTCCCATTCTTTCCCTTCGATTTTAATATTTATTTTTTCAACATTTTTATTTTCCATAATTTCCTCCAATACCTATTTAGTATATAATATTTTTCCATATTTTACAAGGAAAAAGAATATTTATATACATAAATTAATCTTTATATACATAAGTGTATTCTTCAATCTTATAGTCATCAATTAACCATTTATTATTTTCTTTAACCAAAACGATTTTATTTTCAAGTGTTCCTTTTTGATCAATAAAATTAATTTTGGTATTAACATTATATTCAATTCGATTATCTTTAACATCAACTTTTATATATTTGCTATTTTTATATTCAGTTTCGTTATTAAGCTCATCAAGTTTCAAATAATAAACATCAGCAATTCTTAAAATGTAATCACGTAAGTTTTCGTTGACCACGTTTTTACCATTTTCAGTAAACATTCCATTGATTAATTCTTCGTAATTAGTTATTTTTTTATATTGTAAGCCATTCATTTCGACAACTTCGTTATCAATTTTAAAAACATCTCCTAAACTATGAATCACTAATAACTTTTCATAATTTTCTACAACTAACTTTTTAGCTTCTCTTTCTTGTCTAGCATCTTTAGACATAAGATTCACTCCTAAAATAATAACTACAATGGCTAGAATAGCAATAGCTACTCTAATAAACCATTGATTTTCGATTATCCTCTCAAACATTTCTCTAATTTTCATTATATCATTCCTTTCTTGATTTGAGGTTTTATAAATTTTTCATAAAATAGTAGGAGTTAATTTGAAAAACTTATTTCATATAATTGATCTGCTGCTCGAACTGAAATAAACTTTATCCATTTTGTATTTACAGGTACAACAAATATATTGCCTTGATAATGAGTTGATATTATTGTTTTATTTTGATCCAAAAACGCGATTTTTAAGGAGTCAACAGAATATTGATACCATTTAACTGAAATCCGGTTTCCAATTAAACTATTATCAACCATTATATATCCATTATTTAATAGAGAATTATTGTAATCAATATATGTTTGCCACATTCCAGTTTCACCTATTTGATATAACCTTTGAACATTTGTTGGAAAGTAACTTATACTTACCATAAGTTCATTTTATGTTCCTATTTCATAAACCCTCGGACAGTATCCTCTATTGGTAGTTATGTAAAAACTATATGTGCCTTCTGGAATGTTTATATTTCCATTATAATTATTAGCCACTACTTGGGTAGATATCAATACACCTGAACTATTAAGATAATTAAATGTATGAGTTGATCCACCACTACCACTAGATTTACATAATTGAATTCCCATAATAACATTAACACTTTTACCACGTAAGCTAGAATCGACATTCAAGATTACATTATTTCCACCATAAGAATATGTTGTATTATTCCCATCATATGCTGGTGACTGAATTGCAGCTGGTACATTACTTGTATGGCTAGATATTATTCTTGTTTCATTTCCATGCTTATCAATACCTTTAGCATATATCACGCTTCCTTGATCAACTTTAATCGGATTATCATTATATGTTTGCCACGTTCCAGTTTCATCTATTCGATATAACCTTTGAATACTTGTTGGAAAGTAACTAATGCTTACCATTTGATATGGACTTCTAATTGCTTTAGTTGGGTCAGCATGAAGTAAAATATATCCATTAGTTGTAGTAAATGTAGGTTCATTTGATGGTCCTATTTCATAAACCCTCGGACAGTATCCTTTATTGGTAGTTATGTAAAAACTATATGTGCCTTCTGGAATGTTTATATTTCCATTATAATTATTAGCCACTACTTGGGTAGATATCAATACACCTGAACTATTAAGATAATTAAATGTATGAGTTGATCCACCACTACCACTAGATTTACATAATTGAATTCCCATAATAACATTAACACTTTTACCACGTAAGCTAGAATCGACATTCAAGATTACATTATTTCCACCATAAGAATATGTTGTATTATTCCCATCATATGCTGGTGACTGAATTGCAGCTGGTACATTACTTGTATGGCTAGATATTATTCTTGTTTCATTTCCATGCTTATCAATACCTTTAGCATATATCACGCTTCCTTGATCAACTTTAATCGGATTATCATTATATGTTTGCCACGTTCCAGTTTCATCTATTCGATATAACCTTTGAATACTTGTTGGAAAGTAACTAATGCTTACCATTTGATATGGACTTCTAATTGCTTTAGTTGGGTCAGCATGAAGTAAAATATATCCATTAGTTGTAGTAAATGTAGGTTCATTTGATGGTCCTATTTCATAAACCCTCGGACAGTATCCTTTATTGGTAGTTATGTAAAAACTATATGTGCCTTCTGGAATGTTTATATTTCCATTATAATTATTAGCCACTACTTGGGTAGATATCAAT
>JBBAFH010000005.1:0-61370 GCA_041655535.1 Bacilli bacterium
TATACTCCACCCATAACGTTTGGAATGACAAACATAGCTATTAAAAAAACAATTATTATAATTACTATTGTTGCTAATAATTCTACTAATGTAAAACCTGATTTCTTTTTATTCATAAGCTGCCTCCGAATCTCATTTTTATTTTGTTCTCTAATAATTATACCATACCTTAATAATAATATAAAACCCACATTTTGAATGTAGGTTTCTTTAAATAAATTATTTTTCTCTGTATTTTAGTATTAATTGTTTTTGATTTTCTAATGGTTCTATTTCTTTATCATAACCCAATATATTCATTATTTTTTTAATATCATGTTCATCGTAATTTGAAAGATCTATATCAAGAACATCCCCAATTGCTTTAATGGTTGAGTTATGTTTTTTATCAATTGCTCTGATTTTTCTTCTTATTTGATATAATTCCTTTTTTGCAAGTTCATTTTTAGCACTTTCTTCAGTCAAATCTAAAGCCTTAGTCATTTCAACTGCAATATCAGTGTTTTCACGACGATCAACAGATCTAATTTTATTTTTCTTTTCGTCTTCAATTATTGTTATATTGTTTTTACCAACATAACCTTTGTTTTTGTCAATTAAGTACACACTATGACCTTGTCTTTGACCTAAATAAAGATTGGAGTAATGCCAATTTTCAATACCCGTTAAAGAAGCTGTCCTTATAACTGTTACTTTATCAAACTTATTTTCTGAATCTTGATGAATATGACCTGCAAAAACATACACATTTTGAGCACGATTATATTCTTCAGGAAATTGATATTTTATTGATTCTGCTAAATCCTTATCTTTTAAGTTTTTACCTTCTGGGCTTTTACCATGTGAGAATACAATTAAATTTTTTCCGTATTCATAACAAGTTGTATATCTTAAATCCTTATACGTGAATGACACATCAATTTTTGGATCTTGTGTTAAATTATATATGTCATAAATATTAGTGAATAAACTGAAACTTGATTTTTCATCATGGTTACCTGGATTTCCTTTTATAACTATTTTATCAAATTGTTGTTTTAAAGTTTCAATCATTCTTAAATACCCAATTTTGCCCCATAAATAAACTTCTTTAAAACGACTATCATTATATTGTGGTGTTCCAGCAGTTGTTTTATCATCAACAGTATCGCTATTGTAATAATCATTACCTACTCCAAGAATAAGTGAAGAAGCTTTATGCTTTTTTTGATATTCCATAATTTCTAGTGTTGTTTTTTTAATCCTCCACATTGCTTGTTTAGTAGAATAATCTTCAAAATCAACAACTGATCCTAATTTGCCCAAATGTAATTCAAGGCCTGGACATACCATGATTAAATCTTCATCAACAATATTTTCATTAACCTTTTTACGGCTTTTTTGTTTTTCTTCAAACATGTCAAACGGCGTAATTCTTCTAGTTTTCAAAAAGTTATCTAACCATTCATCACATTCTTCTTTAGTATAATAAAGAATTTCTTTTTTTCTTTTTGCGATTGACACACTAAATTTTTCGTTTAATATAACTTCAACTGATTTTTCACCAGCACTGTTTTCTACTTTTACTGGAGTTGTCCAAGCTCCGCTTGTTATTTTTGTCACTTCGTAAAGACCCGGGTTAAATCCCAAATAGGTAAGTAAGAATACATCATCACTTATTTTATTCATAATTTTTTTTCGAATTAATTCTTTAGAATCTTTTTCAATATCAATATCAAAAACTGGTATATAATCTTCTTTAGGGATTGATATCGTTCTAACAATTGTATCAGTAGTTAACTTAAAATCTGCATCTTCTTCTTTAGGTTCATCGAAGTCTTTAACTTCAACTTTTTTAGTTAATTTATCTGTTAATTTACAATAATCAAATAATAACTGTGTGTTAATTGAACCAATTGCTATTTTATTTGCTTGTGCTCCAAGTGTTGTAGGTGTTATTTCTTGTTTTTCTATTTCAAAATATATTCTTGCACCATCGGACCAAGTCTTAATCAAACCTTGATTTTTAAGTAGTTTAAGGTACATTATTAATGTTAAATTATAATCGATTTTCAAATGAATCACTCCTTCTAAAGACAAAAAAATAGAGCGACAAAAAAGTCCTCTATTTTTTTATGATATCCCCATTAATACTTCTAATGTTCTCTTTACTTCCATGTAATCACCTTACACATTGATTGTAACATTTAAAGAACATTTTTGCAACCCCAATTTATAAATAAAAGGATTAGAAAATTTCTATAACTTTAACATTATATTTTCCGTTTTGACTATCAACTGTTGCTACATCACCAACTGATAATCCTGTAATAGCTTTAGCAATAGGTGATTCATTTGATATCTTATTTTTAAATGGATCTGCTTCCTTATTTCCAACGATTGAATAAATATCGACATCTCCATCTTCTAAATATTCTAATTTAACACGGTTTCCAATAGCTACTTTGTCAGTTTTAACTGCTTCAACAATAATTGCTTGTTCAAGAGTAGCTTCTATTTCTTGAATCTTTCCTTCAATCATTGCTTGTTCATTTCTTGCAGAATCATATTCAGCATTTTCACTTAAATCACCTAAAGATCTTGCTTCTTTCAAAGATTCTATAACTTCCGGTCTTTTTTCCAATTTAAGATATTCTAATTCTTTTTTCATATCTTCAAAACCAGATTTTGTTAAATATATTTCTTTTGTATTCATAATAATCACCTCTTCAATTTAAACTTAACACATGATACTATAATTAACATTATTTGTCAACTTTTATTTTTAATATTTTTTTCTAATTAAATTATCTGGAAAAACTTGATTATCAATTTTAATTTTAACAATTTGTAAAGGATGTCTTACAACATCAATAGACTCACCATAATCATCGATTATTTCTTCGATAACAGTTGTTATTGTATCTATGCTCGGACCAAATATTTCAACTTTATCACCAATTTTAAAATAATTTCTTTGTTCGACTGTAGCCATTTTTGTTTTTAAATCGTAGTGTTTTATAACACCTAAAAAATCTTGATTAGAAATCTCTTCACGCCCAATGTAGTATTGATATTCCTTATTGCAAGTAGTATCAAAAAATTGATCAATTGATTCTCTATTAGCGCAATTATTTAATATTTTTTCATATTCTTTATTATATTGATAATTTTCTGGATTATTCCAATATTCATCAATAACTTTTCGATATGTACTAACAACTGTTGCAATATAATAAATAGAACGCATTCTTCCTTCTATTTTAAAAGACGCGATACCAATATCCATCATTTCTGGTATATGTTTTAGCATAACTAAATCTTTAGTACAAAAAGTAAAATCCTTTTCTGATTCAATTGGATTATTATTTTCATCTTTAAGATCAAACTCCCAACGACATATTTGACTGCATCCACCGCGATTTGCATCTCTCGCTGTTAAAAAATTAGATAAAACACAACGACCACTCATTGAAGCACACATTGCTCCATGAATAAATGTTTCAATTTCAATATCAACATTATTTGTTATATCAATTAAATCTTCTCTACTAGTTTCTCTAGCCATAACAATTCTAGTAATACCTTGGTTTTTCCAAAAGGTTACTGCTTCTCTATTAAGAGTTGACTGTTGAGTTGATAAATGTACTTCTAAGTTAGTATTTTTAATAGCGACATCAATAACCGTTGGGTCACCAACAATAATTGCATCAACATTGGCTTTTTCTAAATCTTTTAAATAGGATAATAATTGTGCAGACTCTTGATTGTGAAGGATAATGTTAACTGTAACATAAACTTTTTTACCTAAATTATGGGCATAAGTTGTCGCTTCTTTAATTTCTTCAATTGTAAAATTAGTGGCGTTAGCTCTAAGTCCAAACATAGAACCACCAATATACACTGCGTCAGCACCATAGTTTAAAGCCCATTTTAATCTCATCATATCTCCAGCAGGGGCTAAAAGTTCTGGTTTTTTTCTTTCTTTAATCATTTTTCTTCACCTTATATACTGTTTCTTTATATAAAAATCCTTTATCCACATTATCAAACATATCAAATATCTTATTATCTAGTTCATCAACATTTTCTTTGTCTGAACTATTAAACATTTCAACAATATCAGCAAATTTTTGATCATCAATTAAAAAACTATTTAAAAGAATATAATCTAATCCTGATTCTTTTAATTCAATTGTTTCTGCTAATCCATTTATTATATTTCCAGAATATACAAATGTTCCATTATTATCATCAATTAACGGATATTTTTTCCCTTCTTTTTCCATATAGTAATTATTAGTATTCTTTTCATGATTAAAATATTCTAAATAATTATTAACAAGGTGTCTAAATGAAGCAAACATTGGTAAATACCCGAAAACTGGTAAAATCAACGACATTTTAGTATTTTTAACAATATCCTTTACTTCATCTAATGTAATTTCAGTCGATAATAAGCCGTATTTAACACCCAAACTATTATAGTAGTTACAAGTATCATAGTTAGTTGCAAAATGCTCTTGAGACCACACTAAATCGTATTTCAATTGGCGTTTTTTCCACAGATTAAGAACTGCCATATCATAATATAATACACCATCAATTTTCATATCATTTAATTTTAACATTGTTTCTTCTAATAATTCTAAATTATTGTTTTTAATATTCATATTTAAAGAAATAAAAACTTTTTTCTTATTATTGTTTAAAAATTTAACTATTTCTTCAACTTCATCAATTGTATAATAAGTCGGTAAGTTAATACTTAAATTTTCAATTCCTATTAAAAAAGCATCACTTTTACTTATTAAATTATCAATCATTTTTCGGTTTTTAGGAATAACCATTATTTTAGTCATATAACACCTCATCTAAAATCTAAAAAAGTAGTAAAACTACTTACTTCTTTTACTTATACTTATACCATCACCAATCTCAATGAAATCAGTTGTAAATTCTTGACTGTTTTTTAAAAATTCAATATAGTTATTTATTTTTCTTACTAGTGCTTTCAAATTGCGACTAGCTATCTTATCAGGATTTTTAGTTAATCCATGAAAGTTAATATTATCAGAAATAATAAATCCATTATCACTTAAATTATCTTTAAACTTTTCAAAAAATTTAATATATTGTCCTTTAGCCGCATCTATAAATATTAAATCATACCTACCATCGACAGAGGCTTCAAAGGCATCAATATTAATTATATTAATTCTATCTTCTAAATTAAATTGCTTTATGTTTTTAATTGCTTCTAGATATCTTTTTTCATCACGTTCAATTGTTGTAATAAATATATTTTTATCAACTAAAGCCATTTTAATAGCAGAATATCCAATCGCACTACCTATTTCTAAAATTCTTTTGATTTTATTTTCTTCTATAAAGTTGGTAAGAAAATTAATTCCAATCTCCTCCATAATAGGAATGTTATTTGCTTTAGCATATTCTTCAATTTTATCCATTAAACATCACACCAATTATTTTCTGCTTCTAATCTACTTTTTGTTTTAAGATGATTTGTTTCATCATAGTTTAAATATGTTTTACCACTACAATCGGCGAGAAAATAATAATAATCATGTTTAGTAGGATTAGTAACTGCTTCAATAGATTCTATTCCAGGATTAGCTATAGGACTAATAGGAAGCCCTTGGACACAAGTACCACGTGTATTATAGTCATTGCAATCATTTAAATGACTTCCTAATCCATTAGTCCAATCATCCATTTTCGCTCCATAATAACCAGTTACGTCACTTCCTAGTGCCCATCCATCTTCTAAACGATTATAGAAAACACCTGCAACACTAGCTCTATCGTCACTAGTTGCACCTTCTAATTCAACAATAGACGCAAATGTCAAAAACTCATGAACAGTAAAATCTGATTTTTCAATAGATTCTTTAAATGGTTTTAACTGTTTATCCATATCATCAAGCATTGCTTCAAAGATTTCTTCTACCGTTACATCCTTATTTGAAAATTCATAAGTGTTAGGAAACAAATAACCTTCTAATGAGTAATAAATTTTATCATTTTTGATTTCCTCGCTTAAAAACCAATATTTATTTATTAATTTATCTAAATATTCTTCATCTTTTAAAAGATTAAATACATCATCTTCCGTATTATTGGTATTTTCACTAATAATACTTGATAATTTTCGCATGTTTAAACCTTCTTTAAAAGTAATTGAAATATTTTCAGGACTACTTTTACACCCCATACTTAGAGTGTCAACGATTCCTTTTACTCCCATGTTTTCACTTAAATAATAAGTACAAGCTTCTAAAGGTTTAGGACTATTAATTTTAATATAAATTTTATAAAACAAAGATGATTTAATAAATTTGTTTTCTTTTAATAGTGAGTCAATTGTTAAATATGATTCACCACTAGCAACTTCAAATTCTTTTTTTCCACTATCCTTACTTACTGGTCTTATATTATAAACATAAATACCAAATAAGATAATTAGAGCAACAATGCAAATGGTACTACCTACTACAATTATTTTATTTTTATCCATCGATTAAAAATGAGCTTATTGCTCATTTCCTTCGCTTTTTAATTTAGTTTCTTCTTGGATTTCATTGAAAATTGTTTCAATAATTTTCCATTCTTTATCACTTTCAATTGGTTGTAGGATACCTTCATTATCATCTGGGTTGTAGATTGCTGCAAAAACTTTAGTATTTCCTTCCTCATCTATTGTGTTATCGGTATAAACCATATAGTTTTTACTAGTTTCATCAGATTCAAAAGTAAATAATGCTTCGCACTCAACTTCTACTCCTTCATCGTTAATTATTTTAAATGTCATTTTTTCATTTTCCATATTATCTTCCTTTCATCTTATCTAAATAAGTTTGCAATATTATTGAAGCAGCTAAGCCATCAATATGTTTTTTCCTTTTTTTCCTAGACATATTAGCTTCTAACATATAGTTATTAGCCTCTATCGTTGATCTTCTTTCATCTTGGAGTATAACTTCGAGATTTACATATTTTTCCAGTTTTTCTTTAAACATTATGGTCTCTTCAGCACGACTACCAATTGTATTATTCATGTTTTTAGGGAACCCTAAAATAATTTTGTCGATTTTTTCTTCAACAATTATTTTTTTTAATTTTGGCAGCAATGAATCATATTCTTCTTCTGCAAACCTTAATGTTATTATTGGATTGGCAATAGTTGCAGTCAAATCTGATATTGCAATACCTAATGTTCTTGTGCCTAAATCAAGTCCTAAATAACGCATATTATTTATAACTTCTTATTAAACATTCAAGAATTTCAGTTCTATCAAATTTAGTAATTTTATTTCTAGCCTCTTTATGACTAGAAATATAACCAGGATCACCACTCATCAAATATCCAACTATTTGATCAATTGGATTGTATCCTCGTTCTTCTAATATTTCAATAACTTCACGGATTGTTTCACCAATCAAAGCATCTTGAAACGTATCACTTTCATATATTTTGGTTTTTGACATAATATCACTCCCCTATAAATACACCAATATTTTATCATTGTTTGGTATTTTTTACAACTATTTTCACTTTTTCTATAATATTGTCAAGTTCAACGGTGGTCGTTCCGCCACCTTGTGCATAGACCTTACTTCCACCACCGCTACCATTTGATTTAATAGCAGCATTTTTAACAATACTACCACAGTCTATGACATCTTTTAAAATATCGCTAGAACGTGCTATAAAGTTAACATTATCCCCATTTTTATTGGCAATAAATATAAAACTATTATTCAGTTGATTAGTTAATTCTGCAATTATTTCTTTAATAATACTTAATTCATAATTTTCGACAATCATGATAATGGTATTGATTCCATTTATATCTTCAACTTTATTTAGGAATGTACTTAAATCCGATATTGCTTTTTGAACTTTAAGATCTGAATATTCTTTTTCTAAAATTTGAACTTGTTTCTTTACTTGTTCAAGTTCATTTCGATTAGTAATTATATCGTTATAACTTGTTGGTTTGTCATGGTTAATGTCGATATTAAAACTTAAAACTATTTCTTCTTTCAAAGCATCTTCAACTATTTTTTTAGATTTAATTAGTAATTTTATCATACTATCATTATAAGGTTTTATAGCATCAAACAATTCTTTTTCTATATTGCTCCCTGTTGCAGCTTCTATTCTATATACATTATTTCCTTTAGATTCAATATTCTTAATAGCAAATCTTTCAATATCAGAAACATTTTTAACATGAGTTCCCCCACATAATTCTACTGAATCGGAAATAGTTAAAACTCTAACTGTATCACCATATTTTTCTTCAAACAAAGCGGTAGCACCTTTTTTAACCGCTTCATCTAAACTCATAATTTCAGTAGTTGTTGGGGCATTTGTTTTTATTCTTTCATTAACTAATGATTCTACTTTATTCACTTCGTCATCGCTTATTTTATTATCATAAGTAAAATCAAAACGTAACGTTTTATCATCAACTCTTGAACCTGCTTGATGAACATCGTTTCCTAAAACTTCACGTAATGATTTTTGTAATAGATGAGCGGCACTGTGGTTTTTTCTTGTATTGTTGCGAATTTCTTCATTAACTGTTGCCACTACAATATCTCCAATATTTAATTTTTCATCAAAAATAATATGGTGGAACACTTGACCATTCGTACCCTTAAATAAATCTAAAACTTCAACTTCTTTATTATTTATTAGTATGGTTCCTTTGTCAGATACTTGTCCTCCAGATTCTACATAAAACGGAGTCTTTTCTAAAACAATATAACCATCATTTGCTAATGTATCAACAATTTTTTGACCATCAAATAGTCCAATAATTTTGGTTTCTATTTTCGTTAAATTGTAACCTACAAATTCACTTTTTTTATTAAATTTCATCAAATCTTCGTTTTGAATATTCATGCTACTAACATCAACTCTTGATGAACGAGCCATTTCTTGTTGTTTTTTCATACTAGCATCAAATTCTTCTTTTGAAATGGTAAACCCTTGCTCAGTAGCAGTTTCAAGTGTTAATTCATATGGAAATCCATAAGTATCATACAGTTTAAATGCATCTTCACCACTTATGGTTTTAGTAGTACTACCTTTAATTAATTCATTAAGCTTCTTTTCACCTTCAATTAAAGTCTTATGGAATAATTGTTCCTCTTTTTTTATTTTTTCCATAACTTTTTGTTCATACTCTTTTAAATATGAATAATGATTTTTCATGTTTTCAACAACGGTAGGGACAAGTTTATACATAAAAGGTTCTTCAATGCTTAGCTTTTTGCCGTGGCGAACTGAACGTCTTAACAGTCTTCTTAATACATAGTCACGACCAGTATTTCCAAAACTTGCACCATCTGATAGAGCGAAAGTAAGCGTTCTTATATGATCAGCAATTACTTTAAAAGACATCTCGCCTTTATATTTAATATTACTTATTTTTTCAACGTGTTTTATTATCGGAATAAACAAATCAGTATCGTAAATAGTATCAACATCTTGTAAAATGGTTAGCATTCTTTCTAGCCCCATTCCAGTATCAATGTTTTTACTAGGTAATTCTTTATAATTTTCACGACTAACGTTTTCTTCAGCGTTATACATACTAAAAACGTTATTCCAAATTTCAATATAACGATCATTTTCAATATCTTCAACTAATAGTTTAATTCCTATTTTTTGTGGATCATATTCTTCTCCACGATCATAAAAAATTTCACTATCAGGGCCACTTGGACCAGGTCCAATCTCCCAATAATTATCTTCTAGTCTAATAATGTGATTTTCACTAACGCCAACATTCTTCCACGCTTCATAAGCTTCTTCATCAGTTGGGTATATAGTTACGTATAATTTATTTGGATCAAACCCTAGCCATTTGTCACTTGTAAGGAATTCCCATGACCAAGTAATTGCTTCTTTTATAAAATAATCGCCAATCGAGAAGTTTCCTAACATTTCAAAAAATGTTGCATGACGAGCAGTTTTCCCTACATTTTCAATATCATTTGTTCTTATACACTTTTGGCTACTAGCCATTCTTCTATTGTTTGGAACTACACTACCGTCAAAATATTTTTTAAGCGGTGTAACACCAGCATTAATCCAAAGTAAAGTCGAATCATTTATTGGAACTAAAGGAGCACTTGGAATAATGTCATGCTCTTTAGACATCCAAAAATCAAACCACATTTGTCGCATTTGATTATGAGTTAATCTTTTTTCAGTTGAACTTTCCACATTATTCACTTTTCCTTTCTCTATAATTTCCTGTTTTAACCTCTTTTAATAACAAGGTTGATTCAATTATTTCTCTTGTTTTTGTTTCTAAATCTGATAATTCTTTGTTGTTATTAATAACATAGTCATGTTTATCATAACCATCTAAAGCTTTTTCAGAAAGATGTTGTTGCTGTTGTTCTGTTAAACTACTTTCACCAATAGGACGAATAACTGATATAGATATTACATCTTTGAAATGTTCCTTAGGAAGTTCTATCTCCTCTTTATATCTTGCATCACTAATTGTGATAACATCGAAAAAGTTGGAATAAACTTTTATGTCAGAAATCATTCTTTTAACAAAAAACATTTCGTCAATTTGTTGCCTAATTACTTCTGTTCCTAATTGTTGAAGTAGCGTACGAGGTTTTGTTTCATCACTACCATCCCAGTCACTTATTCTTCTAGCATATTCTTTTATATGTGAACTGTATTGTAAATTAATATATTTTAAATTATTTTCTTCACAAACAGTTTTTATCACTTTTGCAACAGTGTCTTTACCACTTCGAGCTTTTCCTGATAATATATATATTTTGGGTTGTTCCTTTTTCAAATCCATAAATACCTCCTGTTATTCATCAATTTTTATTATTTCAAACTTTTCATTAACAAAACTAAAAATCGACTTTGTTATTGACATCACAGGTGTTGCTAAAATCATTCCTAAAACACCCCAATAATAACCAAATACTAACAATCCTAACATAATAGTAACAGGATGTAGTTTTAGCATTTTACTCATTAATATTGGTTGTAATAAATTGCTTTCAACAAATTGAACGGCAACAACAATAATAAGTACCATTACACCAATTTTAGGATCTTGTGAAAGTCCTACCACAACAGCCGGAATTCCTCCAAGATATGGACCAATATAAGGAATAATATTAGTTATCCCGCAAAAAAATCCAAATAATAAGGCACCTTTTAATCCGACGGCATAGAATCCAATTGTGCTAAAAACAAAGATAACAATTGCTGCCAACAAAGTACCTTGAACAAACTTACGCATTGAAGTGTTTATTTCGTTTATTAAATCTCTCGTATCATTTCTAAATTTATTAGGTAAGAAAGTTATTATTGTATCATTAAAATTATCAAAACTTATTAATAAATAAAAACCAATAACTAAACCTATAACAAAAACACCAAGTCCTGAGAAAAATGATCTGAAAAAATTAACTAATGAACCAGGTAAAGTGCTTGGTAGCTCATTACCAATTCTTTCAATAGAAGCAAACATTTCTGCCTTAACTACTGATAAATCCAAATCACTAATTTTTCCTAATTTATCAAATGCTGTATCAATCCATAATGTAAAAGTTTCAAAAATAGATGGTATGGTTTTTGCAAAATCATTAACTTGCTCAATTATAATTGGTATAATAGCACTTAAAGTTATAACTAAAATGATTATTATTAAAACATAGGAAATTGTTGCTCCCCATCCTCTTTTAATCCCTTTTTTATTTAAGTATTTTACAAACGGATCAAATAACCAGGCCACGAATAGCCCAATAAATAGCGGACTTAATATTTCAAGTATTTTTAAAAGAATAGGAAATATATGAAGTTCTTTTAATAGCACCATTGTTGCATAAACCCCAAGGATAATCACAAAGAAATATACAATCCCCAGAATTTTTTTACCTAAAAATATAATATCATTTAAACTTTGAACATCTAATTCTTTTTGTTCTTTTTTCTTTCCAAACATAATATTCTCCTTCTAATATACTCTATAACGACTACTAAACCATACTCCAGCTGGAGGGAAATTAATTAAACCAACCGGATTAATAGCATAACTTCCAAAACTCCAGAAATCTTGACCATATACACCATTAGCGATTGCAAAGTGTAAATGTGGTCCGGTTGTACATCGATCATTTCCACCGGCATATCCACCAACTGTCCCTAATACAGTATCTTTTGTAACATTTTGATGAAGTCCAACTCTAATGCTTGCCATATGCATATATCTTGATGCATATGATTTACCATTTATTTTATGCTGGATAGTTACATAATTTCCACCACAAGTTGAACCCCAAGTTATATCAACGACTAATCCGGCAGCTGTAGAATAAATGTTTTCACCAGCTATTCCACCAATGTCGATTGCGTTGTGACCGCCGTAACATCCCCAACCACAAGTTATTAAGCCTTGTAATGTTGGCCTTGCAAATGAAACGTCGCTGTTAACTCTAGAACATTCGCTCAAAACATCATTTGGCTTACAACCTAATTTTTCATAATTTTTTATTGTTTTTTTTGCATCAGCAATTTCTTCTGATAATGACATTGAATTTTTATTCAAAGAATATACACGGTCCCCTAATTTTATTTGCTCACTAGATAATTCTCTTCTTTTAACTTGTGCATTTTTTTGCTGAGCAGCCAATTCTTTAGTTTTCTTTTCTTGTTGAATAATCATGTTATTCATATCATCAATCATTTGATTATTATATTTTGTTAGTTGTTCAACAACTGCTAATCGATAAATAAAATCAGTCATACTAGATGCACCGAAAGCATATTCTAAGTACATGTTTTCACCGGTAGACAATTGAAAAAATTTCATCAATTCCTTAATTTCTTTATCTTTAGAAGCAATATTTTCATTTAATTTAACAATTTCTTTTTCGGTTTTAACAATAGCCGCACCAATTGCTACAACTTCCTTATCAAGCCTTACAATATTTTGTTCTATCTGATTTATTTTACTTTTAGTTAAACTTTTATCATTATTAACTCTTTTTAATTCTTCTTCAACTTTTAATAATTCATTATATAATTCACGTAAGGTTTTGTTTTCATTATTATTTGCCAAAACATTAGTAGGAACTGCAAACAAAGGTATTAAGAAAACCATTATTAATGCTATATAGCTTAGTTTTTTTATCATCATACCACCTCATGTTAACATTATATCAAAATAATTAATAAATTACTATTGGACTTTACATAAAATACTATAAAAAAAGAATAAGACAACACCTTATTCTAAACAGTCATTAATTCTTGTTCTTTGACCTTTAATTTATCTTCGATAGCTTTATTATATTTATTAATTAGTTCTTGTATCTCATCAATTCCGTTTTTAATATCATCTTCTGAAATTTCTAATTTTTTAATTTTGTTATTACCGTCTTGTCTAGCATTTCTAAGTGCTACTTTACAATCTTCAGCCATTACTTTAACTTGTTTAACAAATTCTTTTCTTGTTTGTTCTGTTAAAACCGGGATATTTAAGATGATTATTTCACCATTATTATTAGGAGTTAACCCTACATTAGCTTCATATATAGCTTTTTCAATATCACCTAAAGTTGTACGATCAAATGGTTTTATACATAATTGTCTAGCTTCTGGAATGGAAATAGTTGCTAATTGTTTTAATGGAGTAGGTGTTCCATAATATGTTACCATAACACCATCTAAAATAGCAGGATTAGCACGACCAGCACGAACATTAACAAAACGTGCCTCCATAGTTTCAATCGAATTTAACATTTTTTCTTCGGTTTCAAGTATTATATCGTCCATAATTACATCCTTTCATCTATTATATTATAATACATTATACATTTATTATCAATATATTTTTTAATTTTATCGCTATAATCAATCTCTAGATAAATCACAAATAATTATACCTTATATCCATTTACATATATATAACAAATAAAAACATACTTTTTAAAAAGTATGTTTTTATAGCGTTTATATTATTTTAAATATTTTCTGATTTTTTTAAATTGATTGTCATCTTCTAAATCAGTCTTTTTTAATGACTCAAATAATTTCTTTTGGTCTTTAGTTAACTTGTTAGGAATTACTACCTTTAGAATAACATACATATCACCTTTATTATGATAATTAACATCTTCTATTCCTTTTCCTTTTAAACGGTGTTTATCATTTGTTTCACTACCAGCAGGTATTGTTAACTTAACATTCCCCATTAGAGTTGGAACATCTATCTTCGTTCCTAATACCGCATCAGTGATTGTAATTGGTAATTCAATATAAACATCATTACCATTTCGTTCGAAAATCGGATGTTTTTCAACAATAAATTCCAAGTACACGTCACCATTTGGACCACCATTAGTTCCCGCTTCACCTTTACCTGGAATTCTTAGTTGATTACCATTATCAACACCAGCTGGTATCTTAACCTCAATTGTTTTTGATTCAATCTTTTTACCTGTACCACGACATGTATTACATTTTTTTTCGTATGTAACACCTTTGCCTTGACAAGTACTACAAGTAGTTCTTGTCATAAATGATCCAAGAATTGTTCTTTGTTCAGCTGTTAATTGACCACTACCATGACACGTTGGACAAGTTTTTTCATCATGTCCACCACGACCACGACAATCACCACAATCTTCAGATACATTTAATTTAATTGTCTTCTTAGTCCCAAAAACAGCTTCTTCAAAGGTCAATCGCATTTCCATTAACGAATCACGACCTTTTCTTGAACGATTACCAGTGCTACCTCGTCCCCCAGAAAAGAAATCACCAAATCCTGAATTACCAAAGATATCTCCAAAAATATCTGAAAAGTCAAAGTTAGAAAAATCAAATCCTTGGGCTCCACCATTACCAGAGAAAGCATTATGTCCAAATTGATCATATTGTTTTCGCTTACCTTCATCGCTTAAAATTGCATAAGCTTCTTGAGCTTCCTTGAATTTTTCGGCGGCATTTGGTTCTTTTGATACATCTGGATGATAAAGTTTTGCTAATTTTCTAAAAGAACTCTTTATTTCATTTAATGTGGCGTCTTTACTTACGCCTAAGATTTCATAATAATCTCTTTTGTTCACTTCTCCACCTACTTCCTAGTTATTTCTTAAATCGATAAATTGATTTATAATGTCATCAAACAGAGAAATTGCTGATTCAATAACTTTAGATTCTGACATATCAACACCCGCTATTTTTAATAGTTCGACCGGATAGTCTCTTCCACCAGTTTTTAAAAATTCTAAATAGTTTTCAACAGCATTTGGCTTGCCAGAAGTAATATCTTTAACAATGGCACACGCTGCTGACAACCCAGTTGCATATTGATAAACATAAAAATTCATGTAGAAATGCGGAATTCTCGCCCACTCATATTTAATTTCATCATTTACTAATACGTTTTTTCCAAAATATTTTTCGTTTAAATCATAATATATTTTTGACAATAACTCATGCGTTAATATTTCATTGTTGTTGGCACGATTGTATATATCTAATTCAAATTCCGCAAACATCGTTTGACGATATAGTGTGCTTTTGAAAAGATCCATCATGTTATTTAAAATACCTAATTTTTCATCTCTATCATTAGTTGTTTCAAGCATATAATTATATAATAACAATTCGTTAACAATTGATGCTACTTCAGCTACAAAAATCTTGTAATCTGAATCTTGATATTCATTGTTTTTCCGTGAATATAAACTATGAATTGAATGCCCTAGTTCATGAGCAAGTGTTGAAACATCATCAATTCGATCCTGATAATTTAGTAAAATGTATGGATTACTATCGTAACATCCCCAAGAGTAAGCCCCACTTTTTTTCCCTGTATTAGGATATATATCAATCCATTTTTCAGTGAACGCTCTATTTAAATCATTAAGATAGTTTTCCCCTAACACTTTTAAAGCTTTGTTAATAAGCTCTTTTGCATTATCAAAATTGTATGTTTTTTTTAATTCTCCAACAATTGGAACATGAACATCATATAAAGTTAACTCATCTACTTCTAAACATTCTTTTTTTAATTGATAATATTTATGAAGAACATCTAATTTTTCATTAACAACTTTTATCAAGTTGTTATAAATTTTAGAATCAATATTACCACCAAACAAAGACATTTCTAATGCATTTTCAAACCCTCTAATATTAGCAATAGTATTATTTCTTTCAACTTCACCTGACAAAGTTTTAGCCAAAGTGTTTTTTATGCTTTCATAACCTTTATATAAAGTTAAAAATGCATTTTTTCTAACTTCCCTATTATGGGATTCAATATATTTAGAATAATTACTATTAGTAAGTTCAACTAAGTGTCCATCCTCATCGCTAATTGTTCCAAATATAAGATCTGAATTTCTTGCCAAAGTTGCAATATCGTCAGACAATCCCAAAACATTAGATAATTTAGACAATATTTTTTCTTCATTATCAGTTAATGTATATCTTTTAGAACGATAAATTTCTGTAATCATACGCTTATAATTAGATAATTTAGGAACTTCTAAAATATATTTAGCAACCACTTCATAATCACCATTAAGTAATTCTGGGACAACAAAGGATGTTGTTTCGGATACTGTTACTGCTAAATTATCAATTTCACCTTTTAGTTTTTGATAATAAGTATTTCCAGTATCTTCATCACTTCGCATATACGCATATACATAAAGTTTTGATAATATTCTCTCTATGTTCATTTGATCATCTAATGTATTAAGCAATGTTTCGGCATTATTTAAAATATTTCCCTTATATTTAGAAAAATTTAAAACTTGTTCTGATAACTTATTATATTCGTTATACCAATCATTATCATTTTTATATATTAGCGATAAATCCCACTTACAACTTTCTTCAATCATATCTCTCGAATTTTGTTTTATAGGCATTTTTTCTCCTTTTCAATAGTAGAATGTAGAAGTCCATTAGACTTCTACATTTATTGTTTTATTTTTCTTCAAATTCGGCATCAACAACATTGTCGTTTTTTGATTCCTCAGTATTGTTTTCTGCTTCAGTTTGTTCATTACTTGCTTGAGCTTTTTTAGCTTCTTCTTCATAAACTTTTGTTGCCAATTTCATAGCAGTTTCATTTAATTTATCACGTTTTGATTTAATATCTTCAATGTCTTCTTTTCCTAATGCTTCACGAAGTTCGCCAATTTCTTTTTCGGCTGCTTCTTTATCACTTTTATCAACTTTTTCGCCTAAATCTTTAATAGCTTTTTCAGTAGCAAAAATTAATTGTTCACTTTCGTTTATTAAATCTGCTTCTTCTTTTCGTTTTAAATCTGCTTCTTTATTCGCTTCAGCTTCCTTAACCATTTTATCTATTTCTTCATCACTTAATGCACCAGAAGAAGTAATCGTAATAGATTGTTCTTTATTAGTGCCTAAATCTTTAGCTTTAACATTAACAATACCATTGGCATCAATATCAAACGTTACTTCGATTTGTGGTATACCACGAGGTGCTGGCGGGATATTTGTTAATTGAAATCTTCCTAATGTTTTATTATCAATGGCCATTGATCTTTCACCTTGTAAAACATGAATATCAACAGCTGGTTGATTATCAGCAGCAGTTGAAAACACTTGACTTTTACTTGTTGGAATAGTTGTATTTCTTGGAATTAATACAGTTGTTACTCCGCCTAAAGTTTCAATACCAAGTGATAATGGTGTAACGTCAAGTAAAACAACATCAGCTACATCACCTGCTAGAACTCCTGCTTGAATAGCGGCTCCCATTGCTACAACTTCATCAGGATTAACTCCTTTACTTGGTTCTTTTCCTAGTTCTTTAGTTATAATTTCTTGTACTCTTGGAATACGTGTTGAACCACCAACCAATATAACTTTATCTATATCACTAGCTTTTAATCCTGCATCTTTTAATGCATTACGAACTGGAGTTAATGTAGAATCAATTAAATCACTAGTTATTTCTTCAAATTTTGCTCTTGTCAATGACATTTCTAAATGAACTGGTCCATTTTCTCCTTGTGAAATAAATGGTAATGATATTTGTGTTGATGTAATACCACTTAATTCTTTTTTAGCTTTTTCAGCAGCATCTCTTACACGTTGCATAGCCATTTTATCTTTAGATAAATCAATTCCATTTTCTTTTTTAAAGTCAGCAACCAAATAATCCATAATTCGGTTATCAAAGTCATCTCCACCTAAACGATTATTACCGCTAGTTGATAAAACTTCAAATACACCATCTCCTAATTCAAGAATTGAAACATCGAAAGTTCCACCACCTAAATCATATACTAATATTTGTTCTGTTTTATCTGTTTTATCAAGTCCATATGATAATGCTGCTGCTGTTGGTTCATTTATAATTCTTTCAACTTCTAAACCAGCAATTTTACCAGCATTTTTAGTTGCTTGGCGTTCAGCATCATTAAAATATGCTGGAACTGTTATAACTGCTTTACTTACTGTTGTTCCTAAATATGCTTCAGCTGTTTTCTTTAAATCAGCTAATATCATTGCACTTATTTCTTCTGGTGTATATTCACGACCATTAGCTTTTACTTTTTTATCACTACCAATTAATCTCTTAATTGATGATACCGTATCAGGGTTAGTAACTATTTGTCTTTTAGCTGCTTCCCCAACAATTATTTCGCCATTTTTAAAAGCGACTACCGATGGAGTAGTTCTTCCTCCTTCTGGATTTGTAATTATTTTAGCTTCTCCACCTTCATAAATACTTACACAACTATTAGTTGTTCCTAAATCAATACCTATTGTTTTACTCATATCTTTTTTCACCTTTCCTTATTCGCTTACCTTAACCATCGCTGGTCTGATAACTCTATCTTTTAATAAATAACCTTTTTGTAAAACTTCTACAACCATTCCTGGTTCCACACCTTCTACAACATCAGTCAAAACTGCTTGATGATAGGTCGGATCAAATGGTTTGTTTTTACCGTCAATATCAATAACTTCAAATTCTTTCATAGCATTTTTAAAATCCACGTAAATCATCTTAAATCCGGATAAAAACTTTGATACTTCATCTTCTAAATTGTCGTCATCCATATCAATTGCTCGTTCAAAGTTATCTAATACTGGAAGAATTCTTTTAACAATGTCTTCGTTAGCATATTTCATTATACGACTAACTTCTTCGTCTTTACGCTTTCTGTAATTAACAAGCTCAGCCTGTGAACGAAGGCTTTTTTCTTCCAATTCCTTTATTTGCTCTTCATATTTTTCTTTTTTCTTGTTTTTAGCTTTATCCTTTTTGCGTTCAACTTTTGGTTCTTCTTCATGACAATCACAATGATGTTCTTGATGATTATCATCTGAACAACAATCACATTCGTGAGTTTCTAAAGTTTCATCAACTTCTTTTTCCATTTCACTTTTCATTTTCACCCTCCTATGTTTTCTTTGATATATTCTAACAGAGCAAATACACGATCATATTCCATTCTTTTAGGTCCAATTATCGCAATTGTTCCAACTTCACCATTAACTTCAAATTTAGTTTTGATAACTCCAACGTCATCGTCAAATTCATTCTCGCTTCCAACATATATATTGATTCCGTTTTCTTCTTCTTTAATACTATTAATTAAATCGTGATCATCAAACTTTTTTAATATTTCACCAATTTTTACGGTATCGTTAAATTCTGGTTGTTTTAAAATATTACTTGTTCCGGTTATTCTTACGCTAGCCTCGTTTGAAAAATCACTAAAAGCGTTATAAAAGGCATTATATAATGTTTCGTATTGAGTGACATATTGAGAAATAATTGGTTTTATCTCATACTCTAATTTACTACTTATTTCTTCGATTGGCGTCCCTACAATTAATCTGTTAATTAATTCAATTGTTTTTTGGACTTCCTCAATGCTAACACTTGATTCAACAAAAATATTTTTGTTTTCAACATGACCTTTATCGGTTATAACAATGGCGACAATTCTATTTTTGTCTATTTGTATCGCTTCAACCTTACTCAAACGGTTATCTTTAGAAGCATTCCCTAAAATGATTGAAGTATAACTAGTCAACTCAGAAATTATTTCCATACTTCTTAATATCGCATCATTTAAAACTAATGATTTGTTATGAAAAATCGTTTGTAATTTTAACATATCTTCACCAGTTAATTTTTTAGGTTCCATGATATTATCAACATAATATCTATATCCCTTTTCACTAGGTATGCGACCTGAAGAAATATGTGTTTTTTCAATTAAACCTAAATCTTCTAATGTAGCCATTTCATTTCTTATAGTTGCACTTGAGCAGTCTAAATTATCACATAGAGAATTTGAACTAACAGCCTTTGCTGTCTTAATATGCTCCTCAACTATCAACTTCAGTAATGCGGCTTGTCTTTGACTTATCATAAATCACCTACCATTCTATTGGCACTCTCAACCTTTGAATGCTACTCTATTATACTATCATATTTTAGCAATGTCAATATATGACTGCTAATTTTATTATTTTTGATTTTTCGTTAATTATTCACAAATATTTGATATTATTTAAGTATCATAGTATAATTTTAATAGCAATAAAGGAGTGTCTAAAGTGAGCAAGAAACATGTAATAGAATTTTTTGAAAATAATAATTATAAAACTGATATAGTTAAATTAAACGATAGTTCAACAGTTTTAAAAGCTGCTAACGAACTTAAAGTAACAACAAATGAAATTGCTAAAACTCTAGCTTTCACATTAAAAAACAGTACAATTGTTATAATTATGAGTGGGGATTCTAAAGTTAACAATAAGAAATATAAAGACTATTTTGAAGAAAAAGCATCAATGGTGCCAGCAGATAAAGTGGAAGCTCTAACTAATCATCCAATTGGTGGTGTCTGTCCCTTCGGTTTAAAAGAAGGTGTTAAAATATATTTAGATTCATCTTTGAGACAACTGGATAACGTTTATCCGGCCGCCGGTGATTTTAATTTGGCACTCAAAATAAGTGTTAACGATTTAGCCAAAATAACTAAAGGAACTTGGATTGATGTTACTACCGCCAATGAGGGAGTTAAATAATGACCCAAAAAAGATTTAAAATGATAGACGAAAACTTTGTTTGCGAAAATTGCCATAGGGAAATTTTTAAATTAAAATATAGCGCTAGAGATCATTGTCCACATTGCCTATATTCTAAACACGTTGATATCTTTCCTGGGGATAGATTAAATGAATGTCACGGATTATTAGAACCAATCAAAATCGAAAAATTCAAAGACACATATAAAATCATTTATAAATGTCAAAAATGTCATTTAGAACACAAAAATATTATGGCTAAAGACGATGATATGAATTTGATTATATCTTTATCAATTAACATATAAAAACATCATAACTAATTGTCATGATGTTTTTTGTCGTTTTATATTATTTTAACCACTCAGTAACAAAAGGCAATAGTATTATAAAAATAATTAAAACAACGAATATTCCAACAATAAAGAATACACTTCGGTTATTGTTTAATTCTTTTTCAAGTTCATCATTTTCAATTGTTTTTTGTTGAGCTTCATGATCTTCAATATTTAATAATTCTGGATTATCCAAAACTTCTGTTTTTTCTAAAGTATTTACATTAAGTACTGGTTCTTCTAGTTCAGGATTAATTGGTGTTTCATCAGCACTAATATTCTCTGTTACAGGTTCTGTTTCTACCATTGATACCTCTTCTTGATTTAATTCAGCTGGTTGCACAGTAGCTTCAAAATTACCCATTTTATCTATTTCATTAAATTGAATATCTAATTGATTATCTTCTTTTGTATTATCAGTAAAATCCGATAACCAATCATTATCAACTATTTCTGGATTACTTTCTGTTTCTGTAAAATCATCAAGTATTTCAATCTCATCAAAAATTCCGTCTTTTTTATCCATGATATCATCACTCCTTATTTATAATTAAATTATAGCAAAAAAAAAGGAAAAAAGATAGTTTAATTATCAAATTGGCTTTTATATAAATTATAATAAAAGCCTTTTTGATCAATCAAATGAGCATGTTTTCCACTTTCGACTATTTCTCCATTATTAATAACAATTATTTTGTCAGACTTTTCAATTGTTGATAAGCGGTGGGCTATAACGAAACTTGTTTTACCTTCCATTAGCTTTTTCATTCCTTTTTGAATGGCAATTTCTGTTCTAGTATCAACATTACTAGTTGCTTCATCAAGAATTAAAATTTCATGATCAGCTAATATTGCTCTAGCAATTGATATTAATTGCCGTTGTCCTTGTGAAAAATTACTTCCTTCTTCTTCAACTTCTGAATAATAACCATCAGGTAATCTTCTAATAAAAGAATGGGCTTGTGATTTTTCACAGGCTTCAATTACTTCTTCTAAGGTCGCATCTAACTTACTATATCTAATATTATCAAAGACTGTACCTTTAAAAAGATGAGTGTCTTGTAAAACAATTCCAGTTGTTTTTCTTAAATCTGCTATTTTTATTTTACTTATATCTTTACCATCAATAGTAATAACACCAGAATTTAAATCATAAAATCTTGATAACAAATTAATAATAGTAGTTTTTCCAGCACCTGTTGGACCTACCAAGGCTATTTGTTCACCACTTTTAACTTTCAAATTAAAGTTTTTAAGAACTAATTCTTCTTTTAAATACCCAAAATTAACATTTTTAAACTCGACGTCACCTTTTATCTTATTAATCGATATAGCATCTTTAGCATCAGTTACTTCGATTGGATGATCAATGATATCATAAATTCTTTCGGCTCCAGCAATAGCAGATTGAATTGAAGAATAAATTGTTGCTAATTGAGTCACTGGACGATTAAACATTTTGGAGTAAGTTAAAAAGGCTAAAATACTACCAACAGTCGCTTTTCCATTAATAGTTAACAATGCTCCAACACTGATAAGTAAAATACTAGTGATGTTTCCAATAGCAATATTGGTAGGCATTATTAAACTAGAATATAATTGTGCTCTAATAGAGGCTTCTTTTAATCTTGAGTTATGAACCATAAATTTTTCAATTGATTCATCTTCTTTTCCATGACTTTTTACAACTTCAATTCCACTAATTCGTTCTTCGGCATAAGCATTAAGGCTTCCTAAAACATCTTGACGATCTTTATAATAACGACCTACTCTTTCACCGATTTTTAAAACAATAAAGAAAAATAAGGGAACAGTAATAATTGTTGTAAGTGCCAGTAACGGATTTATAATAAACATAATAATACCTACTCCAATAAGAATCAATACACTATTAATTACTTGAATTACAACGTCACTTAGAGTTTCACTAATAACAGTAATGTCATTGGTAAAACGACTCATTAAATCCCCTTTTTTATTTTTGTCAAAAAATTTAAGAGATAATTTTTCTAAATGATTAAACAAATCTCTTCTTAATTTATATAAGGCTCTTTCAGAGACAGAAACCATTAAAAAGCCGGATAAATAATTAAGTAATGATGTTAAAAAATAGACAATAGCCAGTAAAATAAGAAGTGTTTCTAAGCTTTGTAATTGACCTTGAGCAATAAATTCATCAATAGCTATCAAAATTAATACTGGACTTAAAACACTAATAATAGTTGATAAAACAACCATAATTATAACAACAATAATTGGTTTTTTTTCTTCCTGTAAATAATTCCATATTCTTTTTATTGTTTCTTTTGGTTTAGTAGCTTTATTATTATTTTTACCATTCCTAGTTCCAAACATCTAAACCACTTCCTTCGCAACTTGAGATTGATAAATGCTTTTATATATCGGATTGTTTTTTATTAAAGATTCGTGATTACCAATTCCAGATACTTCACCGTCTTCCAATACAATAATAATGTCAGAATCAATAGCTGTTGTTATTCTTTGGGTTATGGTGAAAACCGTTTTATTTTTAATACTTTTCTTCAATGAATTTTTAATTTTCTTTTCAGTTTCCATATCAAGAGCACTGGTCGTATCATCTAATATTAATATTGGAAAATCGGCAGCAATCGCTCTCGCTAAAGATAATCTTTGTTTTTGACCACCACTTAAATTGGTTGCACCTTGTTCAACAAGATCATCATAACCATTTGGTCGTTTCATAATAAAATCATGAGCTTCAGCAATTTTAGCTGCTTTTATTATATCTTTATCCGTTGCTAATTCATTTCCATATTTAATATTATTTTTAATGGTATCTGAAAATAGAGATGCTTGTTGAAAAACAACTCCAATATTTTTTCTTAATGTCTTTATTGAATAATCTTTAATATTTATATCATCAATTAAAACAACTCCCGAAATCGGGTCGTAAAATCTGGCAATAAGTGATGCAACAGTTGTTTTACCGCTACCAGTTGATCCTAATAGTGCAACATTGCTTCCTGGTTCAATAACAAAGTTAATGTTTCTTAAAACATTGTCGCCCATTCCTTCTTGATAAGTGAAATCAACATTTTGAAATTCCACTTTTCCTTTGATTTTTTTAACAACAAGTGGATTTTCATTTTCTTTGATATCCTCTTTCAAACTAAATATCTTATCAATTCTTTTAGCACTTACCATGCTTCTAGTTGTAACTGCAATTGCCATTGATGCCATTAAAATTGATGTCAAGATATTTGTTAAATATTGAATGAAAGCCATAATACTACCGATTTTAAGAGTTCCAATAATTGCCATTTTACCGCCAACCCATAGTACTAAAACTGTAGCAATGTTAATAAATAACATCATAACAGGCATTGCTAGAACAAGATATCTAATAGCTTTAATCATAACATCCATCATGTTCTTATTAACTTGATCAAATTTTTCAATCTCATAATCTTCCATAACAAATGATTTCACCACTCTTATACCACCAAGGTTTTCACGAACTGCTGTATTAACTTTATCAACTGATTTTTGAGTTTTTTCAAAATAAGGGAAAGCTTTTTTTATAATGACATAAATGGTAATCAGTAAAATTGGAATAATAAAAAGTAATATTAACGATAACGTTGGACTTATCATAATTGCCATAAAAATACTACCAATTATAATAATTGGTACTCTTAAAACAAATCTAAGACCTAACATAATAACATTACCTATTATAGATACATCATTAGTAACAATAGTTATTAATTGTCCTGTTTTTAAAGTGTTAAAATTAAAAAAAGACAAACTGTTAATTTTCTTAAATAAATCTTTTCGAATATCAGCAGCTGCCGATTCACTAGCAATTGATGCATAATAGATACTTCCAAGTCCACCAACAATACCAACAATCGATAGTGAAATCATTAAAACAATATTAATTATAATATAGGTCGGATCATTTCCACCAATACCATAGTTAACAATATTAGCCATAATGGTCGGCAAAAGCAGATCCATGATAACTTCTAATATTATTAAAAGGGGCGCGATTATCGTCCACTTTTTGTATGGTTTTAAATACTTTGTTAATTGAAGTAGTGCTTTCATTTAGTCCTCCCTTATTAGTTACTAATAATTAAATTTTCATATATTAATGTTGCAACTTCACCAAAAAATTCACCAAAAGCATTATTATTTCTTGTTGGATGAACTCGATTTGATAAAATAACAATAGCTATTTCATTACCTTTATCAATTAATAATCGATTCCCAGTAAACCCTTGATGATACACTGCTTTTGATGAAATATTATCACACACCGTGCTTCTTTTCCCTTCAATCCAACCAATTGTTCGGTAACGTTGAGTGTCATCAACAAAAGTCGGTTTATACCACAATTCAATTGTTTCTTTTGAAATTATTTGTTTATCTTTATAAACTCCTTCATCTAAAATTAGTTGTGCGAATTTTATCATGTCTGTTACGGTACTGAAAACTCCAGCGTGACCTGCAATCCCGTTAAATAATCGAGCTTTTCTGTCATGAACATATCCTTTAACATATATGTCACCTTCAAGTTCTGTTGGTGCACATCTTTCTATTTCACATGGATTGTACATTGTTTCATTCATTTCTAAACTTTTAAAAATATGCTTGCTTGCTAACTGATCTAGTGATTCATTAGTAATTCTTTCAATCAAAACACCTAAAATAATAAAACCAATATCCGAGTAAAGAGCTTTACTATGTCGAGGAAACACTTTATCAACATTTAAAATTAAATTCAAATATTCTTCTTTTGTTTTTATGTGCATCCAATTAACATTGGCGGGTAATCCTGAAGAATGTGTTAATAAGTCTTTAATCGTTATATCATCATGTTTAAATTCTTTAATATAATTTTTTACTAAATCATCTAACCCTATTATTTTATCTTCTAATAATTTACCGATTAAAGTATTAGTAACAAGCACCTTTGTAAGAGATGCAAGATCATAAATAGTATCAATGTTATTTTCCTCTTTGACAGGATAAAGTGACTTATATCCAACAAAATCCTTTATAATGGTTCCTTTATAGATTATGGCATATGTTGCACCAGGAAAGACGTTATTATTAACACCTTCGTTCATTTTATTTTGGATTATATTACGTAAGTCATTCATCTTATCAGCCTCGTTATAATTATAACTTATTTGGTATATTATTGCAATTGAAAAAGGGACTTGTTAATCCCTACTTACTAATAAAATCACTATAATATGTTATATACAACATATATAATTACACCAATAATAATTGACACTAATAAAAATGTTAATGATTTAATAAAGAAAGTGTTTTTCTTTAAAGTTTTCTTTATGTCTTTTAAATCTTCAAAATCTTCATCACAAAATCCCAAACTGGAAGTGAAAAATGATTTATCGATTGCGTCTATTTTGCTTTTTTCTTCTTCTTTTTTCGGTTCTTCATTTTCTATCACACTATCAATATGTGATTTTTCTTTAATCAAAGTGTTTTCAGAATCTTTTAATGAAGATAGTAGATTTAAACTTAACTCGCGATCTTCAAGTTTATTTAACATACTTGTATTAGTTATAGTATGAATCAACTCTTTTAATCCTTGATCCTCTTCTTCACTAAGAGGTTCATCAATTTTTATTTTTTTTAATATATTAAATTGGGTATTACTTAATTGATGATATTCACTTGTTTTTTCAGTTCGTTCATCTTTCGCCTTATTTAAAACATCCTTTATATCGTAACTTTTTTGTTCTTCATCCATAACCGCAACACTAACATCCTCAATTTCGGTCTTAGGAGAAACAATTGGCTTGCTAGCTTCACGTCCATTTGTTTCAACACTTTTTAATAATTCTCGAATTTGAGTTAGATCTATTTCATTTTTCTTTTCAATGTTAGCAATACCTTCAATATTTGAGTATTCCCCAACATCATATATAGTACGATATAAATCCTCGTTTTTTACACTTCGTCGTTTGATATTACTATTTGTTTTATAATACTTTTCCATTCTGCTACTCATAATAACACCTCATATATAAATGATACCATAATTTATCTTCTTTTTAAACATTATATTGCATTTTCAATGTATTTTAACTATAATTAGAACAGGAGGAAATATGAAGAAAGTAAGAATAATTGAAGAAAATTGTATTGCTTGTGGATTATGTGAATCAATCGTTAATGAAGTATTCAGGGTTGAAGAAGTAGCCAAAGTAATTGTTGATGAAGTAAAGGAAGATTTAATTGATAATGTTCAAGAGGCAATTGACTCTTGTCCAACAGACGCAATTGAATGGGTAAAATAAAAAAGTTAAATTAATTTAACTTTTTTTTAATTTTTTTTCTTTAGAAAATAAATGACCTCGAATTAAGCTTTTATCATTTATTGATTTAATAAATTCCAATTCTCCTTCACTATCAATATTAGTAAATATTGGAATTGTCCCTAATTCAAATAGCAAATTAATAAAACTTTCAAGTACTAGCTTACATCTTTTTTCATTCATAGCCTTAATTAATGTGTTTTTATGAATATAAGCGTAATCAATATTGATACAAGCAACAATTGGTACAATTACATCACGTTCACAAAAATTAATATTGTCAAGACAAAGTTGAATACCAATGTTTTTGAGTTCGATTAATATTTTAATTAATTTATTTGGCTTATCAATACTTCCTGTAATGTCGATATTTAAAACAATTCGATTAAAATCAACGTTATTTTCTTCAATCTTTTTTTTAAGATAATCAACGAATCCAAATTCTCTATTTAGTAAAGTCTCATAATGAATAGTAAGAGAATATTTCTGTTTACCTTTAATATTAGGAAGAATATCAGAAAATAATCGATCGACATTATTCATATCAATTTTTTTAATTCTAAAATTTGTTACGAGAATATCAAAATTTTCTCCACATAAAATAGGTTTCCCATCGATACCTTTTGTATAAATTTGTTGCATAATTTCTTTTTGAGCAGTTATATCAAATACTTGTTGAACATAATATTCGGTTAAATTATTACAAATCATATCATCGATTTCATTAACAAATGCCTCTTCACTTTTTACAGTATTTAATAATTCACAATTATAAAATTCAAATAACTTTCCATTTTTCTTAGCATTATACATAGTAATATCTGATTTATATAAAGTCTCATCCAAGTAATTTTCACATAACTTAATTCCTGTATTAAATCTAAAAAAAATTGGAATTAATCCTTGTTCGTGTGTCTCTTTAATTTTATTTAAAATTGAATTTAAGCGTTCAACAATTTCAGCAACGTTATATGTAGTTACTATTACAAACTCATCACCGCTTCTTCTAACAATAATAGAGTCCTCAAATATGTCCATAGCAGCATTTGCAAATGTTTTTATACTAGCATCACCTGCACTATGGCCGAAATTATCGTTAATATATTTTAGTTTTTCAAAATCAATTGAAATTAAATAACATTCTTCCTTGTTTTCAATGTATTTTTGATAATTTTCTTTTAAATAAAATAAATTATATAGTCCTGTTAAATTATCTAAATATTCTCTCATTAACTATCCCTCGCTTTTTAACAACTCGTTATATAATCTTTTAACTTCTTTCGGATTTAAATAACGGAATTCTCCGGAATTAATTCCAGCAAGAGTTAAAAACGATATTCTTTCGCGCTTTAATTTTAATACTTCATAACCTACAGCATCAAACATTTTCTTTACCTGATGATTACGTCCTTCATTAATAGTTAATTCAACAATGCTTGTCCCACTTTTTTTATCAATCTTACGCACTTTTACTTTAGCACGTCCTGTCTTAATACCATCTATAACAACTCCAAATTCAAGCTTTTTAATCTTTTCAACAGTTAATATTCCTTCTATTTTAGCAATATAAACTTTTTCAACTTGATTTTTAGGGTGCATAATTAGATTTGCTAACTCCCCATCATTGGTTAAAATGAGCAATCCAGTTGTATCATAGTCAAGCCTGCCAACTGGGTATAATCTTTTTCCACTTGGAATTAAATCAATAACTGTCTTACGATGTTTATCATCGCTAGTTGTTGTAATAACCCCTCTTGGCTTATTTAGTAATATATATTCTTTCTCTTGATTTTCTATAACATTGCCTTCTACTTCAATAATATCTTTAGAAGACACTTTATAACCTAATTCTTTTATTACTTCACCATTGACTCTTACTTGCCCCTTCAAAAGAAGTTCTTCAGCTTTGCGCCTTGAACAATAGCCATAGTTAGCAATAACTTTTTGGATTCTTTCCATAAAATCACCTATTACTATTATACATACTTAAGGACCGAAAAACAATAGAACAATTATAATACTAGAAATTATTCCAATTAAATCAACAGCTAGACCAGTCCACATGGCATGTCTAATTTTTTTAATACCTACGCTACCAAAGTATAGTGTTAAAACATAAAAAGTAGTTTCGGTTGACCCTTGAATAACTGACCCTAGTCTTCCAATTAAACTATCAGGTCCAAAATCACTTAATAGGTTATTTAAAATAGCTAAAGTTGCGTTACCAGATATTGGTCGCATTAAAGCCATTGGTATTATTTCTACTGGTACCTTAAGTAAAGATAATATAGGTCTTATTAATTCTAAAAATCCAGTTAAAAGACCACTTTCCAAGAAAATATTAATACCAAAAATCATCGCTAAAATACAAGGGAAAATGGTTAATATCATTTGAAAACTTTCAGCAGACCCTTCAACAAAAGCATCGTATACATTAATTTTTTTTATTATGGCATATATTACAATAAAAAAAACTAATAATGGAATCATCAATTCGGAAATAAAATTAACCACGCTTCCCCTCCCTTTTCCTAATCATATAATCAATAACAATACCACATATTGAAGAAATTAAAGTTGCAATAATACAAGCAAGGACTATTTCTGTAGGATGTGCACTTCCATACATCATGCGCATTGAAATAACAGTTGTTGGGATAATAGTAACACCACTAGTATTGATAATTAAAAAAGTTACCATACTATTACTAGCAGTATCTTTATTATCATTTAATTCCTGTAAGGATTTCATTGATTTTAAACCAAAAGGCGTTGCTGCGTTTCCAAGTCCAAACATATTAATAACGATGTTAGATGCAATTAAACTAAGCGCTTCATGACCTCTTGGGATACCTGGAAAAAGTTTTCCAAGGTATGGGGAAATAATTATAGATATTTTTTTAAGTAATCCCGATACTGATGCTATATTCATAATTCCTAACCATAAAGCAATAACAGGAAATATTTGCATAGTTAGCTCAAAACTTGCTTTAGCACTTTCTAAAATTATTTTGTTTATTAATTGAATTTGTCCGGTTAGTAATGTAAAGGCAATACCAACTATAATAAAAGTACTCCATATTTTATTTACCATAAATTTTTAAACCAATCAAAAATACTCTTTCTTTCTTTTTTGACTTTTTCTCCAACGTAAATACTATCCCTATATATTTCTTGATTGCCAATCATTACTTTCACTAGTCCAACAGCATCATTAACTTTATAACTCCTAACTTTAGATAATTCGAATTTTAAATATAAATTATCCACTTCATTATTTACCATGGGATAAGAAAAACTGTTTTTTAAATATAAGGGACGCTTATAATAATTTTCACCAATAATGTTTATCTTTTTTTTAAGTAATATATTATAATTTTTGTAAGTTTCAAACCCCTCTTCAAATAAAGCTTGATGATCATAAAAATCATTACCATCGTTAAATGTTACAGCTACTAACTCAAGATTATCCTTGCTTGCTGTAGTCACTAAAGTTCTTTTAGCAATTTCAGTAAAACCCGTTTTACCACCAGTAGTATACTTATATAATGATAAAAGTTTGTTTTTATTGATCCACTCATAAACATTCATGTTTGTTTTAACAACGTGTCTCTTTGTCCCCGTTATTTTTTTAAAGACATCATTAGTCATAGCATAACTAGTAAGAATTGCCATATCATAAGCAGTTGAATAATTACCCTTTTCGTTATCTAAGCCACTAGGATTATTAAAAACTGTATTTTTCATGCCAATTTCTTTTGCTTTTTTATTCATCTTAACAACAAATTGTTCAACTGAACCATATACAGAGTTAGCGATTGCTAACGCAGCGTCATTTCCACTTCTAAGCATCAATCCATATACTAAGTCTAAAAGTGACATCTTTTCACCTATTTTAATGTAAATCGCCGATCCATAAGCTTTTAATATTTCATCATCTATAACAACTATTTTATCGAGCTGATTGCTTTCAATAGCGATAACTGCTGTCATTATTTTACTAATACTGGCAACACTTTTTACTTTATGAATATTTTTTTCGTACATTATTCGTTTACTATTTTGATCCATCAATATCCCACATTCAGCACTCGTTGAAAACGCCTTAACACCAATGGGCATTATTAATATTAATAATATTATGACAACCATTTTTTTCATTAGATCACCTAATTTAATAATATGAAAAAGAGATAATTTTAGACTATTATCTCTTTTTAATAAACATAAATTCCATGAATTTTTTCTTCATCAACGGTACTTATTTGATCAACTCGCCATTGTTTATCAACTTTAGTTAAATTTAATTCTAAAGTATATTTTACTTTTTCATCAACATTTTTTAACTGTTCTAATCGATAATCAGAATATTTACTAACATCATATTCGCCCTGATCATTTTGAAATTCTTCAGGATGTTCTTCTAAATACATACTGGCATTTCTTATAACCGAAGAATAATCCGTTACTTCTATTTCAACTGTTACTACGGCATTATCACCATCAATTTGTTCATCCTTTATTTTATAAATTAAATTCTGATAATGATTTTTCATTAACTCTTTATATACTTCCCTTTGGCTAGTATTAAACTGTGTGTCCAAAGCAGCAACACGATTCAAATCATTTAATACTGATGAATCAAGCATTTGATATTTGTTAAAAAAGATTTCTGTTCTTTTGGTTGGGGTATTACTCATATCATTTAAACTACAACCAACAACAATTAAAGATATTACTACTAAAACACCAAGAATCATTCCTACTTTTTTCATAAATCCCTCCTTAGTTTTATTATGTTTCTTTTTCCAATAGTTTATACATTGTCATTATTTTTAATAATCACTATATAATTTATAAAGGTATGTTTATGAAAAAAGAAAAAATTAATTTGTTAAATCTAAATATGGTTGGATCAATAATATTTATTATTACTGTTATTGTATCAATTTTATTAATGTATAACGAGAAACTGATTCTAATGGGAAAAAAACCAATTTTAAATAAGAGTGAAGTGGAAAATATTCAAAATTGTAATCGTCTAATTTTATTAATTGTAGTTACTGTTTTTTTATATATAGAATATAGAAGATATAAGTTATCTGAAATGTTTGAGAGTATTAATAATCAAAATTCATCTTTTATTAAATTAATAATTAGTGAAGTGCAAGTAATATCAGTTATTATTCTTATAATTTTGCCTATTCTTTACCCTGATATCCAAAATGAATATTTTGAAGATATAATTATAAATTAAAAAAACAGTATTTACTGTTTTTGATTTTGTTTATATTCAAGACAAACTTGATCAAGTTCTTTAAAAAGATCATCACATTCAGATTCTTCTGTAAGTCTTACTCCACTGGCATATATATGACCACCACCGTTATAGTGTGATGCCACTTCATTAATAATCGGTCCTCTTGATCTAATTGAACCACGAATATTGTTGTTATATTGATCTTCAGACAAAATTACCCATGCAAGTAATTCGTTAATATAATTAAAATTATTAACCATATTACCCGCTGATGCAGGATCAACATTATATTCTTTAAGGACTTTATCGGTTAATTTAATATAGCCTAATCCATTTTCGGTGATTTCAAGATTATTAATAATATATCCTTGAAATTTCATTTCCTTTACCGGTCTTAAATACAACGCTTCATATAAATTGGTAAAATCAATATTAGTAACTTTGATTAATGTCGAAATTAAATCAAAGGTTTTTGGGGTTGTATAATAAAACAAGAAACGGTTGGTATCGGCAACTACGCCAACAAATAATTTTTCAGCTGCCGATTTAGTAATTTTAAGCTTCGTACTTAATATTAATTCGATAACCATTTGGGAAGCACTACTAGCAGTATCGTCAACCCATTCAATGTTACAAAAAGTTTCAACATGTGGGTGGTGATCTATTTTAATTGATTCTTTAAATAAATCTGGATTTACTCCATCCACTCTAGCTTTATCAGGTACATCTAAAACAATTAGTAAAGCATTTTCATACATCTCGTCTTTAAATTTGTCTAAGGATCCTAAGTACCTAAATTTTGATGCAGGATTACCAACAGCATAAACTTCCTTATTTGGAAAGGTATTTAAAATGACATCCCTAAGTGCTACCTGACTTGATATTGAGTCAGGGTCAGGTCCGACATGACGGGCAATCACGATCCTATCATACTTTTTTATTTTTTTATATATTTTATTTATTATTCTTCGAGACATATTATCACACTTCCTATTTCGCTAAACTGTAAGCATCTCTTGCAATCATTACTTCTTCATCAGTTGGGATAACATAACAAGGAACTTTTGACGAAGCACTTGTAATAACTGATTCTTTTCCTCTTATATTATTAGCTTCTTCATCAACTTCAATTCCTAGAGAACTTAAAGATTCTAGGATATCTTTTCTTACCACTACTGAGTTTTCACCAATTCCTGCTGAAAAGCATATAGCATCAACTCCACCAAGTGCAACATAATAGTTAGCAATATAGTTTACGACACTTTTAATAAACATTTTATGAGTCAAAATACATCTTGGATCATTATTGTTCATTCCATCTTCTACATCTCTTGAGTCACTACTGACACCACAAACGCCTAAGAAACCACTTTTCTTATTTAAATCGTTGATAACTTCATCTAAACTTTTTCCGGTTTGTTCCATAACATATGGAATAATAGTAAAATCAATATCTCCAGAACGAGTCCCCATTAAAATCCCAGCATTAGGCGTAAATCCCATTGACGTATCAACACATTTACCATTACGAATGGCACTTATACTTCCTCCATTACCTAAATGACAAGTGATAATTTTTGCATCCTCTTTTTTTAAAATTTCCATCATTCGATTAGTCAAAAATTTATGACTAGTTCCATGAAATCCATATTTTCTTACTTTATAATCAGTATACCATTCATAAGGTATTCCATATAAGAAATCTTTTTCTTCCATAGTTTGATGAAATGCTGTATCAAATATTCCAACAACAATTGCATTAGGAATACTTTTTTGAAAAGCTTTGATTCCTAAAACATTTGCTGGATTATGAAGTGGTGCAAGAGGATAAAAACTTTCAATATCTTTTAATACTTCATCAGTTATTATAACTGTATCTGCATACTTATCTCCACCATGAACAACACGGTGCCCAATTGCTTCAATTTCATCTAATGATGAAACAATCCCGTTATTAAGTAATTCTTCAATTAAATACTTAACTGCATCTTCGTGATTACTTAAAACAACTTCCTTTTTATTTTTTTGACCATTTATTTTAATAGAATAGCAACTATCCTTTATTCCAATTCTTTCAAATAGTCCCGAAATTAATACTTTTTCTTCTGGCATTTCATACATTTGAAATTTCAAAGATGAACTACCAGCATTTATTGCTAATACTTTCATAATAACCTCTTTCTAATTTTTCGTTTTCATATGCGGAAATAAAATAACCTCACGAATGGTTTCACTATTAGTAACAAGCATTACTAAACGATCTATTCCCATTCCCATTCCACCAGCTGGTGGCATACCGTATTCTAATGCTTCAACAAAATCAAGATCCATATCATTTGCTTCATCATTACCTAAAGCTCGTTCCTTTAATTGATTTTCAAATCTCTCATATTGATCAATCGGATCATTTAATTCAGTAAAGGCATTGGCATATTCATCACCACATATAAATAATTCAAATCTTTCTGTAAACCTTGGATCATCTTGATTCTTTTTAGCAAGTGGACTTATTTCAATCGGATGTCCAAAAACAAATGTTGGTTGAATTATTGTGTCTTCTACAAACTTTTCGAAAAAGGCATTTACAATATGTCCATATTCAAAATGCGGTTCTATTTCAACATCATGTTTTTCTGCTAATACTTTAGCTTCTTCAAAACTCATGTTTTCAAAGAAATTAACACCAGTTATTTCTTTGATGCTATCGACCATATGGATTCTTTTAAATCCCGGTGCTAAAGAAATATTATGACCTTTCCATTCAACGTCATAGGTTCCTCTAACTTCTTGAAAAACAGCATTAATGATTCCTTCAGTTATGTCCATCATACCTTCCATATCACTATATGCTTTATAAAGTTCAATGGTAGTAAATTCAGGATTATGGTTACGGTCCATTCCTTCATTTCTAAAAATTCTTCCTATTTCATAAACAGCATCCATACCACCAACCAATAATCTCTTAAGCGGTAATTCAGTTGCAATACGTAGATACATTTCCATATCTAAGGCATTATGATGAGTAATAAATGGTCTTGCTGCTGCTCCACCTAAAATACTACCTAATATTGGTGTGTCTACTTCGCAATAACCTAAATCATCTAAATACTTTTGGATTGTTCTAATAATTTTAGGACGCATAAAAGCAATTCTTCTTGCATCTTCATTAACAATTAAATCCACATATCTTCTTCTAAATCTTTCTTCAATATCATGTAAGCCATGATATTTATCTGGAAGTGGATGTAGAGCTTTAACTAAATGAATATATTTAGTTGCCTTAACACTTAATTCTCCCATATTTGTTCTAAAAACAGTTCCTTCAATACCAACAATATCTCCTAAATCAGCATCATCAAATAGAGCATATTCTTGCTCTCCTATTGCATCTTTACGAACATATACTTGGATTTGATCGAACTTATCTTGAATATGCATAAATCCGGCTTTTCCCTTACCTCTTTTAGTCATAATACGTCCAGCGATAACAACTGGAATATGCATTTCTCCTAATTCTTCTTTTGTTTTGCTTTCATATTTTTCTTTTATTTCTTTACTATCACTAGTCACATCAAAACGATGTCCAAATGGATCAATTCCCTTATTTCTTAAATCTTCTACTTTACTTCTACGAACTAATTCTTGTTCACTAAATTGTCTCATAATTCACTCCCTATAATTTTACTACTTTAGTTTCACTTAAAATATCTTGTAATCCTCGTTTGTCTCTTCTATATAATATCATAAAAAGGCTTACAATGACTAGACCTAATTGGATAAAACTCAAAAATGCCACTAAGACAAAATAAACAATATCTGAAAATAAATATAAAAATGTTAAACATGTTGTTAAATAGGCAAGGCCATTTAAAATAAAATTTCTTAACATTAATTTAGTAATTGTTAATTTTTTCCCATTATTTGCTATAACCCGTATTTTCAAAAAGTATGACCCGGCTGTTTGACCCTCATTGTAATATGGAATAAAAACAAAATAAATCAAAATCACAACAATTGTTACAACATTAAACATAACGTTTTCTAAGTCTATTTTTTTTATAAGCGAAGCATACTCGCTAATGTTTTCATTAGATTGAACACCATCATCTAACATTTTTTCGGATAACTCATTTAATTCTCTATTTAATAATATAACTTTTTCATTATCTATTAATACTTTTGAAGCAAAGGTTAATAATATTCCAATTAAGATAATATCAATCAGATATGCCCAAAAGCGACTACTTGTTTTAGCTTTCATCTATACTCTCCTTTAAATATGCATCAAGCAAACTTTCTAATTCTTTAACGGTAGTTATACCGTTTAATTTCCGTTTTACTTCTGCACCACCAGGCAATCCTTTTAAATACCAAGCAACATGACTACGCATCTCTAACATTACCACTTTTTCAGGTTTAATCTTAAGTAAATAATCAACATGTTTTCTTATCATATTAATTTTTTCAGATTTACTGATGATTTCAGGTTTCATACCTCTTTCAATATAATCCACACATTCTTTAAATATCCATGGATTACCCAGAGCTCCACGACCAATCATAACCGCATCACATAATGTATAATCAAGCATTTCCTTCGCATCATGACAAGATTTAATGTCCCCATTTCCAATTACTGGAATACTAACATTTTCTTTTACTTTTTTGATTATATCTAAATCAACTTTACCGCTATATCCTTGACTACGAGTACGACCATGAACGGTAATTGCTTGTGCACCAGCTTTTTCACAAACTTTGGCTATTTCAACCGCATTTATATTATTAATGTCCCATCCACTTCTGATTTTAACCGTTACTGGAATAGGAACATTTTTTACGACACTTGATACGATATCATATACTTTTTCAGGATTTTTTAACAACGCACTTCCAGCTTGAGCACGAAGTGCGACTTTAGGAACTGGACACCCCATATTTATATCAATAATATCTGGTTTCATATTTTCGTATATAAAAATTGCGGCTTTTACAAACGATTCAACATCACTTCCAAATACTTGTTGGGCAATTGGTCTCTCAAAATCCGTCATATATAGCATATCAATTGTTTTTTCACTTCCATAACTTATAGCCTTATCACTAACCATTTCAGCATAGATAAGACCACAACCCATCTCTTTAGCAATTGTTCTGTAAGCACTATTAGAAATACCAGCCATTGGAGCTAGTACTATTTTATTTTTAATATTGATATTTCCTATTTTCCACATAGAACCACCTTTACTTATTATATTATAAAACACCTTATAAAACAAGGAGTTACTTAAACATTAATTATTAAAAAACAAGATTATATCTTGTTAAAATTTATTTTACCATTTACTTTTTTATTAAGCTATTTCGATTCATTTCAATCGGCTTTTCAACATTCAATATTTCAAGAATTGTGGGTGCGATATCACCTAAACAACCATCTTTTAGTTTATAATTTTTATTGGTTATAATGAATGGCACTTTATTAGTAGTATGGGCTGTTATAATATTACCTTGTTCATCTTGCATATATTCGCAATTACCATGATCGGCGGTAATTATTAAAGTTCCGCCTATATCTTTAATCTTATTATATATTTTTCCAATACATTGATCGACAACTTCAACTGCTCTAACTGCTGCATCAAAGTTTCCAGTATGACCAACCATATCACCATTAGCATAATTTAAAACAACTAAATCATAATTATCATCTAATTCTTTAAGTAATTGTTCGGTTATTTTATAAGCACTCATTTCGGGCGTTAAATCATATGTTGCAACTTTTGGAGACGGAACTAAAATTCTTTTGCAACCAACTAATTCTTTGTCGATACCACCATCAAAAAAGTAAGTTACATGTGCATATTTTTCAGTTTCCGCAATTCTTAATTGTTTTAACCCCTTTTCACTTATATATTCTCCCAATGTATTATTAAGAATTTCTAATTCAAAAGCATGTTTAGCAATTATTTCATTACTAGTAGGCATCATTGTAACCAATTTTAAATTATTTATTAATGTTCTATCAAAACTATTAAAATTAGGATTTGATAGAGCACGAAAAAGTTGACGTAAGCGATCTGGTCTAAAATTAATAACAACTAATCCATCATTTTCTTTGACAATTCCATTTTTGTTTAAAATAGCAGGAATAACAAATTCATCAGTAATATCGCGTTCTAAATTGCTTTGAATCAACTGTTCAACGTTTTGATATTCTTCACCGATTCCTTTAGTTATTACGTCATAAGCCATTTTAACGCGGTCCCATCTATTATCCCTATCCATGGCATAATATCTGCCAGATACGGTTGCAATCGAACCAATATTAACATCTTGTAATTTTTGTTCTACTTGTTTTAAAAAATGTAGACCAACATCCGGCAATGTATCACGTCCATCTAAAAAAGCATGAATATACAATTTTTCAATACCGTTACTAACTGCCATATCAATCATAGCCATTAAATGATTAACATGGGAATGGATTCCACCATCACTTATCAGACCAAGAATGTGCAGACTTGAGTCATTTTTTTTAGTATGATTAATAACTTCTAAAATGTTTTCGTTTTTATAAAAACTTTGATTTTTAATTTTTTCATTTATAAAAGGTAGTGGTTGATAGACTATTCTACCAGCCCCAATATTCATGTGCCCGACTTCACTATTACCCATTTGACCATTTGGAAGTCCAACTAATTCTCCACTTGCTTCTATTAATGAATTGGGATAATTATTCCATAAGTTATCAAAATTAGGCTTTAAGGCTTTAAGAAAAGCGTTACCTTCTTTATTATCTCTGATTCCCATTCCATCTAAAATGCAAAGTACGACTGGTTTCATATTTTCACTCTCCACCATTATTTTATCATAAATAGTAGCTATTGATAACTATTTATGAAATTTGTCGTGTAAACTCATTATTTTATGATGATCTCTAGTAAGTAATTTTATTCCTCTTTCAATATTCTCAAAAACAAATTTATTGTCAATCATAATCTCTCCATCTACATTACAAATTAATGGTACTGGAGAGTCAACATTTAAATAATCAATTTGATAATGTTCTATTAAATTTGATTCTTCATGTTTTTTTTGAAGTAACAACTTAAACATTTTTAGAGTTTGAAGGCGAGTTAATTTATTAACTTCATATACATCAAACATCCCATCATTGATCAATGCATTAGGAGATATCATCATTCCATTACCGTAGTATCTTCCATTACATATTGCTAACAATGTCTTTTCTTCAAAAAAATCTCGATCATCTATTTTTAATTTAATGCTTTCCATATTAGCAAGTTCTAACGCAATCGCTATATAATAGACAATTCCACTAAGAAATTTTTTCTTTTTTAACTCATTGGCACGATTAGCTATTTTAGCATCTATTCCAACTGATGCAACATTAATAAAATAACGTTCATTTACTTTTCCAACATCTACTTCTTCAAATAATCTGTTACTTTTTTTAATCGTTTTATAAAAATCGTTTCCTGTGCCAGCTGGAATCACCCCCAAAACAGTATTGCTCATTGCAATACCATTAACAACCTCATTTAACGTTCCATCTCCACCAACACTATATACGATTATATCTTCAAAGGAACTACAAAATTTTTCAGCTACCTTCTTAGCGTCGCCTGGTTTTTCAGTATATATAATTTGATAATCTAAATTTTCTGTGTCACACACTTCTTTTAAGGCTTTAATTATATTAAGTGCACGACCATTTCCAGAAACCGGATTAACAATAAAAACCCTCTTCATCTAATCACCTACGAGTATTATACATATTATTTTCAGACTGTCAAATTAAAAAAGTAGTTAACCTACTTTATGATGCTCTAATCTTAATTTATCAGCAATAGTAACAATAAACTCCGAATTAGTTGGTTTAGCCTTATCAATATCTACACTATGACCAAATATTTCTTCCATTAAAGTCCAATTGCCTCGATTCCAACTAACCTCAATTGCATGCCTAATAGCACGCTCGACTCGAGAAACAGTTGTATCAAATTTAACCGCCAGTTCTGGATATAATTCCTTCGTAATTCCCCCAATTGTTTCTGGATTTTCAAAAATAATCCCAATGCCTTCACGAATATATTGATATCCCTTAATATGTGATGGAATACCTAATTCATGAAGAATTTTACTAATCGATATTTGTAAATTGTTATGATAAAAATCAATGTTTTTATTACTTTTAGTTTTATTCTGACATTCGATAATCCGTTTTTCAAGATCACTTAAATCAAATGGTTTTAAAATAAAATAATTTACCCCAAAATCAGAAACATCTCTTATTACTTCGCTAGAATTATAGCTAGTTGCAACAATAACTTTCTTTTCGATGCCTCTTTTTTTCATTTCTTCTAATACAAACATGCCATCTTTATTTGGCATTATTAAGTCTAAAATTATAACATCATATTGATCTTTTTCTTTTTCAATTAAATTAATTCCTTCTAATCCGTCGTGTGCCCAAAAATCAACACTAATAAATTGGTGACTGCAAAAATACTCCTTAATCATCTCTACCAGGTTAACATTATCATCAACCATAAGCACGTGTATGTTTTCCATTTTCTTCTCTCCTTCAAAGTACTGCTTCACGTATTTTAATTATAGCACAACTAACTCCTTACATACTAGATATTTTATTATCTACTTTTGTCTTAAAATGTCAGTTTTTATCAAAAAAAGTCATTGATTTACAACAACTTCTTCTATAATTTTTAAAAACTTTTCAGCATCATTAGATGCTCCTCCAACTAGAAATCCAGATATGTTTTTAATTTGATTTAATTCTTTAATATTTTGTTCATTAACACTACCACCATAAATTACCCGCATATCTTCATATCCTCTATTTTGATGAAGTATCATTTTAATGTAATTTGTGGTTCTCTCAATTTCTTTATTACTAGCAACATTATTAGTTCCAATCGCCCAAACTGGTTCATACGCAATTGTAACATTATCAAGCATATCAATTGAAAGACCATTTAATGCATTAATCAGTTGTCTCCTTAAGACCATATCTGTTTTCAACATTTCTTTTTCTTCCAATGTCTCACCAACACATAAGATAACTCGCATATTGCTGTTAATTGCTGAAATGACCTTGCGATTAATTAATTCGTCAGTTTCGTTTAAGTGGATTCTTCTTTCACTATGACCGATTATAGTATATTTAATTCCCATGCTGACTGCTTGATTGGGAGTAATCTCCCCTGTGTATGTTCCTTCATCATTAACAAATGTATTTTGAAGACCAACCGAATATCTTTGTTTTAGAAAATATGGAATGTATATACTTGTGGGACAAATAACAACTTCTTTATCAATAACTTGTTCGTTAATAATTTTCAAATATTTACTAATGTCATTAATTTCCATTTTTGTTTTTAAATTACCAATAACTATTTTTTTTGTTTCCAACTGTTCTTCACCACCTTTATTAATCTACTTAAAAATGTTTTGTTTTCATTGATTTTGTGATCCCCTATTGCAATCTTATAAACTTTTAATATTTCATCTGCAAAATGTGAACTTGAATGTTTAAGAGAACTGTTTCTAGCATTAACCTTCATTTTTAGAAGAATATCAGGATTATCCATTAAATATTTAATGTGTTTACGATATTCCCTTTTATTTTTAAAAACAAATCCATTTTTCCCCTTTTCAATGGCTGTTTTATAACTATCATCATCAAAAACAACAATTGGAACCGATGCCGCTAATGCCTCAACAACAGTTAAACCCTGAGTTTCAGTGTTTGAGGCTGTTGCGAAAACAGATGCAAGCTGATAATAAAGACCAACCTTTTCATATGGAACTTTACCACCAAAAATAACAGAATCAGTTAATTTACCACGCTTAACCTTTTTCTTAAATTTATCGATCATTGGTCCGTCACCAATAATTAACAATTTACATTTATTATTTTGTTTTGCAAGTGAAGAATGAGCATCAACTAAAAATTCGACATTTTTTTCTGGTCCTAGACGACCAACAAATAAAATGACAAAATCTTCTTTATTTAGACCTAATTCTTTTTTTACTTTTATAACATCTTCCACTTTATAATTTTCAACAAAATATTTTTCGATTTCAATTCCACTAGGAACAATATGAACTTTACGATCAACTTTATATTTTTCTTTAAATAAATCATAAGTTTTTTTAGTTGGAACAATCAACTCCGATGCTGTTTTGTCACAATAAAACTTAGTTAATTCTTCAACAATTTTATTGCCTGGCCATTTAAAATAACCTTTAGTAACACTTGTCACGTAGTCTTCATACATTGTGTGATATGTATGCACAAGAGGAATATCGAATTGCTTAGCTATTATTCTAGCAAATGTTCCAACTCCAAATTCTGTTTGTGAATGGATCACATCTAAATTAAGATTTTTGATTTTTTGAATAGCCCTAATGGGATAAATTCCCGTTAATCGATAATCATATATTCCAACTGGAATTCCTGGTACCCTAATAATTTTGCTATCAGTTAAATTATAGCCCACTTTTTCGTTATTAACAGTTATTATAAACACTGTATGGCCTTTTTTCTCTAAGGCTTTTTGTAAAACTAAAATACTTGTTGAAACACCATTAATAAATGGTGGATAAGTATCTGTAAATATCCCTATTCTCATAAGACCTCCTTAGCTATTATCAATAGCTTCAATTCCTGGTAAGATGGTTCCTTCTAACATTTCTAACGATGCTCCACCACCAGTTGATATATGTGTAAACGATTCCTTATAACCTTCATTAATAACTGCAGCAGCCGTATCACCACCACCAATAATCGTTGTTATGTCTTGGTTTGCTAAGTGGCTTGCAAGTGATTTAGTACCAGTAGAAAATTGTTCTATTTCGAACACACCAACGGGACCGTTCCAAATAACAGTTTTACTTTTATCTAATTGTTTTTTAAATAGTTCGATTGTTTTTTCACCAATATCTAGTCCCATATCATCACTATTCATATCAATAATGTTTTTAGTAATCGCCGTTGAGTTTTCACTAACTTCAATTCCACAAACAACATCAATTGGTAAAATAATTTTATCAGTATATTTTTCCAAAATCTCTTTACAAAAGTCTAAGTTTTCTAAATCAACTATTGATGATCCAACTTCTAAACCTTTAGCTTTTAAAAAGGTAAATGCCATTCCTCCACCAATTAAAATATAATCAGCAATATTAACTAAATTTTTAATAACCCCAATTTTATCATTAACTTTAGAACCACCTAAAATAACGGTAAATGGGCGAACAGGATTTTCAATAACATCACCAATCATTTTAATTTCTTTTTCAACTAAAAACCCAACACCACTAGGTAACGTTTCTGCTATTCCAACATTCGATGCATGGGCACGATGACTTGTACCAAATGCATCATTAATGTAAAGATCACCTAATTTTGACCAATAAGTTGCCAATTCAAAATCATTGTTACTTTCTAGTTTATTAGGAACATCTTCAAAACGAGTATTTTCAACAAGGATTACTTCGCCATTGTTTAAATTTTTGACAGAAGTTTCAAGTAATGTTCCTCTAGTTTCAGAAATAAATTTTACTTCCTTGTGAATTAATTCACTTAATCTTGTTGCAACAACCTTTAATGAATTTTTTAATTTATCTTCTTCTTTTTTTACACGACCAAGATGCGACATTAAAATAAGCTTCGCGCCTTTATCAATTGCGTAATTAATTGTTTTTAAACTTTCAACAATTCTATTATCATCAGTAATTTTGCCTTCACTTATTGGGACATTAAAATCACATCTAATAATTACCGCTTTTCCTAGTAAATCAAAGTCTCTAATTGTCTTTTTCATTATTTCCTCCAATCAAAACGATTTATATCAATTTGATAATTATGTTCAATATCATTACTACTTAATGTTTGATCGTATATTCTATATCCATATATGTATACCGGTGACGAAACATCAAGTTCATTATCTATCCCAATTTTAAAAATATCGTTACCAATTTTTAATCCTGTTTTAGGATCAGTCGCTAATGGTCTACCATCACCGTAGAAATTGAAATCAAAAGCATCATTGTTTTTAGAAATAGTCATAGACAATGTGTGAATACTATTTAATTCAGTTAGGTTTATTCTATTAGCAGTTGGTAAAATATCTACGGTGTTTTCAACATCTCTAACCACTGAACGAACAATTCCACCTTTATATAAATTAAATTGATTCAACCCAAGTCCTGAACTTCTCAATAATATTTCATCACTATTGTTAATTAATTGATAGACAATCTCAATAGTAACTTCAGATTCAGGTTGTATAAATTCAATTGTTTTAGATAAATTTATATAATTATTTGTACCACCTAATTTGATTTTATTGGTATCCCAAGATGATTGAATAAGTCCATTAATAAGTTCACCATCAGCATTTCCCATAAAATCAGTCAAAATAACTTTATTATCAACTGTCTTTAATTTAGTATATCCATCATATAAAACTTTTAAATTATCTGAAATGTAATTATAAATTCCTGATACTTTACCAGTATACTCATATTTTTTTGTATAATCATTTAATAAAGTAACAATCATTGAAGTATTTAGTTGTATTTCTTCCTTTGTTTTAGGATTAACTTTTTTCTTACTTAAATAACCACCGTCAACTAATTCAACAAGGTCAATGAAAACACTATCACCCGGTTCAGATAATTTTATTGTTTCTAAATGATCGTTAAGATAAGATTCAGTAATTAACTCCATATCTTTTAAAAATCTCTCATATTCTTTTTCAGTACTTTTTTTATAAGAATTTAGAAGGCTTGGAAAAGCAACTAATGCGATAACACCTAATATTATTAAAATACCTAATAATTCAACTAATGTAAAAGCCTTTTTGTTATTCATAACTCACCTATCTTCTATTACTATTTTATACTTTTTTAACTTATTATTCAAGTGTTAATAAAAAAAGCAAGAAACTTGCGTTTCATACTTTTATACATTATTGACCAAATAGATTCAAAAGTGAGTTTGTTATACTTTTCATATATAGGTAATATACAGTAAGTGCTAAAAGGGACAAACAAATTAAATTAAAATAAACCTTTAAATCACCTTTTAATAATATCTCATTATTAGTCATTTCGTATAGAATAATTAATGTATAAACTCCACCAATTATTGTTACTATTCCACCAAGCGGTGCGTAAAGAATTGATAATAATGGAGATAACAATAACACACTTAACAAAATTGGTGTAATTGAAGCAGCAGAAATTCCAAGTAATCTGGAAAAATTTGCCTCTTTTTTAATAATTAAGCTTCCTATATAATAAACTACTGCAATTGCAAATATTATTCCAATATATAGTAAGAATGATCTTCCAATCACACTAATATAATTTATGCCTCTTAAGTTCGCCCATATCCAGGTGGTTGTAGTTGCACCTGTAAACCAATTTGTATTGGTTACTATAACAACATCCATAATTTTTTTAATTAATGAAATTATTGTTACCACAAGAGATACAAATATAGCAAAATTAAAAGAATTTTTAAATTCATCAAACCTTTTCAACTCTTCTTTAAGAGTAGTAAATGGTTTTAAAATTATTGCTAGTATTAAACCAAAGTAATAAATAAAAGTTACTTTTACTTTTGGTTTTAAATTATTAGCTATTGGATCAACCATTGTTACTTGCTTAACAACTATTAATTCATTTCCGCAGCTTACACATTTTTCTGAACCATCATTATTGATAGTTCCACATTTTGAACACAACATTCTTTCCCTCCTTTAAGTAACATCAATCAATTATTATTAGTTAGTTACTTAAATTTAAATAGATACACATTTTATAGGATAATAACTGAAGCGTACTATAAGTCATTATACGACATTCTATTGTAAAAAAAAAGACTATTATCAAATTAATTGTTAATAGTCATATTTTTATTTTAATTTCGCTAAATGCTTAGCAACTCTAACCATTTGAGCACTATAACCCATTTCATTATCATACCAAGCCATAATTTTCACCATTTGTTGACCATCAACATCTAAAACATTTGTCAATTGACCATCAACTAATGATCCTAAATGAGAACCAATAATATCACTTGAAACAACTGGATCCATAGTAATTGAAATTGTTTCACTTTGATTGTCCATAAACATTTTATTTATTTCTTCAACAGTAACTTGTTTATTTAATTGAAGAGATAAGTCGATAATTGAACCTGTTGTTGTTGGAACACGTAGTGCACTACCATCTAATTTTCCTTTCAATTTTGGAAGAACAAGTCCAATTGCACTTGCCGCTCCAGTTGATGATGGAATAATATTAGCCGCTGCTGCACGCCCACGTCTTGAATTCGCACCTTTTTTATGAGGTACATCTAATACTGATTGATCATTTGTATAAGCATGAACAGTTGTCATATAACCTTTAACTAATCCATAGTGTTTATCCAAAAGATTTATAACAGGTGCTAAGCAGTTAGTAGTACAGCTAGCTGCACTTACAATTTGCTCACTACCATCTAAAATTTCTTCGTTAACATTATAAACAATTGTTTTTAAATCACCTTTAGCTGGAGCGGAGATAATCACACTTTTCGCTCCTGCATTAATGTGTGCCATCGAACTATCTTTACTAGTGAAAATACCAGTACATTCAAAGACAACATCAATTCCTAATTCACCCCATGGCAAATTGTTTGGATCCTTTTCAGCAGATACTTTAATTCTTTTATCTTTAACAATAATATATTCACCATCATGACTAATTTCATCAGTCATATAACTACGATGACTTGTGTCATACTTTAAAAGATACGCTAATTGTTCTGCATCAGTTAAATCATTAATTGCTACTACTTCAAGTTCTTGATCATCTTGTAATAGTCGATAAATCAACCTTCCAATTCGTCCGAATCCATTAATTGCTACTTTTTTCATTTTATCCCTCTTTCTTTAGTCATGGAAACAACTTCCACCAATAAATTCTCTTAATATAGAATCATTTGGAACATTATCACTCGGTACTGGTAAAAAACTTCTTAAAAAGTTAATTAACCTTAAAGCCTCTGGATAAACTTCATCATTTTCATCAACCGAAAATAATAAAGGTTCTGCATAAGTTTTCAAGACCCCTAATTCATACACCAGGGCAGAATTAACAATTACATCCGCCTCATCTTGATATTGAAAAATATATTTTTCCTCACCGTCTCTTATTTTAGACCACATTTTTAAAGTGTCTGCGGCATTATATCCTCGATATTTATTATCTCTGACAATTCGTCTTAATTTTCTAGTATCACTTGTATGTATTCTATTATGAATATCGATATTTAATTGAGTTAATGGACTAATATATATTAGATATTTATGCTTCTTTTCAATAGACATTGTTAACTTATCATTCAAAGCATGCAAGCCTTCAATAATAATTACATCATTATCTCCAAGTTGTAAACATTTACCCCTATATTCACGCTCACCATTTATAAAATTGAACTCTGGTAATTGAACCTTTTCTTTATCTAATAATTTTGCTAAATGTTTGTTAAATAATTCAACATCAATCGCTCTTATTGATTCAAAATCATAATCACCATTTTCGTCTTTTGGTGTGTCGACACGATTGAAAAAGTAATCATCCAAAGAAATTTGATGTGTCTTCAAACCGTGACTTTGCAAATATATTTCTAATTTTTTTGAAGTTGTTGTTTTTCCACTTGAAGATGGACCTGCAATTAAAATAATTTTTATGTCTTTTTTATGATTTGCAACTTCATCAGAAATCCTTGATAATTGACCATTATAATAAGCTTCTGATAACCTAATTAAATTATCATACTTGCCTGTTGATACTAATTCATTTAAATCAGCGGCATTAGCTATATTTAACACGCGTCCCCATTTAGTATATTCTAAAAATGTTTCATACATTTTTTTATGGTGAACATAGTCTAATGTAACTTCCGGATTAAAAATATCAGGGCTGCTTATAACAAATCCATTACCTTTAATATATGTTAATTTAAAATCATTTATATCTTTTGTACTATAAGCCATTTCGCTATAAAAATAATCATAAAGATCATCTAATCGATATAAATTAATAAAACTATTACTTATATATTTTAAAGCTTTTACTTTATCCAACCTTTTTAATTTTTTATAATATTTAAAAGTATCGTACCTAGAAACATTTACTTTAGTAAATAAATTTCCTTCTTGGACGATTTTAAGCATTTCTTTTTCGATTTTTGTAATAATTGGCTTATCAACATCATCACCAATTATTTCACAATAAGCTCCTTTATCAAGCGAATGTTCAATAACTACATCTGCTTTTGCTCCTAATACACGCTTAACAGCTAAAACAAGCATAAAATATAGGCTTCTAGAATATACACTATTACCAACACTACTACTTCTATCATAAAATTCTATATCACATTTTTGACTGATTTTTTCACTTAAATCAGCCATTTCATTATCTACTCTTGCCACTAAAATTGGATAATTAAAATACTTTTGAAAGTGTTTACTTATCTCCCAAAGAGTTGTTCCAATTGGAAAAGTTTTTGAAACTATATTTCTGAAATTAATAATTACTGTTTTATCCACTTTTATCTCCTCGTATTCTACAATTATATTTTATCAAATATTAAAGACTTTGTCACATCTTTTAATGAATATTTTTGTTGTTTACACTTATCATAATACTAGGAGATGATATTTTGAGTTTAATACCAACTGTAATTGAAAAGAGTAGTAATGGTGAAAGAGCCTATGATATATATTCAAGACTTTTAAAAGATCGAATTATTATATTATGTGGGGAAATAGACGATCTTAACTCCAATACTATTGTGGCCCAACTTTTATATTTAGATTCACTTAATAACAACGAAATAAGTCTTTATATAAACTCTCCAGGAGGAAGTGTAACGGGCGGAATGGCCATTTATGATACAATTAACTTTATAAAAAGTGATGTATCAACAATATGCGTAGGGATGGCTGCAAGTATGGGAGCGTTTCTTTTATCAAGTGGTACTAAAGGAAAAAGATATGGTCTTCCTAATTGCGAAGTAATGATTCACCAACCTTTAGGTGGTGCTCAAGGTCAAGCAACTGAAATAAAAATTGCTGCTGAGAGAATATTAAAATTAAAAGACAAATTAAATATAATGCTTGCAAATAATACTGGTCAAGAATTAAAAAAAGTTGAGCGAGATACTGAAAGAGATAATTTCATGACAGCAAAACAAGCACTGGAATATGGACTTATTGATAAAATTTTTGAATAAAAAAAGATTTCAATGAAATCTTTTTTTAGCGTTTTTTAGTGTACGTACGAGATTTTTCTTCTTTGGGTTTAACTATTGTTTCGAAATATGTTTTTTTTACAAATTCAAAAGTATATGAATCTTTTTTACAATCGTCAACGCATAAGATATTATTTCCAACAAGTCTGCGGAAATTGTAATCACGTTCATCTACTACTAAATCGCATTCAATACATTTACAAGTTATGTATCTACGTCCGTCGTAATAGTTTGGCTCAGTTCTAGTTGAATACCACAATGGATGGCAACATTGTTTTTGTTTAATTTCAGGGAACTCCTTAAGTATCTCGTTTCTTCTTTCAACACAAGTCTTTAAATCATCAACTAAGTCTTGATATTCTCTAACAACACATATTTGGGTTAAAAAGTTATATCGTTTCTTAATTGTTGATAGTCTTTCGTCAAGTACTTTTACTTCTTCCTCGCTTTTCTTCAACTTACTATACACAATCCAAAACCTCCTATATTAAGAATAGCACGAATTATTGATCATGTAAATATTATAATAAAAAAAAGAAGAAGAACTTGACATTCCCTTCCTTTTGTTATTTATTTGACATTTGTTGTTGACCTTTTTCTACTAGTCGACGAGTAATTTCGCCACCAACTGTTCCGTTCATTCTTGAACTTGTGTCAGGTCCTAAATTAACTCCAAATTCACGTGCGATTTCATATTTCATTTGTTCTAAGGCTTGTTTTGCACCTGGAACTACTAATTTATTTGTTGATTTCGAACTTGAATTGTTCATATATCTCACCACCTTTATTAATAGGTTGGTCAATTCATTTTAAATAATACCTTTTTCAAGTTGTTAGTTTTTGGTAATAAACTTAAGATAAAAAAAGACAGTGATTATCTGTCCATTTTATTATTTTGCTTGAAAATTAGCAGAGTTACCCATGCTTTGTTCACCCATTTGAACTAATCTACGAGTAATTTCACCACCAACTGTTCCGTTCATTCTTGAACTAGTTTCAGGTCCTAAGTTAACTCCAAATTCACTTGCGATTTCATATTTCATTTGATCAAGAGCTTGTTTTGCACCTGGAACTACTAATTTATTTGTTGATTGCGTACCTTTGTTAGCATTGTTCATATATTTCACCTCCTGTACACTATTAACTTGTGTACAGAAGCAAAAAAAATACATTTATTTTAGTGGTAATTTATGGGCAACTACAATAAATCGTCAAAACTTTTAGGATTTAAATCAGTAATTAGTTCAACATTATTTATACATTCATCAATTAATGATTCATAATCAAAAGCTTTTTCATATTCTAAACATTTTGACAAAATCGGATTTATAACAGGATGTTTTGGCAAAAAAATTGTACAACAGTCTTCAAACGGCAAAATGCTTGTTTCATAAGTATTTATTTTTTTAGATAATTCAATTATCTCTAATTTATCCATACAAGCAACCGGACGAATGACAGGAATATTAGTAACCTCATTTATTACAATCATACTATCTAATGTTTGACTTGCTACTTGACCAATACTTTCACCATTAATAATTACTTTACAATTTCTGTTTTTTAAAAGTCGTTCAGCAATTCTATACATCATTCTTCGCATAATGGTAATAATATAGCTATCTGGAACATTTTTGTAAATTTCTTCTTGAAGTTTTGTAAAAGGAATTACATTTACTTTTATATTGCCAGAATATTCATTTATAATATTAGCTAAACTTAAAACCTTGTTTTTAGCCATAACACTTGTATGTGGTGGAGATTCAAAATATAAACATTCTAGATCAATTCCTCTTTTGAGAGACAAATAACCAGCCACTGGACTATCTATTCCCCCACTTAACATAAGTAATCCTTTACCTTGAACACCAACTGGATATCCACCAATTCCCTTTATTTCATTTAAAGATATAAAAGTTCCCTCTGCTCTAATTTCGATGTTTATTTTAAGTTCAGGTTTGTGAACATCAACCTTTAAATTAGTGTTTTTCAAAATTAAATCACCAATCACATTATTGAAGTCCATACTTTTAATTTCAAAATTTTTGTCAGCACGTTTAGTATTTACTTTAAAAGTTTTAAAATTAATTACGTTTTCTTCTTTTAAAACATCTAAAACTTTATTTTTGATGTCTTCAACATTAGTATTTACTTTATAGCATTTAACTATACCATGGATTCCAAAAACATTACTTAATTTGTTGGCAACTTCATCGATATAATTATTATCCACATCTATATACATTCGATAAAGATCTTTTTGAATAATCACTTCATATTCTTTTAAAACCATTTTAATGTTTTTTGCTAATAATTTTACAAAAAAATTACGATTTCCTTTTTTTGTAGATAACTCTCCATATCTAATTAATATTATCTTTTTCATATTTCACCTTCCAATTAAAAAAGTAATAAATTTATTACTTTTCTCCATATAAACTTATCAATTTATCATATATTCCTGGCTCTATTTTATTTAACGCATTAATCGTTAGTTCTAATGAACGATGATAATCACCTTTGAAAAATAACAATTCAGAATATATTAAATTTTTATCAAGCTCGTTTATATTGCTACGATATCTATTACCATAGACAATCGCCATTTCAGCAAACATTGCCGTTTTAAGCATTTCCTTAGTAGTACTATAAAGTTTGAGCACTAAATCACGAGCAGTATCAACCCTAGTATTTAAAACACTAATGGTTATTGGTGTTTTTTCAAGTTCCACAACAATCTCTCTAATAGCTGCACTTGCTTCATTTAATTCCACATAATAAGATTTTGGAACAACAGGCAAATTGTATTCACGAAGTTTGTTTTTAGAATCTTTTAAAATTAATTTAACTTCATCTAATTGTTGTCTAGCTCTTACTTCATCTTCCTTCATGCTTCCAATTGCCTCTAAAGAACTGTCTAGTTTTTCCTCAATATTAGCAAGTTTTAAAACTAAACCTTCAATTTCTTTAACTAATTTTGAATAAGCAAAAGTATTATTAGAAGTATGAGTATTTAACAAGTTAAAATCTTTAGTTAAATCTTTTAATTCAGAACGAACCCTTTTTAATAAATCAATATCATCGTTAGATAAATTGTAAACCTTTTTAATATCATCAAGTTGATCAAAAATATCATTTATTAGCTTAGTTGTTTTATCTAATTTATTTTTAAATGACGCCTTATTTTCTTCGTAAACATCGCGATTAATTTTTTCTTTTTCAAAATCATTAAATAATGAGTCAAAATAATCTAAAAGAACTTTTAATTCAAATAAACTATCCTCTAAATTCAATACTTTTAAACGTCCAATAATATCTTCAATCTTTTTATTTGCTTCTTCAATATTATATTCGACATTTAAATAATCAAGTGGATAACCAGAATTTACCATTGATAAATAGGTGTTTTCAACATCTTTAATCTTTTTAGGAAGAATGGTCATAGCGGTCATAACAATAGCTGGTGTTTCTTCAATAACAATTTCCATATGTTTTAGCATTTGATCGATTGCTTTAATAATTTGAGTAACTTCAGTATATTCATTGTTTTCCATTGAATCCTCAAAATTTTCAAAACGATGGGCTATATTTTCAAATTGTAGGGTGATTGATTTTTCAATTTCTCCATATTCAATCTTACTATCTAAAAATTTTTGATACAAAGTACGATATTTAGTTTTTAAATTAGTTATAATCGTTCTGTTTTTTTCTTCGCTAGTAGTTATCTCTTTGATCTCATCCAAAAGGATTTCAGAATTGGTTCTTACTTTATATATTTCAATTTCCAATTTAGCTAACTTATGAGTAGTTCCACGATAATCCATTCTAGATAATGAATATTCAGTTTCAATAATCATATCAGTTAACTTAGGAATATAACCAGTTTTTATTACATTCAAACGTTCTTTCCAATCATTATACATAATTTCTAATTTTTCATTTTTTAAAAACGCTTCAATTTTAGCAAGCTCCGGATTTATTGGAGCACTATCAATAATGTTTTTTTCATATTCAAGATGTTCTAATTGCTTTTTTATTTTTTTATTTTTATAGTTTTGAATAGCATTTAAAACAATCACGATTATAACAACCAGAATGATAAATATTGTTATAAATATTAAAGTTAATTCATCCATGTAAATCACCTACATTAATTTTATCATATTTCGACCTTTTTTGCACCACAATTGTATCTTTTAAATATTTATTCTTTAACTGGCAAAATACAACAATAATCATTAAAAATCAATATTTGGTATTGACTTACAATATAAAACATAATATAATTATAACTGCTATTCATCTATGCAGCGTTATTTGAAGAATATAATGTGTTTATTACCTTATGGGTTATTGTGTAACTTTTGCTGCAAAGCGAGAATATTAAAATAAACACCCTATAATCTGGCAAATAACCTCGATGTTTACGCAAATATCGAAGGAGGAAAGAAAATGTCAAGATATACTGGTCCAATTTATAGAAAATCAAGAAGACTTGGTTTCTCAGTATTAGAAAGTGGCAAGGAATTAGCAAAACGTCCTTTTGCACCTGGTCAACATGGTCAAAAGAGAGGTAAAAAACTTTCTAATTACGGACAACAATTACATGAAAAACAAAAAGTTAGATTTATGTACGGTATGAATGAAAAACAATTTAAAAAGACTTTTGAACTAGCTAAAAAGTTAAAAGGAGTTCTTGGTGAAGATTTCTTAAAACTATTAGAAAGTCGTCTTGATAATATCGTTTATCGTATTGGTTTTGCTAATACAAGAAAAGCAGCTCGTCAAATCGTAAATCATGGTCATATCTTAGTTAATGGGAAAAAAGTTGATATTCCATCATACCAAGTTAAACCAGGCGATGTTGTTTCATTAAGAGAAAAATCAATGAATCATCCAGTAATTATTTCATCATTAGAAGCTTTAAATCGCCGTGTTGAATTCATTAGTTACGATGAAACAAAAAAAGCAGGAACTTATTTAAGATATCCTGAAAGAAGCGAATTAAATCAAGAAATTGATGAAGCATTAGTTGTTGAATTCTATAACAAATAAAAAATTCCAAATTGGAATTTTTTTTAGTTTAATATAAATTCATAACAGCGTTATATTTAGGTAAAGCCCCGGTTTTATCCTTTTTTAAACTTGGTTTGGTTTGGAAAACTCCAGGATAACAATTCCCTTCAATAATAAGAGGTCCATCTTTACTTATTGCAACATCCCACCCTACATATCCAACTTCAGGAATAACTTTAGCTGCATTACAAACTAAATCAACCGCTTCTTTAAACATTGGAACTTCGAAACCAATAATATTTTTTTTAGTAATTGGATGAACATCAAAAGTATTATCATCTTTATCAATTGCTTTATATACAATTTTTCCGCTATCATCTAAAATGGTATACATTCCACCGCCAGCAAAATTATCAATTATTCCACCATTTCCTAATTTCAAAACAGCACCCAAGAAATGAGTGTTTCCATCTTTGATAAAAGTAAACATTCTAATAGTATTAACAGAACCATTATATAATTCATTCATCTTTTCATGCTGAACAATACACTCTTCAATTAACAACTGATTATTACTTACTAATTTATTATATAATTGTGAAATATTAACATTAGAATTATATACTAACTTTTCGACACCTTCGCCACCCTCACCATCTTTAGGTTTAACAATAATTACTTTGTTTTTTTTAAAAAACTCTTCGAATTCAATCAAATTATTATCTAAATACAAAAAATTTCTTTTAGTATATTTATTAAATAGTTGTTGAAATATAACCTTATCATTAAATTTATACCACTCTTCCCTTTTATTGAATTTGTGGACAATTTGATTGTTTATCCCCCTAGTAATATAAGTTTTTCGTTCTTCTTTATTTAAATTATAAAACTCAAACTCTAAATAATCGTGATAACCAGCTTGATACTTAATGCCACATCTAATCACATCAAATATAACATAAAAAATGTTTTTTCCAGATTGTTTACTAATAAGTTTAACCAATCTAAACATTTTAGCAATATCAATATTTAATATAGCACGTAATAAATATTTAGTTTTCTTCATATTTAATTACCAAAATATCCAATAAAATATTTTTTCTTTCCTCTTCTTACAACAATAACTTTTTCCTCAACTGCCATTTCTTTAGTAACAAGGAAATCTTCATCAGTAATCTTTTCATCATTTATAGTTATTGATCCAGTACCAATAAATTCACGTGCTTCTCTTTTACTAGAGCATATATCATTATTAACTAATAAATCAACAATGTTAATTTCAGAGTTAATTTCAAAACTAGGTACATCTTTAAAACCGGAAATAATGTCTTTAGCACTTAAATCTCTAATTTGACCATTAAATAAAGACTCGCTTATTTTAACGGCTTTTTCATATTCTTCACTGCCGTGCAAAAAAGTAATAACTTCTTTAGCAAGAGCTTTATGAGGTAAACGAAGATGTGCATCATTTACTAAGCTTTTTTCCAATTCATCAATTTCACTTGGATTTAAGAAAGTTAATTTTTTCAAATATTCAACAACCTTGGCATCTTCAGAATTAACCAAGAATTGATATAACTCATAAGGAGTTGTTTTTTCTTTATCCAACCATACAGTTCCACTTTCACTTTTACCAAACTTTGAACCGTCCGCTTTAGTTATTAATGGCATCGTCATTCCATATGCTTCTTGACTTATCTTTTTTCTAATCAATTCAATTCCAGCAGTAATATTTCCCCATTGATCTTGACCACCAATTTGTAAACTACAATTTTTATTTTCAAACAAATATAGAAAATCCAAAGCTTGCATAATCATATATGAAAATTCAGTATATGTAATACCGATGTCTAAACGACTTTTAACTGTTTCCTTATTAAGCATATAATTAATACTAAAAAATTTACCGTAATCTCTTAAATAATCAATGAAATTAATATCTTTTGACCAATCATAATTATTAACAAGTTCAAAACCAAAAAGATCTTTGATTTGTTTTGATAACATTTGGTAATTATAATCAAGCATCTCCTTGGAAATCATCGGTCTTTCAGTACTTGGCTTAGGGTCTCCTATTAAACCAGTTGCACCACCAACTAAAATCAAAGGATGATGACCACCATCTTTTAATCTTTTAGCAACCAAAAGAGAAGAAAAATGTCCAATATGAAGACTATCTCCAGTAGGATCAGTTCCTATATAAAAGGTAAGGCCCCCATTATTTATTTTATCTTCAAGTTCTGGACTAGTAATATTATCAACAAGTCCTCTCCATTTTAATTCTTCAAATAATTTCATAATATTCCTCCTACTATTTTCCCTTAGATGCTTTTTGTCTAGCAATTTCACTTATTAATACTTCATCAAATCTTTTTTTAGGTTGTTCATCCTTGTTTTTTTTCATATTATTAGTAGTTGCACTAATAGGTTGTACTGGATAAACTTTATAAGTGTTTTCCCTATTGTATGAATAAATACTTAAATTTCTAATCATTTTATCACCTATTTTCAAAAAAATCATGTTTCTTATATGTAATTATACTATAAATATAATATTATTTCATTATTTTTAACAAAGAAAAAGTAAATTGACAAATTATCAATTTACTTTTATTTTAATCAGTTTTATATTTCAAGTTCCATAATCCAAAATTTGTTTCTTTTTAATCGATTATAATTTATTAACTTATTAATTGAATTTCATATATTCTACCATGTTTATAATAAGAAGCATTATTATAGGCTTCATATTTTATCCATTTTGTATTACTTGGAATAGTATATAAATTATCTGTTACACTTGTTGCTGTGTTAGTTATAGAACTAATAACATTTTTAGAGCTATCTAAAAACCTAATATTGATTGGATAAAAACTATATTCCGTTAACCATTTTATTCGAACCCTTTTTCCTGCCACACTAGGATCAACTTGGAGATGTTGATTTGTAACATTAGAAATATATGTATTATAATCACCATCAAAAGCTGGAGGCTTCAATGCATCTGTAACATCTACTGTATGATTAGTAATTATTCTAGTTTCTTTTCCATATTTATCTATTCCTTTGGCATATATTGTTTCACCTTGATTTACCCAAACGGCCATATCTTGGTAATTAATCCAATTACCTGTCTCACCTATTTTATATAATCGTTGGACACTTGTTGGAAAATAATTAATTGATATCAGTTGATATGGTTTATATATCGCTTTTGTTGGATCAGGATGTAATAACATATAACCGTTAGTTATCGTAAATGTTGGTTCATTACTTAATTGAATTTCATATATTCTACCATGTTTGTAATAAGAAGCATTATTATACGCCTCATATTTTATCCATTTGGTGTTACTTGGAATAACATATAAGTTGTCCGTTATACTTGTTGTTGTGTTAGTTATAGAACTAATAACGCTTTTAGAACTATCTAAAAACCTAATATTGATTGGATAAAAACTATATTCAGTCAACCATTTTATTCTAACCTTTTTTCCTATCACACTAGGATCAACTTGGATATATTGATTTGTAACATTAGAAATATATGTATCATCGTTATTATCAAAAGCTAGGGGCTTTAATGCATCTATAACATTTACTGTATGGTTAATAGTTATTCTAGTTTCTTTTCCATATTTATCTATTCCTTTTGCGTATATTGTTTCACCTTGATTTACCCAAATTGCCCTATCTTCATAATTCAACCACTCACCTGTTAATCCAATTCTGTATAATCTTTCTACACTAGTTGAAAAATAATTAATTAATATCAGTTGATATGGATTATATATTGCTTTTGTCGGATCTGGATGCAGTAACATATAGCCATTAGTTATCGTAAATGTTGGTTCATTACTTAATTGAATTTCATATATCCTGCCGTGTTTATAATAAGCAGCATTATTATGCGCTTCATATTTTATCCATTTTGTATTACTTGGAATGACATATAAATTATCTGTAATACTGGTTGTTGTATTAGTTATAGAACTAATAACGTTTTTAGAACTATCTAAAAACCTAATATTGATTGGATAAAAACTATACTCTGTTAACCACTTTATTCGAACACTTTTCCCTACTACACTAGGATCAACTTGGATATATTGATTTGTAACATTAGAAATGTATGTTTCATTGTCACCATCAAAAGCTGGGGGTTGTAATGCATCAGTAACATTTACTGTATGCTTAATGGTAACCCTTGTTTCATTTCCATATTGATCTATTCCTTTGGCATATATTGTTTCACCTTGGTTTACCCAAATTGGTTTGTCTTGGTAGTTAATCCAATTACCAGTGTCACCTATTTTATATAATTGCTGAACACTTGTTGGGAAATAATTAATTGATATCAGTTGATATGGTTTATATATTGCTTTTGTTGGATCAGGATGTAATAACATATAACCATTTGTTATAGTAAATGTCGGTTCATTACTTGGAGATATTTCATATATTTTACCGTGTCTATAGTAACTAGCATTATTATAGGCATCATACCTTATCCATTTTGTATTATTCGGAATAATATATAAATTATCTGTAATACTGGTTGTTGTATTAGTTATAGAACTAATAATGTTTTTTGAATCATCTAAAAATCTAATGTTTATAGGATAAAAGCTATATTCTGTTAACCATCTAATTCTAATCTTTGATCCAACCATACTAGAATCGACTCTTAGATGCTGGTTCGTTACATTTGAAATGTAAGTTGTATCATCCCCATCATATGCTTGTGGTTTTAAAGAGTCAGTTGGCATTCCGATGGCTTTTGTAATTTCGGATGTTAATCCAGTATCCCTTTTAACACTTTTGGCTTTTACAGTTCCTTCTAATGATTGAAACTCTCCTTTATATGTAAGCCATGTTACTCCATTATCTGTACTGTAATAGTTATCTATATCTAGTCTTGTATCAAATTCTATCTTCGTACTTCCATCAAAAGTTACTCCATAACTTGTTAGGGTTGGATATCCATAGTTTGATGTTACAACTGGTGCTTTTGGTATGTCTAAATCTATGTTTAGTATTTTTCTTGTGACTGTTATTTCATTTCCAGCTGTATCTTTTCCTTTGGCATATATGGTTACTGTTTTATCTTCATTTTGCCATCCTTTTGATAAGATGTTATATGAATCTATCGGAAATGATCCATTATATGTTAACCATGTTGCATTACTTGTTCCAACCTTATATTGTTTAGTTACACTATCATTATAATCAATAGTTACATTTGCTGTTGTTCCTACTTTTGTTTCAGGGGTTACTGAAATGTCTATTTTTGGTGGGGTTGTATCAACATTTGTTACTTTTACAACTAATACTTTTATATTTCCTACTTGATCTGTTACATAGAATGTATAATCTCCGTTTGCGGTAACTGTTACGATACTATTATTACCTATTTCTTTTCCTTTTGAACTAAAGTAGTTTGCATCCCTTACTCCACTTTCCCATTTAAGGACTCCTATTTTTACATCATCAACAGCTGATACTTTTAATGATACCTTTTGTTGTGGTGTCTCTAAGTCTCCTGTTACGGTTAATGTTGGTGCTTCATCATCTATGTTTCCTATTTTCTTAACTGATTCATTCGACCATACTTCACTACTGTTCATTCCTCTTGCATAGATTAAAGTGTTTTTCTTATCGATGTTAATTGGTCCTTTGTATTCTAACCAATCTCCACTTACTCCATCTTTTGTTACTATCTTATATTCTTTTGTAACCATTGTTTTATCATATAGTATTGTAATATTTACTGATTTTGTTGGTTCTGTTGTATCAAGTATTATTTGTGGTGATGGCGGGGTTTCTTTATCCCATCTCATAAATAGATGTTCTGATACTTCACTTATTGGTACATCTATTAAATAATAGTCTCCATTAAATGTTACAACTTCTCCATTTTCATTTTTAATCTTTATGATTGTCC
>JBBAFH010000006.1:0-58836 GCA_041655535.1 Bacilli bacterium
GGGAGGGGAGTCGGAACAATGGGCTGTTCAATATCGGGGTGTACCTCCGGAAACGATATGGAGATGATTTCTGGGAAGACAAGCTGGATGAGTACAACAGCAAGTTTTTAGATCCACCATTAGGACACAAAGAGGTTGCTAGTGTCATCCGGAGTTTGCGACGCAAGACGTATGAGTTCAAATGCAATGATGCCCCGATCAATGCCTGTTGCAGCCGTCAAATATGCCTGACCCGGAAGTACGGGATCGGGACGTCAGAAGGGGATTCCGGGGTGGTGTTCGGGAACCTAGTCAAGATCACAACCTCTCCTCCAATCTGGATATGGGATGTTGATGGAGAGAGGATTGAGCTGACTACCGCAGAGTTGAAGGACCAAAATCGGTTCCAAACTCGTGCTGTGGAGGAGTTGAACAAGTGGCCAGCCACAATCAAGCCCAAGGCATGGAAGGAGCTAGTTGCGGAGAAGTTGGCCAATGTTGAGATCCAGGAGGCTCCGCCAGATGCTAGACCGGAAGGACAGATGCTGGCATTGCTGGAGGAGTTCTGCACACAGAGGGCACAGGCACGTGACCGGGAGGAGATGTCCATGGGCAAGCCTTGGACTCCCCGGAACCCGGAAGAGGAAGCAGACAAGCCACTAATTGGTTCCACATTCTTCAGTGCAGTAAAGTTCAAGGCATTTCTGGAAACCAATCGAGTCCGGATTGATGAACGTCAATTGTGGTCATGGCTGCGGAAGCATGGTGCTGTTCCCCACTTCTTCAACATCAAGGGGAAAGGCACAAATGTTTGGCGCATTCCTGCCTTTCCTGAGCAAAATGAAGATTATAGTATACCCACCCTGGAGGACTTGTGATCAATAGAGAAACGGAGAATGGGAAATGAAATGGTCTGGGCAACAAGAGCGCGCGCTGAAGGATGTTTCCTCGTGGATAAATGACCGTGGCCGGCAGGTGTATTATCTTGCCGGATTTGCTGGCACTGGTAAGACAACTTTGGCCCAGCACTTGGTCAGGGATCTTGACGGCTTGGTGCTGTTCGCAGCCTATACCGGTAAGGCCGCGAGTGTGTTGCGGGAGAAGGGGTGCTGGAATGCATCCACCCTTCACTCCTTGTTATACAATGTGACGGACCGGGACCGGAGCTTGTTGGTGGAAATGGAGAAGAGGTTGGCTGTGCTCCGGCAAGTTGAGTTGCCTGTCCCACGTGGTCTGGCAGAGGAGGAGAGGCTGGAGGAAGAGATCAAGGAGCTAGAACAATCCATCCAAATTGAACGGGAGAAAATCAAGGGCCCATCATTCCATCTCAACCCGGACAGCCTAGCCTCTCAGGCATCCTTGATTGTGCTGGACGAATGCTCAATGGTCAATCGGGATATAGCAGAGGACCTGTTGAGTTTCGGGAAGAAGGTTCTGGTTTTAGGGGATCCAGCCCAGCTTCCTCCAGTCAAGGGATCTGGTTACTTCACCAATCAAAAGCCAGACCTTACACTCACAGAGATCCATCGACAGGCACTGGACAACCCGATCATTCGCTGGTCAATGAAGATCCGGGAGGGTGGCCACATTCCATTCGGAGAGGAAGGCACTTGCCGGAAGATCCGGAAGGGGGACATCAACACAGATTGGTTGGCAGAGGAATCCATCACAGGACAGATCCTTTCCGGTAAGAATGAGACGCGCCGGAGGATCAACCGGAACATTCGCAATGTCATGGAATACTCCGGGACCTTGCCACAAAGCGGGGAGAAGCTTGTCATGCTTCGGAATGACCGGGACTATGATGTGTTGAACGGAGTGATCTGTGAGGCTGCGTCGGATGCGGAGTTTGATGAGGACGGGGATGTGGTGATGGACCTGTTGTATGAGGGGAGAGTGATTCCATCCGCCCCAATTGACACCAAGGACTTCCGGGCATATGAGGATTCAGAGGCTGCGAATGAATGGGTGGACCGGAACAAACTCCAACTGGACTTTGGATATGCTATCACCGTTCACAAATCCCAAGGATCACAGTGGGAAACAGTGACGTTGTGTGATGACGGATTTGCAAAGGGACGGGATGAGAAGCTACGCAGGCAGTGGCTATATACTGCCATAACCCGAGCAACCACCAACCTCAATATCGTAGCATGAACATACACGGCACACTGTCTCAGAAGTCTTGGGAGGAGCTATCGAAGTTGACTGAGAACGGTGGATGGCTGTTGTTTGCTTGGCTGAAGAGGGAGATGGAGGAGGCTGTTGGCTATGTACCTCCACCTCTCCAGAATGATTCCGGAGAGGTGGACAGGACATGGGAGGAGGTGGACCCGGAGGGATATGAACTTGCTGTGGCCACAGTTGCTTATTTGGAGTCAATCGGATTATTTGAGGACAACATTATCGAGTCAAAACTCAGAGAGAGTATCAACCCTGAAAGTCTTGATTCAATCCTTCAATAACCTACCATGGACAAGCTCAGTAAACAGGATTGGGTCTATCTTCGGAGTTTGTTGATCGAGAATATCCGGGATGTAGAGGAGTGGGCCAGTGTGGGTGGTGAGCAATCTATTTCCGCCAGCAACAAAGCCAAGAAGCTCAACACTCTCAAGTCCAAACTAGATCGGGTTATCGAGACATGCTGACGCTTGTGGACCTGAAGTTGTTCGGGTGGTATCTTGATCAGGAGATCCGAGACTTGGAAAAGTGGATAGCAACATATACGATTCCGCCAAATGACGATGTTCACCATCTGGATGATTTGAAGGAAACCCGAGTGCGATTGAACCAAACCATGGAGGCATTGATCAATGAATCTTCCCGATACCCTGAAGGATCCAAAGTTCAGAAAGGATAAATACAACTACTGGTACGGCAACCGGAAGTTACGGTCAATGACCAGTTGGCTGAAGTCCCTCCGCAAGCCATTTGATTCTGAATACTGGAGCAAGCGGAAGGCAGAGGAACGGGGTGTGGACCCGTCTGTGATCCTATCTGAGTGGAAGGCCAAGGGAGATCGGAGCCGGGGAATTGGCATCCTAGTTCACGAGTGGATTGACATCTATTTCAAAGGTGGGACTCCGGACTTTGATAGGGCTGGCTCCCTTGGAGAGAGTGTTGCGGAGGATGCATACAAGCGGTACATGCTGTTTCACAATCTAATGTCAACCCGGTTGGTCGGGGCCAGTTGTGTGGCTTCCGAGTTGATGTTGTTCTCTCCATCCTTGGGCATTGCTGGGGCAATGGATTCCTTGATCTTGGACTCATCCTCCAGGGCATGGACCGGGGATTGGAAGGCAACAGAGAAGTTCACCAGTGGTGATGAAGGGTTCGGGAAGTTACTGACCCCATTCGAGGATTTACAGGACAATGACCAGAATGTATATTCCCTGCAGGTGTCTCTTCTCCGGGTGTTGGCAGAGGAACATGGCATGGAATTGGATGGTGGGTTCATTGTACACCTTCCTCCGGATGCCCAAGAGGCCATTGTCCATTTTGCAACCGACCTGCGTGACCCGGTTCGGGAAGCTTTGCAGAAGACATCCACCGGGCTGACCCGAGATCCTTGGTGACTCCTTGAAACTGAACAATCTCCACCTAATCCTGGGAGGTCCTGGCTGTGGCAAAACAACCAGGCTGCTCAACATTATGGAGGAGGAGATCAACAACGGGGTGCACCCCTCTGAGATTGCATTCCTAGCATTCACCCGAGCAGCGGCCAATGAGGCAGCCACCCGAGCAGCCACCCGATTCGGGCTGAATCCGGAAGAAGATCTGCCATGGTTCCGGACAATCCACAGCCTTGTGTACCGGAGGTTGGGCATCACCCGTGACGAGATCATGGGTGCGAGAGATTGGGAGGAGTTTTCCCAGGTGATTGGGGAGAGTCTGGGCCCACCCGACGCAAATGTGGAGGACCTGGGAATCATCCACGAGCGGCACAAGGGATCGACCATGCTCCGGATTGTGGACTATTCAGCCACCACCATGCAGAGTCTTTCTGACACATACCATGATCTGCGGGAGCCAGTAGACTACCATGAGTTGAAGAGGTTTGATCAGGCCTATACTCAGTACAAGGTAGACTCTGCTAAGATGGATTTCACAGACATGCTGCTATTTTTCATCCGGGAGGGGGAACCGATACCCGTCCGGGTTGGGATCATTGATGAGGCACAGGATCTCACACGCTCCCAGTGGGCTGCGGCAGAGGTTGCGCTATCCGGAGCGGAGCGGGTGTATGTCGGAGGGGATGATGATCAGGCTATATACCGTTGGGCTGGAGCAGACATTGAAACCTTCCTCTCCTTGTCAGATCATGGGACAGCTGAAGTCCTTCCCATCTCTCATAGACTGCCCGAGATAATTCACGATCTATCTCAGGGCATCACCCGTCGCATATCCTCCCGATACCGGAAGCAATTTGATCACTCCTCCAGAGAGGGTGTGCTGGAATACTATTGGGAGTTGGACCACATTGCTGATACCATTATCAATTCCACAGGCTCATGGATGCTCTTGGCCCGGAACCGATACGCTACCCGGAAGATGGAGGACTTTGTCCAATATCTAGGGTTACCATATCGGACCCGGACGGGCAGTGCCATATCGGAAGAACATGTCAGGCTGATCAATTTGTGGAACAAGGTCCGCCATAGCTTCGGGGATCCAGAGGAGAGTTTCAGTGCCCAGGAGTTCCGGGATGTTTGCGCCGCAAGCATGGCCATGATCCCAACCCTGCGGGAGACAGAGCAATACCCAGTGTCTCAGGTTCGATCATGGATTACGGAAAGAGTCTCCAGCCAACCATGGGAGCAGGCATTCCGGTGGATGCACCCGGTCCAGCGCGATTATTACTCCACGCTCATTCGGAGAAAGCAGAGCCTGACAGACACCCCACGAATCACCATCGAGACGATTCACGGAGTCAAGGGAGCGGAAGCTGATCACGTCCTACTCCTTCCGGATATGTCGAGCCGGACATATCAATCATACACCAAGGAGCCGGACCACGAGCACCGGGTTTTTTATGTCGGGGCCACCCGAGCACGTGAGTCACTTCATCTCATCTCCCCTCACACCCAAAGATATTACCCACTCATAAGTTCATGAACGGCAACCATTTGGCCAATCGTGACCGTGGACATATAAGTACCCATGCAAACATTCCCGATCCACCTCTGGCCAAATTCAAACAGTTAGTCACCAAAAGTGGGTTTTGGTGATCATGGGCCTTTCCGGATGCCCTCATGTCCATTATATTGATAGCGTAGGCTAAGGTTTTCATGGTTGGTGGTCGATATTCCTAGTACGGAATCACAACAAGGAACCTCAGAAATGGAGAACTGAAAATGAGAATCTATCTTGGCGGGATCGAGCGGGAGGATTTTCTAGAGTTGCTGGGAAGGGATGCAGGATTCTGGACTGGAGATGTTGAGGGCTTTGCGGAGCGAGAGGGATATTGGGAGGAAATTGTCGGGTGGGAGTTGGATGCCCTAGAGTTGGACAAGGAGTTCGGGATCTCTTCCTGAAACATTTCAGAAACGGAGAACGCCTGATGGAGAAGAAAATTTGCGGGACCTGCGGACGCGCTGTGGACAATCCCTTCCGGTTGTATGATGACCACGGCAAGATCACATCAGGATGCGTCGATGATTCTCACGATGGCCACCTGATCACCCCTTCCGAGTCTGCCAGGTGGCATGGAAGGAAGGAGGCGCGGATGATTCGGTTAGCACTCCGGAAGTACCGGTCATGAATGAATTGGTACTCCTCCGGGAACCGGTCCAGGTCCACAAGAAACGGGGTGGGCCTGGAACCGGGTGGGCCAATCCGGATGCGGACCACCATGTGTATGAATACACCTCCGATCCCAGGCCTGATGCTCCGGTCTGGGCCCAGGGACTCCGGCCCAAACACCGGAAGATGTTCATCACCAGATCCGGAATCCCGTTGATTGTCCCGGACAATGCCACCCAAGATGAGATCAACACGGCACGAGATCAATTCACCCCTGGTATTGTCCCGATTGCTGATTGTGGCATATATATCATCCCAGAGGAACCTGGCCCCCCATACACACTAGAAACGGAGGGTGATGTGGCAAGGAAACCTTACCGGCTCCTCCAGCACCCATGGCAATTGATCCCGGTTGATGAGGTCCTGCCCAAGGGTCGTGGCAAGGCTCCGGTCATAGCTAGGATGTCAGACCTGACACAACTCAGCCAAGATGACTTGCTTGAGATTTTCCGGATGACTATGAAGCCTGAGCGCGCCAAACAGTATAGTTTCCGGAACAAGAAGCTGGCGGTAGAATACACGTGGAACATTTGGTCCAGGGTGGTATCAACTATTGGGCCTGGGGCAAAGGCTGCCGGAGCAGAGAAGTCCCATGAGAAGGGAAAGGGGCACACTCCTTCCCCTTCGCGCGCGCGAGTGATAAAGGAGGGGGAGGGAGGCAAGAGGATTCATCGCCTGCCCAAGGGACTATCTGCCACCCGGAAGTCCGGGACAAGACGAACAGAGTCATGGGCCATCATCAAGGATGGGATGACGGTGGAGGCATATGTGGAGGCGGGTGGGCATATGGAGGATCTAAAGATCATGGAGAGGTTGAGCCATATCACCTTTCGATAGATCCCTCTTTCCATGACTGGGTGAATGTGTTATCTTGTATGCGCGCGGGTCAAGGGGCAAACCAAACCACCAGAAGATCGGAGAACGTACCATGGCAAGGCTCAACAAGTTCGTCATCAACAAGGATTCATCCGAAGTGTTCGGCTACAGCCGGAAAGCGGATGCGGAAGCTGCCCAGAGAGAGAGTGAGGGAAGTACCCTGGTACTCATCTCTGAGGATCTTCAGGGGTTGAGCAAGGCCCAGCTGGTGGCCATCCACAATGAGGCTGTAGATGCTGAGGCCCAGGTCAAGGACTTCAAGAACAAGGCGGAAGCAATCGAGACGGTGTATCCTCTCCTCTCCGGATATGCCAAGCCGGGTGAGATCCCTGAGAGGCCTGAGCGCGCGCCGCGTGAACAGTCGCTGGATGGCATCATCACCATTCTGGAAAAGGGTCGTGAGGCCAAGCGGCAGGAGGGTTCACGGCGCACTGCCTCGTGGAAGATCCTGGAAGAGCATGCCAGCAAGAAGGGCACCCTGTCCGTCAAGGACTATTCAGAGGCTGGCGGGAATCTCGATGACCTCAAGATCATGCGTCAGCTGGAGCATGTGACGGTAGAGTAACGGGGTTGGCCTGGGGACGTTCCTGACCGGGACGGGCCGCAAATGTCATAAGTCAGGACGGTGTAGCCACGAGCCAGGGAGTGTCGGGGCAACCGATGTAAAGTATGGTGGCAGGGTGGTCGAGAATAAGGAGGCCCGGCAAGTGACCGGGGAGCGGAACCTAGAAACGGAGAATGGACAATGGTCAAGTCATCCAAGTACTTCCTCATCAGTGCCAGCGGCAATGCGGTTCTCGGATTCCAGGCTCATTCTCGTGCCAAGGAGGCGCTGGAGAAGATGACCAGCAACGGGACCAAGGCTCATCTGGTCAGCAAGGACGGAACGGGATTGGATGAGCTTCCAATGGCCTGGCTAGTGACCATTCACAATGAGGCTAATCCAGAATCCCCGGTGAAGGGTTTCCGGTCTTTGGCGGTGGCAGCTGAGAAGGTGGCCCCGCTCCTCCCCGGTCTGGCAGTGATGCACGAAACGGAATCCGCAGAGGTGGAGAAGGAGGAGTCAGCCAACAACAAGTCATCCAAGGCTGCTGTAGCCAAGAAAGGTTCTAAGGCCACCACCACTCGGACCCGTGCAGGAGCCACCAGCAAGGTGAGCCAGTACTCCGGGAAGAAGATCCACCGGACACCCAAGGGCATGGGAGCGCACCGGAGGGAGGACACCCGGAGGACCCGTAGCTGGAATGTGCTGAAGGATGGGATGGTGTATGAGGACGCACTCAAGGCGGGTGCACTCTCTGCGGACCTGATGATCATGAATAGGCTGGGGCATATCAGCTGGAAGTGATAGAGCATTCCAATCGAGCCAGAAGGACGGGGGAGGCACCCCCGTCCTTCCTCACATCTGTGAAGGTGACAATGATAATATACGGGGCAGGGATGGCAGGATTGTTGGCCGGAGTTATGCTCAGCCACCACAGTCCGGTGATACACGAGATTCAGCCGGAGTTACCGGACAACCATGGCGCACTCCTCCGCTTCCGGTCCAGAGATGTAGAGGCATCAACTGGCATCCCTCTCCGGGAGGTGAATGTGACCAAGGCTATCAAGTACCGGGGGAGTCTCCACACCACCCCTACCTTGGCCATGAACAACCTCTATTCCCGGAAGGTAACGGGCCACGTAATGGACCGGAGTGTGTTGAACACCTCTCCGGTCAAGAGGTACATTGCCCCACCAGACTTCTTGGCCAGGCTGGCCAGCCGGTGTGATATCCAGACAGGGAGCGGGATGACACCAGATTGGATCGAGACATACAAGCAGACTCACCAACCAGTCATCTCCACCATCCCGATGCCATCCCTGATGAGGATACTCGGATGGCCAAAGGAGTCGGAGCGTCCACCATTCCGGTACACAGGGATCTATTCCCAGCACATCCAGTTCCGTTCCCCCAGCACAGACATTCACCAAACAATCTACTATCCAGAACCAAATGTGGCTCCATACCGGGTGAGCGTGACTGGGAGTGTGATGATTGCTGAGTACACGGATGAGTGGGGATCAGATCCAGGGATTGATTGGGTTGGTATTTTGGAGGACTTCGGGATACACCGGTCATCATTTGAAATCTCTACTCCCAAGTTCCAGAAGTTTGGCAAGATCCTCCCAATTGACGAGAACCAACGGCGGGGATTCATTCTCAGCACAACCGACAGCCACGGGATCTATAGCCTGGGGAGGTTTGCAACGTGGAGACAGATCCTGCTGGATGATGTGGTCAAGGATATTTCAATCATCGACAAATTCATCCGACTCCGGGATGGATACACCAATCGCCTTTACTACGCAAACTGATGAAAGTCACTCTGATCAGCTACACTCCGGACGCGCTGGATCTGCTCCTCTTCACAAAGAACACTCGCCTGACCATGTCTCCTGGAGCCATGGAAGAGATTCGGAATTGGCCAGAAGAGAAGAAGATGCAGGAGCTAGAGTATATGCGCAACACAATCCAGTCCTCTTGGGAGTTTGTGGACTATGTGTTTGCCATTGAGGGAGTCAGTCGGGCATTTACCCACCAGCTAGTTCGCCACCGGGTGGGAACCTCTTTCGCCCAACAGGCCCAACGTGTAGTGGACATGACCGATTTTGAATATGTAACCGGTCCCTCCATTGCTGAGGATGAGAAGCGTCAGCTGGAGTATAATCTGGATATGAAGCATATCAGTGATATGTATTCCTATCTGCTGAAAGCAGGAGCCAGACCACAGGATGCCCGTGGAGTCCTCCCGACCAACATCAGCACCAACATCATCTTCAAGGCCAACCTCCGGACTCTCCACGACATGGGTCTCAAAAGGCTCTGTGTCAAGGCCCAGGGGGAGTTTCAGGACGTTTTCCGGGCCATCCGGGAGGAGGTCAATAGAGTCCACCCATGGACCAAGAATTGGATCCGGGTCCAGTGTGCATGGAACGGGACATGTTTGTTCCCGACCTTCCCGGTCAGTGACTGTCCAGTGAAGCCATATGTGTACAACCCGGAGACGGGATCATCATATGGTGACAAGACTCCTCTCAGCCCCAACCAGATCCAGACCATCTGGGAGAAGGAGCGTGCAGAAGCCCAGCCCACAATCAAGGTGGGAGAGGAGTCACAGACCACCCATGGTTGATACTATGCCATACACTCCGGAGGAGATTGATGAATCCATAAGGAGGAAGGCACGTTCCAGAAGCAATTTGTGGTGGATCTTTGATCTGGACGGGACATTGTGTGATCATGATCATAGAGTGTCCCATATCCTCCGGGCAAGGGAGTCCGGGCTCAGACCGGACTATGATGCATATCACAGTGCCTGTATCTTTGATCCAATCAGGAAACCAGAGGTGACCATCCTCAATTCTATCCAGATGTGGTCCAACCACCGGACTGCTCTGTGCACCGGTAGGCCAGAGAAGTTCAAGAAGCTGACGGAGGATTGGTTGGAAGAAAATGGAATCGAGTATGATGTATTGGCCATGCGTCCTATTGGAGATTACTTGAGTTCAGCAGAGTTCAAGCGGGATTGGTACCTGAATGACTTCAAGATACACTATCCTGACTCTGTGGTCATGGGAGTATTTGAGGACCGGAAGTCAGTTGTGGACATGTGGCGATCTTTAGGGCTGACTTGCTTCCAAACACAGGATGTTCCAACATGAACAAGACAGCGGTGATCACCGGGGGATCGAACGGACTGGGGGCATTTATCAAGTCAGAGTTGAAAGACAAGGGCTTCAAGGTATTCAATCTTGATCATGCTCCAGATACCAATGAGCCAGTTGGATCTGATTTCCATGTCTTTTGTAATGTCCAAGTCAAGAGTAGTGTAGTTGATGCTTGTGCTCATGTACGAAACGTCTGCATAGTAAATAACATCCCTCTCCCAAGTATCCTGATCAACAATGCAGGGGTGAATCGAATTGGTTGGTTGCAGGAGTTCCGAGATGCAGACTGGGAGATGGTTATGAACACCAATGCCAAGGGCATCTTCCTAGTCACGAAAACTTTCTTGAGCATGCTGTCCCGGAAGGAGTTGAGGAAAGGGGAAGGGGCAACCATCCTCAATATCGTATCCAATGCCAGTCACATGCCCATGACCGGTTCCCTAGCCTATAATGCCAGCAAGGGAGCAGCCCACATCATGACTCTGCAACTTGCGAGGGAGCTTACCCGGAGGAACAACATCACAGTTTTCGGGATCTCACCCAACAAACTCGCCGGTACAGAAATGAGCCGGTATATTGAGGAACGGGTGCCGGAGGAGCGTGGTTGGACTCCAGAGGAGGCACGAGCATATCAGTTGGCCGCAATTCCTTGCGGAGTAGAAACGGACCCGGCAACCCTTGCTGAATTCATCACCTTCCTTCTCTCCAGCAAGGAGAGACACCGGTATCTTTCCGGATGTATCCTTCCATATGGGGCTTGACCAAGACATGTCTGAGATTGAGAGGCTGGACAAAGAACAAAGATTGCTGTTGGCTAGCAAGTTGGGGATTACAACCCAAGCGGAGTATGAAGAGATTGTTGAGGGGATGGCCTCATTGCGTCTGGAAAAGGTCAAGTTGTACGGGGAAAGCCGGTATGAACTGAATGATGCAATGCTGGACAGGAAACTTTGCTTCAGCGATATCCACCGGAAATATATCCGGATCAAAACTGCTATGGTGGATGAATCCTCTGACTCTGTCGGGGAGGAGACTAGGGACAGTCTGCTGGACAGTCTGCTGGACATGGCCAATTATTCATTGATGGCTATCCAAGTCTTGAAGTTGAAGGAGAAGAAGAAGCCAAAACGTTCTCCATACTTCATTGAACAGGTGGCAATCTGTTCCAAGAATCCTGAGGCACTCAAGGAGGCGCTGAAACTCATTGGTCTAACCGAATGGGCCAAGGATCGGGTGATCACAGAGGGAGAGGTTTGGCCAGGAACCGATGGATCTTATTCCGGGCCAACACCCGCCGTTCTCAATTTCAACTACCAGCTGGGCCCGTTTGAATTTGAGATTCTTAGCTATGATAATGAGCACGACAATTGGCTTGGTCAGGTTGGCCAAGAGTCAGGAATGAGTCACCTTGGCCTGCATGTCCCCAGTATAGAAGAGGCCAAGCGGCCATTGGTAGAGGCAGGATATCAGGTGGCCCAGGAGGTCCGGACAATATCCCACACCAATCCTCATATCAAGGATTCCCGCCGGTACAAGTATTGTATCATGGATACCTTGGACCAATTTGGGTTCTATCTCAAGTTGATTGAGAGGGTGCCATACAATGGCTAGCAAAATTGAACGGCGCACAAGATACCTCCGGGCCAGATGTAACAGCTGTCGTGGCTTCCTCAAGGTCCGGGAAATACGTGGCTTCCTCAAGGTCCGGGGAATAGCAGAAGGTGGGTGGGTGGCCAAGGGAGTATCTTGCCACTGCAAATCCCCAAACTTCCGGTTCTCCCGTCCACGACCGGGTGGAAAGGCTCGCAAATGATTCTATTGGATACTGAGACAACGGGGCTGGTTCAACCAGCCCCAGTGCCTCTCTCCCAGCAACCCTATATCATCGAGTTTGCTGCATTGAAACTCAACAATGATTCCTTGGAGGAGGAGGGGCATGTACACTTCCTTTGCAAGCCTCCAGTTCAGTTGACAGAAGAGATCGTCAAAATCACTGGGATCACTGACAAGGATCTGGCCGACAAGAAGCCTTTTGTCAGCCACCTTGGGCAGTTGCTCAAATTCTTCCTGGGGGAGTCGGTGCTGGTGGCTCACAATCTACCTTTTGACCGTTCTCTGGTCACATTCGAGCTAACCAGGCTCTCCCGAGTCAATATGTTCCCGTGGCCGCCGGAGCACATTTGTACTGCGGAGATAACCAACGATATCAAGGGCCACCGTCTCAAGCAAGAGCAGCTGTACGAAATGGCCACTGGACACCCGGCCAATCAGACACACCGGGCACTAGATGACGTTCGCCAGTTGGCAGAGATCGTTCGATGGCTCAGGACTCAGGACCGGATGTGACATGAACCACCTCCGATTGCGCACAGAGTACAGCTTTGGCCGGGTGTATGGACGGGTCCCGGAGGTGCTGGATGCAGCCAAAGACTCCTCTCCAGAATCTACTGCTGTGGGCATTGCGGACTCCGGGACTTGGGGGCATGTGGAGTTCTTCCGGGAAGCCTCCAAACATGGCTTGAAGCCAATTCTCGGAGCGGAAATAGCTGTGGTCAAGGATGCAAGTGTGAAGGAGCGCCAGGGTCACAGTATAATGGCATTTCTGCCCAAGGATGAAGAAGGGCTTGGGGAGGTCTATGATCTTGTGTCTCTGGCCAATAGCATGTTTTACTTTCTCCCCAGAATCGACTATGACCACGTGAACCATCTTTCCGACCGGGTCATTGTGCTTTCCGGGACGGCTGCGGACCTTACCCGGCTGAATCCCTCTGGGACAACTTATCTGGAGGTGACTCCAGGGAATCAAGCCTGGAACCGGCGGGCAATGAGGGATGACCGGTTCCAGAAGGTTGCCACCACAGACAACCTCTATCCACGAGTTGGCGACAAGGATGTGTATGATATTGTAGCCTTCCGCAACCGGGACTCCCGAGTTGCTGGCCACCATATCATGGGGGAAGAGGAGTTGCGGTTGTCGATTCCAGAGGCCACGGATGATTGCTTCACCAACACAGATTACATAGCCAGCCTGATCACTCTGGACCAACTTCCTTCCGCCAGCATGGTCCAGCGGGACTGGGGCACGACTCTCCGCAAGGAGTGTCTGAAGGGAGCGAAACTAAGAGGGCTAAAACTCAACAAGGAGTACAAGGACCGGCTGGACCGGGAATTGAAGATGATCGCAGAGAAGAAGTTTGAGGATTACTTCTTTGTGATTGCTGACATGGTCCAACGAGCCAAACAGACTATGTTGGTTGGCCCGGCGAGAGGGAGCGCAGCTGGCAGCCTAGTCTGCTATCTGATGGGGATCACGGATGTGGATCCAATTGTCCACGAATTGATGTTCGAGAGGTTCATTGACGTTACCCGTGCAGACCTTCCGGACATTGACCTAGACTTCCCGGATGTCAAGCGTGACAAGGTGATCGAGTCACTAGGGGAAGTCTATGGTTCAGAGCGAGTGGGAAGGATCGGAACCATCAACCGCTACAAGGCCAAGTCATGTCTCGGAATCGTGGCCAAGGAATTGGGCATCCCTGCTTGGGAAGTCAATGACGTCAAGAATGCAATGCTGGACCGATCCGGAGGTGATGCGCGTGCAAACCTCTGCGTCCGGGACACATTGGACTCTATGGACATTGGCCAGGCACTTCTCCGGAAGTATCCTCAGCTGGAAATTGCCGCCCAGATGGAGGGGCACGCCAACCACTCCGGGATGCATGCCGCCGGAGTTCTGGTGGTCAATGACCCGGTGACCCGGTACTGTGCGATTGATCGGAGCGGAGCGGCCCAGTTGGACAAGGGTGATGCAGAACGTCTCAACATGTTGAAGATTGATGTGCTGGGACTCCGAACGCTATCCGTGCTGGAGGATTGCCTAGATCAGATTGGCAAGGATCGGGATTGGCTGGTGACGTATCCATTGGATGACAAAGAGGCATTCGAGATCCTGAACCAGGATCGGTTCAGTGGGGTGTTCCAGTTCGAGGGATATGCTCTTCAAAGCCTGACCAGACAGATGAAGATCCGGGACTTCAATGACATTGTGGCCATCACCTCTTTGGCCCGTCCAGGTCCTCTCCATTGTGGGGCTGCCAATGAGTTTGTTGCCCGGAGAATTGGTCAGCAAAAGATTGTCCCGCTCCACCCAATGGTCTCGGATTTGCTGGAGGAGAGTTATGGCACAGTCATCTACCAGGAGCAGGTTATGGCCATCGGGAGGGTCATGGGCAAGCTATCCTGGGAGGATGTGTCAATGCTCCGGAAGGCCATGTCCAAGAGTCTGGGTGATGAGTTCTTCGGAAAGTATTGGGAGAAGTTCCGGGAGGGTGCATTGGATCAAGGAGTTGGGGAGCGGGATGCCAAGAACGTTTGGGACAAGATCTGTACATTCGGTTCCTGGGCATTCAACAAGTCACACGCAGTTAGCTATGGCCTAATCAGCTACTGGTGCGCCATGCTCAAGGCCCACCATCCGCTGGAGTACGCAGCCGCAGTTCTCCGCAATGAGAAGGACTCAGAGCAAGGCATCCGCATTCTCCGGGAGTTGGTGCGAGAGGGTTATGAGTACAAGCCATTCGACATCAAGCACTCGACTCTCAATTGGGAAGTTGCGGATGGCCGACTCATTGGAGGCATCACCAACATCAAGGGCATTGGGCCCAAAAAGGCCCAGGACATCATTGACAGACGTTCCGCAGGCAAGGGACTTCTACCGGGACAGGTCAAGTTGCTTACCTCCGGGACCACCCCATATGATGACATATTCGAGGGGGAGCGGAGGTTTGGTGACATTTACAAAAATCCGCGCAACCACAGGGTCACATCCGGATCTGTCAGTTATGTCCGGGATGTCAATGATCCGGGTGAGTATGTGTTCCTTGCCAGAATCAAGGTCAAGAACCAGCGCGACCTGAACGAGCATGATGCATTGGCCAAGCGTGGTGGACGGAAGATCCTCCGCAACAACTTGTTCCTCAACCTCACATTGGAGGATGATACTGGATCAATCATTGCCAAGATCAGCCGATATGATTATGAGAAGCTTGGCAAGCCCATAGTGGAAGGGAGTAAGATCGGGGATTGGTACATCTGGCGCGGGAAGATCCGGGACCCAGAGTGGCGCATATTCTATGTGTCCAAGTGGAGGAGAATCGAGGATGACCCAGCCTATCCGTCAGCTATGCGTGGGTGACCGAATTATCTCTAGGTGGCACGAATGTTCGGATATACAGATCAATGGAACGATCTTGTCTGTATACCCAAAGGTGTATTCCCCTTATTGGTATTACCCAGAGACAACATTGGTGCTGTTTGATGATGGGGTTATTGAACAGTACACAATGCCAAGGCTGGTGATCAAGCACATTGCTGGCTATCTTCCACCTATCACAGAATCTATGATATGAAATGGTTCACCAAGTATCAATGCCAGCAAAATGACTTTGCCCAGATCAGGATCATTGAATCAGACAATGTGCAAAAAGCAGAAGAGTTGTATTGTCCTTACTGTAGACAGGATTTGAAGAGGATTTTTGTTCATCCAATGGACACCTCAGAGAATGTATTTTTCATTATGGCATCTATGATCGAGATTTGGAGCGATAGACAAATGACTCCCAATGAGGCATTCATCCTTGGTCAACTGGTCAGCGGCTACGGGGAATTGTGTGCCAAGGAGGCCATTGAAAAAAGCGAAAGCAAGTCCACATGACAATCCTTACCATCCTGGCCGCACTGTTGATCCTGGTGGCCCTGTCCACAAGGCTGCCAGTCGGGACCCGGAGCCTGTTGTATGGCGGCCACTTATGGTTCCTCCATCCATGGTTCGTGGCTGCGGCCTGGTTTCGATTGTATGGATTCCGCCCATCCTATGACCACTGTACGAGGCGGGATTACAGCCTGTGGGACCCAAGGCTATGGGTCTGCTTCATTGTCCACGACTGGGGCTACTGGGGACAACCGGATATGGATGGGGAGATGGGAGAGCTACACCCGCACCTGGGGGCCAGCATTGTCCACTTCTTGTTTGACTGGCCGCGCATTCTGGATCGGGTCAGCGTGAAGGTGGTTGATGGATACCCAATGGAGATGTGGACGGGAAACTACCGTTGGCATGACATGGTCCTGTACCACAGCAGGTTTATGGCTAAGAGGGATCGCAAGCGATACAGCATCCTCTGTGTTGCGGACAAGCTTGCCATCAGCATGACACCATGGTGGATCAACATCCCACTGTTCACTCTCTCCGGTGAGATCCACGAGTATCGGAAGCTGGCACGCGGGGAGAAGCGATACCAGAGGCAGGACGGGGCCACTGCACGCGAGTGGTACCGGAATGTCCAGGCGTACTGCCGAGAGTGGTCAGAGGTCCACAAGCACGGAAGGACAGACACATGGACTCCGGAGAGACATGCGTGAGAGTGATTTCTGGGTGAAACTCCGGAGCAAAATTGCTCACGCAGGTCACATTGAGAGAATCGAGAACGGGGTGGCTGGGGTTGGGACTCCGGATGTCAATGGGTGCATTGGCGGGCGGGAGTTCTGGATTGAGCTCAAGTGTCTTCCATCATGGCCAAAATCTGGAGGACCAGTCAGCATCCGCCACTTCCGGAAGGAGCAGATCCTTTGGATGCGGAGACGGTCAATGGCTGGTGGCCGGGTGTTTGTGTTCCTACGGGTGGATGCACCGGAGCCGGAGCACTTGCTGTTTCCGTATGGTGAAGTGCTCTTGGACCTGCAGGGAGGGAGGCTCACACGGGAGGAGATCCGGGAGGGAGCGGTGGCCAAGTTCGGGAAACTCATACACATCCCGACACTCATCACCAAGCTTACCGGGGAGGAATATGCCGAGAAAAGGGATTTTTTGATGTGGCCATAAGTTCATGTCTTGCAACCATTTGGCCAATCGTGAGCATGGACATATAAGTGCCCATGTCCGTGCCTTTGATCCATCTCTGGCCAAGTTCAAACAGTTAGTCACCAAACGTGGGTTCATCCCAGAAACGGAGAATCACCATGGTCATCACCCCACTCCGCTCCGGTGCCCGAGTCACCCGAGAGCACTTCACGTGCCCGTTCTGCGGGTGGCCATCTGCCACCAAGGTAGGGTCCCACCTCCACCACATCCGCTCGCACGGAGCCGGGAGCAAGGCGGATCGCAATTGGGTCATCTTCTACCAGTACATGGAGGAGGGATTGACCACGAGTGAGCTTGCTGGGATCCACGAGGTTTCCCCGGCCACCATCCGCCGGATCGTTCAGCGTGGGCTCCTCTTCCCCCAGGTGTATGACATGGACCATGGCCTTGGTCACCCCTTTCCATCCGCCCACCCGGTCACTATATTGAAGAGGTCACACGTGTAAAGTTTTCACGCGTGGTGACCGATACTCTAAATACCGGCCAAGTGAGCCGGGAGCAGGGCAAACCTCAGAAACGGAGAACCGGTCATGAGCAACGTCATCGAGCACTACTGGGCCAGCAGCCAGTGGACATGGGCTGTGGCTGACACGCGGGAGGAGGCTGTCAGCATCGTCCGCAAGGACCTGGATCGGAACGTCCAGCGCGCCGACATCATCACCTGCCGGGTTCCGGGACTCCCGACCACAGCCCACTACCCAGTCCGCCACCACCTCCCCCACGGGGTGGAGATTGACAAGGTCCGGTCCTATGAGGTGAGCCGGAAGAAGCCGGGTGGACCACTCACCACCACCCCCAAGGAGGGGTGATCTAGAATCAACCTGCGTGGCACTCCATATCGGAGTGCCACTCACCTATCCACCTCATTCAGGATACATGACCATGGACCCGAGAATCCGGGAGTTGATTGACGCGGCGAAGCAGGCGCGAACGGAAATGATCATCCTTGCCCCACGACTGCGTGAACCGAATGTCTCTGCTGCGTTACAGCAGGTTGCTGGGAGGATCAAGTTAGCGGTGGCTGCTCTGGATGGGAGGTTTGACCCAGCCCTGGCCACGATCTTCGACAAGCCAAAGCTTGCTCAGGATGTCGTGGATAAGATCCGGGATGATGACCCGGACTGGAGTTATGATATCATCCCAGCCGGGGACAAGTGGGTGATCCAGGTGGGTGATGAAAGTGGTGACTTCCTGGGCTACCTCTGAAGGACTTTCGGGCCAGGGTGGACACGAGTATATTGGCCACCCTGGCCCACCTACATCAACCCCTGAGAGGAGTAGCATATGAGCCGGAGAACCGTGTATTACCGGAAGCTGGAGCGCCAGGCTGCAATCCGGGGAGGGGTGATTTCCCTGCCCACTCGGAAGGTCAACGGGACCAAGCCCATGACCCAGGAGAACCGGGACCGGATCGTGAGACACCTGAGCCGGAAGAAGTGAGGATGACCCTTTCCATCCGGGCATCCGGACACTATATTGATATCGGTCACCCGTGTAAAGATCCGGGGTGGGGTGGCCGAGACTCGAAGGTGACCGGCCAAGTGAGCCGGGTGGGATCAACCTCAGAAACGGAGAACGAACCATGGCCAAGAGTAACCGGATCCAGACAGTCAAGAGTGGGCAGGCACTTGCCCACCGGGCCATGGCTGAGGCCAACAGGGGACAGGATGTAATGGACCACTACAACGGGTGGCTGGAGATTGCGGCCCAGGCCCAGAAGATCGCGGAGGAGTGGAGAGCCATCGCAGAGGCTGAAGCGGCCAAGTGAGCCGGGTGGGATCAACCTCAGAAACGGAGAACGAGCCATGAATGCCAAGAACGCCAAGAAGATCCTGCGGGAGCGCGGGATGGTCATCAAGAGGGATGAGTACGGGGAGTACCAGGTCAATTTCTCCGAAGGCAAGGAGGCCACGGCCTACTACACGGATGACCTGGAGGATGCGGTGAACACCGGACTGTCCATGGCGGACTGGCGAGACTCGCGTGGTCCTGAAGAGGAGGGCTGATCAATGACTACCAAAGACTTCTCCGCAGAACAGAGAAAGGCGCTTCACAAGATTGAGCTTTTGCTCAACAAGGCCGCCGGGAATGCCAATGAGCACGAGGCATCCGTGGCCACCCAGCTGGCCCAGGATCTGCTGGCCAAGTACAACCTGGATATGGAGTCAGTCGGGTCCGGGGCCAGCGCAGGGGCAGAGCGGCAGGACACCAAGATCCTAGGCGGGTTCTCTGAGTTTGAGCGCGAGTTGTGGAAGGCCATTGCAGAGCTAAACTGGTGTTGGTACTTCTCCACCATCACCACCGACACAATCAAGGGTCGCAAGCAGTCCCGTGCCCATCGGCTGGTTGGCAAAAAGGTCAACATCCTCTCGACCAAGATGATGGCGGACTACCTTTTGACGGCCATCAACCGCCTGGCCAAGGAGTACTGTCTGGCCCAGACCGGGACTTACCACAACCGTTCTGCCATGGCCACGAGCTTCCGCAAGGGAGCGGCAGAGCGGTTGGTCGGGAGGCTCCAGGACAAGCGAAGTGACATCCTCAGAGATGAGCAGAGGCAGGAAGAGGAGCGCACCCGGTCTGGTGTTGGTGCTGGCGGCACGGCCTTGGTCATGACCCGACTCTCCCAGTCCGAGTATGAGCGCAACTATGACTTCCTGTATGGGGAAGGAGCCTATGCCAAGGCTCTGGCCCAGCAGGAGGAGCGCCGGAGGATCTGGTTGGCCCAGGAGGAGGAACGCGCCGCGCGAGACAAGGCATGGAGGGAGGCCAACCCAGAAGAAGCGGCCAAGCTAGACCGGGAGGCAGAGCGAGCTGCCAAGAGGGAAGAGGCCAGGTGGCGGAAGCGAGCAGAGCGGGATCAGAACCGGCGCGAACGTCCAGTGGCTTCGGACCCATGGGCATACTATGCCGGCTCCTCCAAGGCTGGTAACATCGGGCTGGATGACCAGATTGATAGTGGCAAGGGACCGGCTGGCCACATCGGAGCTGGAGAATGAGGGAGGGCTTGGCAGGCCGTCTGACCACACTCCTCCGATCCAGGGGGAGTGTGGTCTACACCACGATAGATCAGAAGCTGTACTTCCATCCATCTGGGCCAGGGATCGAACCGTTGGTGGAGATCGGGACAGCCTCTGACATCCTTCGCGTTCCGCTCCATGCTCTCCGCTCCGGGGGAGAGTGGCGGGGGTGGTGGGAGATCCGGGAGATTGAGCCGTGAAGATTGGACAAGGACGTTACTCCATTGACCACTCAGAACCAGGCATCATCCGGTTCCGGGAGAGGTTCCGGACGATGGAGAGGTTCCGGGAGCAGTGGAGGAAGGATGTGGCCATGGCCCGGACAACCGGGGGCATTCCTCCCACGCTTCCAGTGTGGTTGAAGATGGCCAAGCTTCCTGAGTGGGAGGTTTCGGTTGTCAATCAACACCAAGACACCACCCATTGTCCATCGTGTGGACTACCGGAGTGGGAGCCGGGAGGTGGCGGGCCATTTTGTCCGGGGTGTTATGAGTTTCAGAAGTCCGGTCGATAATTAGAAGGGCAGGACCGGTGCCGGGACAAGGGAGCCAGGACCGGAGCGCAGGACCCATAGAAACGGAGAATCGCAATGAGCACCAAGCCATCCCCTCAGCAACAGGTCGCACTCGACTTTGTCACCTCTGGCCGTGGCAATGCCATTCTCGTGGCAGTGGCCGGGTCCGGGAAGACAACCACACTCGTGTGGATCTGCCAGAAGCTTCAGGGATCTGTAGCATTCGCAGCCTACAACAAGAAGATTGCGGATGAGATCACCACCCGACTCTCCCAGTCCGGGGTGGACACCCGCCGCGTGCGATCCGGCACCTTCCATAGCTTTGGCTTCGCGGCCTGGCGGCGGGTGGCTCCGAACGTCAAGGTGGATGGGGACAAGATCAGCAAGCTGATGGAGGCTCGCGAGATCCCAGAGGAGTATCGAGAGTTCACCAAGGAGCTAGTCTCGCTGGCCAAGCAGCGCGCTGTGGGCATCCTCTCCCGGACAGAGGACCCGAATGCATGGCGCGAGATCGTGGACCACTTTGAGATGGAGGACAAGCTGGCGGGTGACGGGTTGTCGCTGGAGGGGATCGACAGTATGGTGGAGACGGGCATACGCTATGCCATCACCATCCTCCAGGACTCCATCGCTCAGGACGGGGAGGTGATTGACTTCGATGACATGATCTACGCACCGCTGATCCACAATGTCCGGATGTGGCAGAACGACTGGGTGCTCATTGATGAGGCCCAGGACACCAACCCGGCTCGCCGCGCACTGGCGCGGAAGATGCTCAAGCCGGGTGGTCGACTGATCGCAGTGGGAGATCCCCGGCAGGCCATCTACGGGTTCACTGGCGCGGACTCCGACAGTTTGGACCTGATCCGGGATGAGTTCAGTTGCCGGGACCTTCCCCTGACAGTCACCTACCGGTGCCCCAAGTCCATTGTGGCTCTGGCCCGCAATTGGGTGTCCCATATCGAGGCTCATGACTCCGCTCCAGACGGGAACGTGCGGAACATTGACCTGGAGGACTTCGCCAAGGAGGATCTTCAGCCCACGGATGCCATCCTTTGCCGCAACACGGCTCCGCTGGTGGAGATGGCTTTCCAACTGATCCGCCGCCGGGTTGCCTGCCACGTGGAGGGGAGGGAGATCGGAGCCGGGTTGCTCGCGCTGGCCAACAAGTGGAAGTCTGCCCGGACAATCGGGACACTCCGCAAGCGACTCCGGGAGTACCTGGACAAGGAGGTGGAACGGCTCATGGCCAAGGGAGCAGAGGCCAAGGCGGCAGCACTCACAGACCGGGTGGACACGCTGAATGTGCTGATGGACGGGTTGCCGGATGATGAGAAGGTTGACCGGCTCCGGGAGGTCATCAATGGGATGTTCCGGGACACGAATGGTGGCCACAGCCAGACAGTCACTCTCTCGACTGTCCACAAGAGCAAGGGTCGCGAGTGGGACCGGGTGTACTTGCTGGGCAGGAACCGGTACATGCCTTCACCCTTTGCCCGGCAGGTCTGGCAGATGGAACAGGAGGACAATCTCATCTATGTGGCTGTCACACGGGCCAAGCGGGAGTTGGTTGAGGTGGTGGTCCCGGTGGCTGTCCGGAAGGGAGGTGGACGGTGATCCGCTTTGCTGAGGCTCCTCCGATTTTCGGGGAGTCCTCCGGGTTGGGGGGAGGGGGAGATCGTGTGGGAGGTGTGGAAAGCATGTGTGGAATCCCGGCTCCGGGAGGTCCGGGGAGAGGGATCGGACTGGATCGGGAGGTTTTCCGGCTGATGGAGCGTGCGGCAGGGTCCAGTCCCGAGTGTCATGCGGAGTACCATCGGATGCTGAAGGCCCATCTTGAGGGAGGAGGAGGTGATCCATGAGTGCCCGCTATCGGGTGGGGGATCGGGTGGTGTACGGGAGTTTGGGGGTGAGTGGGAGAGTCTGGAGTGTGGCCCTGATCCGAAGCAAGGACGGGGCCACGGTGTTGAGGCATGATTATTTGGTCCAGTTTGACCAGGAGGTTGCGGTGACAGGGTGGGATGGTCATCCGATAGATTACACGACGTTCTGGGTAACGGAGGAGAGTCTTTGGACCATTGGAGAGATAATGGAAAGGGAGGGGTGAAGTGATGGAAAGTCATCGAGTGCTGTTACAGACGATTGCCAATATCATTGAAGGTGTTGATGTCCGGTGCGCAGCTGCGGATGGTCCAGTCACCCCGACATTGCAGGAGATGCGGCCTGATGAATTGCGGAGGATTTACGATCTGGCCAATGCGAAAACGGTCAGGGAGGAGGATGAGGAGTTGGTGATTTGTGAATTGTGTGGGAAGGCAGATGGGTTCAGCGGAACCCGGAGATGTGACCGGTGCTTGGAGTTGGAAAAGAGGGTTGAGATGGACCTGGAGTTGGCATATAAGGTGATCCGGAGGCTTTGGGTGAAAAGATTGGAGGATTTGTGCACCCATGATGGGAGTGGTGTAAGGGAGGGGGAGTGTGCTGTCTGTGGGTATGTGACATTGGCATGTTTGGACTGTATGGTTGAGTTTTCTCGGAAGGAGGGTTCATCGCCGCTGGATGATGGAGAGGATTTGGTTGTGGTTTGTCCAGACTGTGAAATACTGGAGGAGTTGTATGTGCGGAACATTGAGAGGTTCCGGAGCATCAAGCGGACTCGGAAGCGTTACAGATCACATTACCGGTCCCAATCGAAAAAATCGAAAAAAGGGTCCTTTGATAGGGCTTTGGATGGGTTGAGTAGCTTGATAAACACATGGAGCCGGTAGAAAACCCTTCGGGAGGGGGGAAGGCCAGGTCCTCTCTTTCCGATTGGTCTCTGGCCAATTTCATGGTGCGTCCTAAAAAGAGGACGGGACATGGTGCCTTTCCGCGACGCGCGTATATACGCGCCGAGGGGGTGTCAGTGTTGTGTAAAAAAAAAATCGCATACCTGATCCAATAGGCTGCATCCAATAGGGGGAATAAGTATTGTGGTCACAATAGGTTATCCCCCTATTGGGTGCCTATTGGCTAACCAATATGTGAAAAAGTTAGGCTTGTACTCTCGGACAAAACTGGAAAATCGGAAAAATTGGCGCGCCGGACCTGACACTGCAAATCAACAAAACGTTTCTTCGACATCTACGGCGCGCGTATAGCGCGGGTCGCGAAAGGAACCATGTCCCGTCCTCTTTTTAGGACGTTCGCGACAGCCAATAGTTGTTCCGAGATCCAATTGACCGGGCTGTCATGACACAATTTTGTTTTTGTGAGTGACCGGATTATATTGTCTGAAAACTGTGTGAGTGGAGTTCATGTTCAGGCAATGATTATGAGCCGAGTGCTTCCTGACAAGCTACGTCAGCCCAGAGACGGGGTGGAATGGGACCCGCCAAATGCCGCTCTCAAGAAGTGGATCAAGGAGATTGAGTCGCACCTCTCCAAGAGGATCTGCGGCCGCAAGACTCGCTCAGGATTCCCCTGCCCGGTATCCCCGCTGGTGGATAGTGACCGCTGTATCAATCACAATCGCAGGAGGAGAGGAGGACGGGGCAGGATCACATTGGACAAGTACAATGGCCGAGTCACGCAGATCACCCGAGCAATGGGCCGGGACATGCGTGAGACGTTTCAACGGTCATTGGATGATGATGATCTCCTCTCCCTCCGGGCAGAGATTGCGGTTACAGATGCTCAGTTGACGGAGTTGTTGACAGAGTACCGGTATGGCAACAGCGCAGAGAATTGGCGTGAGCTAGAGAAGCTGAGAGGCCACCTCACAGTGGCAATGGCAGAGGGCAACAGCAAGAAAGTATCTGCCATAATGGAGTTGTGGAAGGACTTGATGAAGAAGCCTCGCAACACCCCTGTCCTCCGGGAAGAGATCCGCCGCACAATTGATACCCGCCGCAGGCTTGTGGCCACAGAGCAGTCCCGCTTGGAGGCAATGCAGCAATACATTACCAACGAGCGGATGTTGCTCTTCATCAATCACCTCTCCAATGTGTTCTCCACCCACGTTCCTTTCGAGTATCTTGAGCGACCATTAGAGGAGCTTGCCAAGCTGCTTCCAAAGCCCATGATGGAGATCCCACCAGAACCTGAGATCACAGATGTCCAGGCTGATACTGTCCGCTGAGGGCATCTCAGACAATCCCGGTACCATCACCCCAGAGATCAAGCCATCTCTGGAAGAGAAGATGTACCGGATGTTTGTGGACCGGTGTCGTGCTCTCGCAAATGCCTCAATGGGCATCGCAGAGGATTATCAGGAGTGGCTGCGCCGGAAGTTCCCCAAGTCAGTGTCCTCTGAATTTGGCCAGAGACACACATCACTCTGGGAATGGATGGAAGGGATTACCCCAAACGTCCGCGCACAGCCTCGTGTGGATATATGGCCCAGAGGGGGAGGCAAATCCTCTACAATCGAGCTAGGTCTGGTTCGGATGGGTACGGGCAGGAGGAGGAGGTTTGCTCTGTATGTGTCCGCCACCCAAGGTCAGGCCAATCGACACGTTCAGGCCATCGGGATGCATTTCGAGTCTCTGGAGATGCCGCGAGCACTCAACCGCTATGGCAACTCACTCGGATGGCGCGTTGACATGCTTCGGGTGTCCAATGGGTTCAACTGTCTGGCACTCGGACTGGATGCTGCCGCACGAGGGGTGAAGCTTGGTGATGATCGCCCAGACATTATTGTGTTTGACGACATTGACAGTCGTCACGACACGGAGGAGATGATCAAGAGGAAGGTTGAGACCATCACAGAGTCCATTCTGCCATCTGGGACTGGTGATTGTGCCATCTTGTTCCTCCAGAACCGGATTCACAAGAACAGCATTGTGTCCACATTGGCTGATGGGACAGCGGACTTTCTCCACGACCGATCTGTGCACGAGGAAAAGGCTGTGGAAGGGCTGGAGATCGAAGCCATCAACAATGAGGATGGGACACGCAGCTATGCCATTCGCGCCGGCACTCCAACCTGGGAGGGACAGGACCTGGACGCCTGTGAGTTCCAGCTGAATGCCTGGGGTCGTGCGGCATTCCTACGGGAGGCACAACACGAGACAGAAGAGTCGGATGAGGGTCTGTGGCTCCGGGTCCGGGACATTGACCCATTCCGGGTTGGCCAACCTGCCCAGCCCAATCACAAGCAGAAGCTTGCCCGGATCGGGGTGGCCATTGACCCGAATGTCACCAGCAAGAAAACCTCTGATGAGGCCGGCATCATGGTGGGCGGGATCTACCGCAACGAGTTCAAGACTGCTCACGGAATCCTCTTGGAGGATTGCACTGTGGGAGGAGGACCCAAGGCTTGGGCTCAGGCTGCGGTGGCCGCATATCACCGGTGGGAGGCAGATGTAATGGTGGCAGAGGCCAACAATGGAGGGGAGATGGTTGCTATCACCATCTCCACAGTTGAGCGTGCTCCTCCAGTGACCTTGGTCAACGCAAGCCGGGGGAAGATCATTCGAGCAGAACCAGTCCAGAAGCTGTCAGAGGATGGGCGCATACATCACAAGGGTGTATTTGTGGACCTGGAGGATGAGTTGTGCAATTGGAAGCCAGGGATGCCCAGCCCCAACCGGTTGGATGCCTATGTCTGGCTGTGGACTGAGATGTTCAACCTCCAATCCGACAAGGGACCGGCCATGGTCGGGGTGGTTTACTCCGGGATGAATGGCAATGGTAATGGATCACAGCCCATCCCCAGAAGGTTCCGGTTGGCTAGCCCCAGATAGTCACCATGCACTAATGTACTCACATAAGTACTTGTGTATCATATACTTACCACAATCACTTCCCATCCTCTGACGAGACGGGTATATTATCTCTCATTGCGCAATGGTGGCATCCCTCTTCAGACTCCTTGATTGTGGATTTGATCCGGCCTTTCCGGAACCTGTTGGGCACACCCGTCTCTCCTGGTGACGGGAACAATCCCCTCCCCCATAGAGCAACACGCAAAGAGGTTGAGCAACACTTTCGCCACATGATGGAGGAGCAGCGAAAGGGAGTCAACTTCACCCTTGGACCCAATATCCAGTTCTTCTCCGGAGATGGCACCCGGACAATCTACCGGTTGTTTGGCGGCTATGCCTCTTCCGAGTCAGAGCGGGTCACAAGGGACACAGCCTATGCCGCTGCCGCATACCTCAATGTGGCTGTCCGATACCGGATGCGGAAGATTGCTGAGGCTCCGCTCATGGTGGTGGAGGAGGACAAGGAGACTGGGGATCGGAAGTGGTTGAGTGATTATCCATTGTCTGCTATCCTGGACACTCCCAGCCCAGACTTCGACATGGGCCAGCTGTTGGCCCGGACGATTGCATACAAGGACATCACTGGCGCTGCCATCTGGAAGAAGGACTTGACTGGTGGTGGTATGATCGGGAGGCTCACCCCATTCTATCAGGGTGAGTTCACCGTGGAGCAGGCTGATGACCGGATCTACGGCAAGTTCACAATCAACACTGCCACTGGCTCCCGGTTCTACACCGCTGATGATGTTGTGCTTTTCCAGGAGATCAATCCATTCGATTGGCACAATGGCCAATCCAAGGTGGATGTGGTCCTCTCCTGGCTCAACCTTGGCCAACAGGCGCGCGCGTCCGTTCAGGACATCCTCCAGAACAGCCTGTTCCCCTCCGTCATTGTCCAGCCCCATCACGAGTGGAACCCTGACAAGGATGAGTTTGATCTCTTCAAGCAACAATTGGAAGAGCATTCCACCCGAGACAAACGGGGAGGGCCACTCACACTCCTTGGAGGAGGCACAGCCACCCGAACCAGCCTGACTCTCCGGGACATGATCCCTGGGGACATTCTGGACCGGGTGGAGTCTGTGGTCTCAGCTGTGTTCGGGATTCCAGCTGTGGTTCTCCAGTACCAGATTGGGATGGAGAATGCCCCATGGTCTCAGATGGAGGAGGCCAGGCGAATGGCCTATGAGGACTCCATTGAGCCGGAGTGGCGTGAGCTTGAACGGGTGTTGGACCGGCAGCTGTTGTGGGCTCCAACTTCCTCTGGCTCAAAGCCACTGGAGTCCAACCGGATGTTGCATATCGCATTCGACACCAGCCGGGTCCGGGCACTCCAGAAGGACCTTGTGTCAATGACGGCGGTGGCAGTCCAACAGTCCACAATGTCCTCATTGAATGAGCGGAGGATGTTGGTGGGTCTGGAACCGGAACCGGACCCGTTGGCTGATGAGATCCCGGAGCTTGCTGCCAGCCAGGCTGCCGCAAATGCCGCCGCAGCCTCTGGACAAGGGGGAGGAGTTCAGGCCACCGCTCTGAATGGTGCCCAGATTGCCAGCTTGGTGGAGGTGGTATCATCCGTGGCAGAAGGTCGCCTGCCACGCTCCTCCGCCACAGCCATCATCCTGGCAGCCTTCCCCCTTCTTGGGGAGGAGGTTGTGGCCAGGATCATGGCAGATGTGGAAGAGGGCTCAAATGCTCCCGCTCCTGAACCAGAAGTGAATCCCTTCCCCCTCCCGGCCATTGATGGCGGAGAGGGGGAGGAGGGTGATGAGACAGAGGCATCGAGACGCCACCACTTCACCACCAAAAGGAACGGGGCCAATGGGGGTGCTCCTCACCTGAACCCTTTTCCCAGAATACGCAGGCTGTAAGGGACAAGGCATGGGCACACTTTGACATCCTCACCAAGTCCCACGAGCAGGATTGGTTCAATACGATATATGGGGAGTTGATTGCCCAGCGGGATGCAGTTCTCCGGATGTTTGATAGGACAGTGGTGGGTCATAAATCCTTGAGGATCAAGCAGGTAGACCCGGATAGCACTGAGCAGTTTGTTGACAATTTGGGTAAGTGGACAGAAGAGGTGGCCAAGCCTCGCATTCGATCCATCAGCTATCCCTTGGTGGTCAGCACGGCATCGAATGCGTCAGCCGAGTTGAGTGCAGAGGTAGGAACCACCTTCAACTTGATCCAGTCCGGACTGCTTGGCTTCTCCCAGAGGGAGGCATCCTTTCTGGGTACAGTCATGGGCGAGACCACTGGAGCCGCAGTGGCCGCAGCAGTCCAACGCGGATTGGAGCAAGGGTTGACGGTGAGCCAATTGCGCCACTCCATCCAGCAGCTTCCCGGTTTCAGCCGGGATCGTGCCCAGTTGGTGGCCCGGACAGAGACCACCAGAGCCTGGAACGGGGCACAGCAGGAGTCACTGTCTAACTATGCCAGGACACAAGCAGTCCCTGCCTTCAAGATTTGGACATCCTCCCGCGATGCGCGAGTCCGGCCTGAGCATGTGGAGTTGGACGGGGTTCAGGTTGGGATCAATGAGGAGTTCCCGAATGGGTTGATGTATCCGGGTGAACCCAATTGCCGTTGTACATTGATCTATGGTCTGGCCCAAACAATTGTGGAATCTCCAACTCCATTTGTACCAGAGGAGGATCCAGTTGTCGCGGATGAGCCAATTGATAGGCTTACAGACATCAGACATACTCGTGATCTTGGCTCTTCAGAGGCAGAATGGGTAGTCAATGCCTCTGTGACTGACCGGAAATTTGCTCACGCAGCTAAGGACGCCATTGCTGCGTCTGATTTTGCAGAGGATTATATTGAAAATGTCACCAACTTTGCCGGGATGGCAATTGATGATTTGCATATAATTCCAAATGGTGGCGCAAATGGGATGTGGAGTTCCGTTCATAGAGAGATGTATATCGCAGAGCACGTTTTGAACGGTATCTCTAAAGGCATCTCATTGATCAAAGAGGGAAGAGTTGATGAAATAACTCCAAACATTGTTACAAATTTCCGGACAGTGTATCACGAGTTGGCACATGCCAGGTCATATTCCTTGTCAAGATATGGAATCAACTATGATGAGGAATGGGGCAGAAGATTGGAGGAGGGTGTTGTTGAGAGGACAGCCAGGAAGATTGTGGAATCAATCTTTGGAGAAGGATCACTGGGCAGTCGCGGGTCTTATCACGGAGAAGTGTCATTCTTTGATGCCATTGCCAATAAGCATGGTGAATCTGCATTTGATGAGATTTGGTCCAGTGCAATAAGTGTGAGTGATAGGCTGGACATTGTTGGGAGGTATGCAAAGGATTTGTTGCTTGATCACATTCGCTCTGTTCCGACGGCTATATATCCCAGTGATGTTAGCGAGAGTGATTTGCTGGAATATGTTGATTCCATGAGAAATGATAAGGCTGCCAAGATTGCCTTGAAGGATTGGAATCTGTATCTTCAAAGGTTCCACCCCAATTGGCAAGGATCGGAATTGGTATCCCAGTATAGATTGGATCAAAGGAGGAAAAGTGATATCCATTGAAGAGTATATCAAGCTGTCTGATAAGATCACAGCTGCCAAGACACCTGCAAAGGTTCGGGCAGTGAAGTTGCCGGACGCAGATCCAAATGATGACAGACTTTCGGACCTGTATGAAATGCAAGAGATGAGGGCAATGGCGTTGGAGAATGAGTCAAATTAGGACAACAATGAGAAGAGGTTGATCACAATGCCAAGAGAAGCAGAAACCGCAGAGGTCAAACTATTGACCTCACCACTGGAGGTGAAGCAGGTCAATATGCAGGAGCGGACTTTTGAAGGTCTTGCTTCAACCTGGAGTTTGGATCTGGGTCTGGATGTGATCAAGAAGGGAGCATTTCGGCAGACTCTCAAGGAGTGGCGTTCATCCGGGAAGATTATCCCTTTGCTGGACAGCCACAATTGGTTCAGTGTCCGGGATGCTGTGGGCCGATTGGTGGATGCCAAGGAGACAGAGGACGGGCTGTGGACCTTGTGGAAGATTGTTCCAGGAACGGACGGGGATGAGATCCTTGCCCGACTCCGGCCTGATGAGGACGGGGTGGCCTTTATCGACTCAATGTCCATTGGCTATCGGACAATCAAGGCAGAGCTTGATGAGGACTCCGGGATCAGGACAATCAAGGAGTTGGAGCTTCACGAGGTCAGCCTTGTCTTGTTCCCGATGAACCCGGAGGCCCGCATTGACAATGCCACCGTCAAGGAGTTCGCGGCTAGCGTCAAGTCCTTCATCAGCCGAGTCCCATCAGATGCTCAGGGCCAATTCCGTGAGGCCGTCCGGAAGGTCGTTCAGCCACGCCCAGAGGATGCTACAAAAGAGGAGTTGGAGGAGGCAGCCAAGGCTGCCAGCCGCAAGAAGACAACACCAGCACCACCCACTAGAACCGGCAACACAGCCTCCACCAAGAAAGCACCGGCCAAGGAATCTCCGGCTGCTCTGGAGGGGGATGACAGAGGGGCACCAGATACGTCCCTGTTCGACCAGCTGCGTTTGCGTCGGCTGGATACCTTTGCGCAACACATCTCACACTGACGGAGGGCATCATGGCCGACGCATTGGCGGAACGCCAGAAAGAGTTGGACAAGATCATGGAAGAGGCCAATAGGCTTCAGTCATTCTATGATCAGAATGATCCGGACACCGGACGCAAGCGGCGCTGGGACCCGGAGGACCGGGAGAAGTTCGACAAGCTGTGTGAAGAAGGATTTGAGATCCAGCAGGACATTGAAGCTGAGTTGAAGCACCAGCAGCTGGAACAGGTTGGCCGGAGGCTTCGGGAGGTTCCGGAGATCACCATGCCCAACGCTCGCAAGCACTCGGATGGCAGCAATTCTGTCAGCAACCGTGATGTTGCTGGCTACATCTCACTGGGCGAGACAGTCATCCAGTCGGAGGAGTTCCGCAAGTTTGCCATGGGCCAGTATGCTCGTGGCAACCACGCCATCATTCAGGTTCCCGCCGCTATCAACGGCAAGAATGTGGTCCGTGGTGCTCACGGGGAGTCTCTTGTGCCTCTCACCAGAGAGCAGCGCAAGGAGTATGAGCGGTTCCTCCAGACCAAGGAGATGAAGGCCGTTCCCACCCTTGGCACCGGAGTCATTGAACCGGAGCGGGTGCCTCGGATTGCCCAGGTTGTCGCGGATGAACGGCTCACCATTCGTGATGTCATTTCCACCGGCCAGACTTCTGCCACAGCGGTTGAGTATGTCCGGGAGGAGAGCTTCAGCGCTGCTGCGGCTCCCACCGCCCATGGCGTGGAGAAGCCGGAGGAGGATGTGGAGTACAGCCTGCAGTCCGCTCCTGTGCGGACGATTGCTGGCTGGATGCCCGTCCAGAATCAGCAGCTGGAGGACTGGGCCCAGCTTCGCTCCCTCGTTGATGGTCGACTGCGGTACTCTGTTGCCCGGTCTGAGGAGGAGCAGATTCTGTATGGCAATGGCTCTCCTCCGAATATCGAGGGCATCCTACAGGTTTCCGGAACCACCAACATTGCGACCAATGGCCGGTACAATGCAGGTGGACCAAATGCACACACACTCATCGACGTTGTCCGACTGGGCATCACCGATGTGCTTGTGGCCGGGTATCAGGCCAATGCGGTTGTCCTTCACCCGTTCGATTGGGAAACCATCGTGCTGGAAAAGGGCAGCGACAACCGGTATGTCTGGGTGGTTGTGACGGACAACAATGGTTCCCGGCTCTGGGGTGTTCGGGTGGTTGAGTCCATTGGTGCGCAGAGCCGGGTCACCAGCGAGCGGAATATCCTTGTTGGAGATTTCAACATGGGCGCCCAGCTTCTGGACCGGATGCAGACCACCGTTCAGGTTGGTCTGATTGACCGTCAGTTGGTTCAGAATATGCGGACCATTCTGGCGGAGGAGCGGATTGCGCTGCCAATCTATGCTCCCGCTGCGTTTGCCTATTTCCAGACGGCTGTGGGTTCCTGATAACCCAACTGTGGGCATAACGTCCACAAGCCAGTTCTGAGGCACCAGCATGGGTGGTTGAGCAAGTACCGGGACACCTTCACCAGAGAGCTTGTTCAACCACCCATTTGGGCTTTCAAGGAGGAGATATGCTAGATCGAAATGCGAGATTGAAGGCAGAACGGGCACAACGTGCGGAGGAGTTCCGGAAACGGAATGAGGCAGCGGTGGCTCAGGAGGCCGCTGACTTGCTCCTGACTCCTGAGCAACGCAGGGTACGTTTGGAGGAGGAGCGTGCGCGGAAACGTTCTGATTTTGAACAGCGGAACAAAAATGCAGCGGAGTTGGAAATTGCCCAGTCCAAATACAGCCGGTCCAGAATGTCTGATCTCACCGGGGTGGCTGGCGGAGTCCGGGTGATCCGGGTGGCCCCTCTCCGGGAGGTGGAAGGACAGGAGGAGAAGATGCGCAGGACTCCACTGGAAGACAAGATGCTCAGGTCGGGAGAGGACAAGAGTGAACCAACAGCATTTGCCTCTACACGCGCCAGAAACCTAGCGGAAGGGCACGGGCTGCCCGCGAGTGTGTTCATTGGTCTCACACCAAGTAGCACACACGGATTCACAGCGGAGGACGTTCGCAAGGCTGCTGAAACTTGGTTCGGGACGGGAGACAGCTGAATCATGAGGCAAACTCCCCTATCCCTATCAACCATCAGCCGCGAGCCACATTATCAGGACATATGGGTGCGCGGCAAGAAGGTTCATCAGGGATACCGGAATTGCTCTCAACGTTGGTCAGTGATCAAACGGATATTGTCCCGATATGACTCCCCGATGTCTGTGCTGGACCTGGGTGCCCAAACGGGATATTTCAGCTATCGCATAGCAGAGGAGTTTCCGGCAGTGGTTGTGGCTGTTGAGCCTGCCAAACAGGGACTCAGCATCCAAATCGAGGAAGCCAATCGGAATCCACAAGTGAGTTGGGTCCGGGAAAAGCTGACGGTGGATGGCGTTAGTGCCCTGGGATCATTCGATGTGATTTTGGCCTTGAGCTTCCTGCACCATCAGAAGGATTGGCGCGAGTGGTTGTCCACATTGACCTTGATGGCTCGCTCCTCATTGATTGTGGAAACGCCGCACCCGGATGAAAAGCTGAACCAGGCAGTGGCCAGAAAAAATCTGCGGGAGATCCACGAGACAATTGCCAAGGTAGCGACACAGGAGGGTGCTGGGGAAGGAGTCTGGGACAAGAAACTGGAGCGGGGGATCTTTCATATCTCAACCAACTATCCAATCACTGGCCGGGTGTTCACCGGGAATGGAGTTCACGGAAGACACTCCACCAGACTTGCGGAAGATTGGAACAAGGTTCTTGGATATGTCCCGTTCCCCGGTTCATTGAATCTCCGGACCAAGGTGTCAAATCTTCACTCCCAGCTGGGTCCTCCAGTGATGGAGTATGTGGACGCCAAACGTGGCAAGGCAGGGCGCAAGGGAGGGGATTACCAGATATGGCCAGCCAAGATTATCGGATCAACTGTGCAATGTCACTTGATTGTTCCCGGATCTAGGACGCATGGCCCTGACACTTGTGAGATTCTGGCCCCAGTTTCCTTGCGGGAGACTCTGGGCATTTCGGATGATTCTGAAGTCAGGCTGTTGGTTGGTCCATGGGTGAAGCAATGATCCCGAAGATTATCCACAGGCTCTGGATCAATCCTCCTGGCCCACCAATGCCTGATGAGTTTATTGAATACGGGGATAGTTGGAAAAGGATTCAGTGGTCACAAGGATGGGTGATACAGGATTGGACTAGCCTTTCAGGGATTGAACCACTGCACAATCAGCACCTTTATGATCAGGCCAGTGGACGGGACATGCACCGTTATCGGTCTGACATTGTGAGGCTGGAGTTGCTTCTGAAGTTTGGCGGAGTCTATGTTGATTGTGACTTGGAGCCACTAAAGGTGATTGACGATTTGCTGACGGGACATGAGTGTGTGTTGGCTGAGTCAGCAAATCGCCGCAGTAATGGAGGGGCAATTGTATCCAACAGCTTTATGGCTGCAATTCCAGGACACCCCTTCATTCGCCAGTTGGTCGAGTCCTTGGAGGAGTCAACAACCAAATACAAGGGCAAGCACACCGCCTTGGTCACTGGACCTTACCATGTTCAGAGATTGCTGGATGAGTATCAAGGTGACGGGATACATATATTGGAGCCATGGGTTTTTTACCCACAGTCCATAGCAGACCGCAATGCAGGAAAGCCTCTTGATCTGTCAAGAGCATACGGGTGGCATCGCTGGGCAACTAGCAGGAGAAAGTTTCATGGGGAAAGTTCTGCAGCCACTGTCTGAGGAAAGACTTCCTCCACGATCACCGGTGGCATCCCGGATGATGGTGGATCTGTGCGAGAACATACATATTCATCATCGGGAGTTGCGCCAAGAGTTCAGCATCGCTGAGTTCCGGGAGTACACTGATGAATTGGCGCGCGCTAGGGAGAGTGTTGAGAAGTATTTGTCTGACAATCCCGAGTATCGAGAGGGTGCGTATCCAACCACTGTGATGGTTGCGAATGGTAAGGCCCGTTTGCTGGTTGCAAGTCCAAAGCCCAGCAAGTCAGCATACTTCCCGGAACGATTGAGGATTGACCTGGAGTATCCTACATCCTTTGGAGAGGTACATATCCATTGGAGGGATTGGAGACTGTTCATTGATCGTGAGCAATTGAGAATTGCTGCCAGAGCCTTTGCCAAGGCTATTCAAATGCTTGATCAATATGAGTCCAAACAGAAGTATCCACCGCGCAGGATGATGACTGAGGAGGATATGAATGTTGTGAATTCAAAACCTCCAATGAAGGCTAAAGGGAAGGGGCACTTTCTGTCCTTGCTGGACAGAATATCTTGAGCAGCAGAAACAAGGTCCAATTTCAAGAATGTGTGGTGCACAAGCAGTTCATTGACAATCCAGAATTGCTCCAGAAGGAATTGCACTTTTATCAACTTGTTCCATGGGCCGCTCCCAAGCTGATACACGCAGGAGATGACTGCCTGATTATCGAGAGGCTAACACCAGCAAGCAAGTTGCCTCTTTGGAAGCCCATTGATGAGTTGTACGATCTTCTGAAACGGATACACAATGCAGGAGTCAATCACAGGGACGTACACATCGGGAATATTGTTTGCCACCCTGTTGATGGGCCACTGCTTATTGATTGGGAGCACGCAACTGATCAGGTTGAGTCTGAATCATATGACTTGGTTGGACCGGCCAGTGGGGTGGAACCTCCGAAGGGACATAATGGAGATCCGGGACAGCCAATGTGGATTGGCTCTGATCACAGATTGAGTATCAAACGTCAATGGAAGTGATAACCATCAACACCCACGGGCACCTTCTTCACTTGCACGGCACTCCGGGAGTCATCCGGAATTGCTGGGTGAAGGGTTTGCCATATGAATCCCCTCTTCTGGAGCATATCCGGAATCGGGGATTCAAGGGTGGGTTGGCATTGGACATCGGCGCGAATATCGGGAATCACTCCTTGTGGTTCTCCATTGTTTGCGGGTTAGATGTGATCGCATTTGAGCCAATCCTGCACAAGCAGCTGGAGAAGAACCTGAAGCTCAATCCCAGCGCGAGTGTTCAGGTTGAACCTTATGCCTTGGGAAATAAGGAAGGCAAAGCCCACCACCTGGGTCGTGGAGTATTGGAGTTGAGTGCTGATGGAACCATTCCAGTCAAGCGGTTAGATGACTTGTTGTTGGAGAACATCTCATTTATCAAATTGGACATTGAAGGAATGGAATCGAGTGCGCTTCAAGGAGGGGCACAGACCATACAGCGCGAACGTCCAGTCATCTATGCTGAGGCATGGGGAGATGAAGGACACAAGAAGGTTGCCAGAGTTTTGGAGCCATGGGGATATAAAGTGACTGTATCCTTTCACCAACGCAATCAGATGGGACACGATACGCCAGTTGAGGAATGGATGGTGGATTGTGACTGATTTGACGATTGTGACAAGCTGTCACAACTATGGCAAATATTTGGAGGACTGGGCCAAGTCCATCATTAGCTTGCACACTCTTCCGGATGCGATTGTAATTGTCAATAACGGATCAACTGATGACACTCGCCAGCAAGCAGAGGATACAGGCCATATCCTCCGTGGTGCTGGCCTACCAGTCATTGTTGATCACATTGAGCGCACAGACTTCGGCAGCGCCCGCAATCGGGCTGTGTCCTTGTCTGAGACTGAATGGGTCCAGCACTTTGATGCGGACGATATGGTCATGCCTCATATGGTTGATGATTTCCTGGCTCTGGCCCCGAATGCAGATGTTGTTTGTCTGGGATATGAGAGGGTTGGCAATCTGAATGAGGGTCCACGCAATCGAGTCAAGACATACAAAAGCAGCCAAGGAATCACCACCCTGAATAACCTCACCCCTTGCTCTGGGGTGAGTCCCTTCCGGAGAAGGTTCTGGGAGCAATCCCCATACCGGACCGACATGCGCGGCGGGTGGGACACTGCATTGTGGCTAGGATTTGCTCACCTCAATGCGAGGTTTGTGGCCACTAAACGTCCTTGCTTCTGGTACAGGCAGCATGGTGATTCAATCTTCAACACCAGACGTTTGAATCTCAAAGAGGGCAAGAGAGTTGGCACCAAACTCCAGTCCCTCCGGCGCGGGGATAAAGGATTCAGCATCATTGTCCCTTACCAGACCGATTCAAAAGGGCTGCGGGACCGCAATTGGAATTGGCTTCAGGGTTGGTACCAGAATCACTTTCCAGATTGCGAGATTCTGGTTGGCGAGATCAGAGGAGTGTGGAACAAGGGCAAGGCAGTCAATGCCGCCGTTTCACAGTCTCGCGGCGAGTATTTGATTGTGGCTGATGCTGATTGCCTGGTTCCTGTTCAGGCATTGCAAACGGCTATGGACCTGGTCAAGGGAGGGGTGCCATGGGTTGTACCCCACACCCTGGTTCACAGGATCACAGAAGAAGCCACACAGACTCTTATAACCCAGGACTCCTCCCTCTCCAGCTTTGAAGTGGCTCCTGGGCTGAGCAAGAAGCCTTATCAGGGATTTGCCGGAGGAGGGATCTTTGTTGTGGAGCGGGCCAAGTTTGATTTCATTCACGGTTTCCCGGAGGAGTTTGAACGATGGGGAGCGGAGGATGAGGCCATCGGGGTGATTATGGACACTCTTCTTGGACCGCACGTGAGATTGGAAACAGATCTGTGGCATTTGTGGCACCACCCCCAGCCCAGAGGACTTCCATCCCAAAACATCAACCGTTACCAGTTGCTCAAATATTTGGTTGCCTCTGGTGATGAAGATAAGATGTATGGGATTGTGAGTAATGATAGAAGGGGTGGAGTGAGAGGGTTGAACGGGCTTGTCAATGAGTGGCCCTATCCTTATCATCGGCCAGCCAATGAAGAAGCTGGGGCTGGGACAGATGCTGTGAGCTTGACCAGTTCTGAAATTGAGAAACAGCGAGCAGAGTTGGCCAGTATGCGATCCTTTGAGAACATGCGATTGGAGATGGTTGGAAGGGGGATAATACGATGACTGGCCAAGAGCTTTTGGCTTATTTCAAAGCCAATGCTGAAGATGAAAGTATGTTGGTTGATATGTTCAACCGGGCTGTTGCTGCTATCGAGAAAGAGGTTGATTGGTACTTTGGCGAGCCCAGGGCCACAGAGGAGATTCTTGATGGCTCTTCTAGTCGGGTCAAGACTGATTTGTTCATCCGACAATATCCAGTACCTGGTCAGCCTGTGGTGATCTCAGAACGTTCCCGGATCGGCAGCAGTTGGTCTGTTATCCCTTCTTCCAATTATGAATTTGGTGGCAATGGAAGGGTGATAATCCACGTCAGTTTTTGGCCAGTGGGTCGCCGGAATATCAGGGTTCAATACACAGAGGGATTTGTGTCTATGCCTGGGGATGTTCAACAGCTTGCCTTGGATATGGTCGGGTCCCGGTGGAAGTCCCGGTTGCTTGGAGGAGGTCCGCTCAAGAGTGAGTCCCTGGGCGATTACAGTTACACCTTGGGAGATCTGGAGGGATCAGGACGGGACAGTGGGAGTGCTTGGGGCAAGGTCCGGAACAACTGGGGACGGGGGAGGATCTGAGGATGAGCATTGCCCATCTTTTGGATCACACTTGCCGGGTGTGGCAGCTTCAGGAGACAGTTACCGGGACTCTCCGAACCACAGAGAGAGGATACACCATTGTCCCCGGTCAAGAGGCTCTGTCTTGCGGAGTCCGAAGGCAGGATACCCGAATCACACAGATCAATCCAGGAGTGGCACCACAAGGGTTCCGCAAGGTCTACTTCGATGGGAATCCTCCAATGAAGGAACGGAATGTGATTGACATCTACATCGGACCGGACGCACCAACCCGGTTGAGAATCGAGTCAATGACATATCCTCGTGGTCATCACACGGAGGTTGTTTGCACGGAGTTCCTGGAGGATCTTCCACCTGTGATAGAGTCATGATCACTGTGAAGCTTGAGGATGGCGCAGAAGGGGTGGATGGGATCGGAGATGATATGATAAGTGATCTTATGCGCAGAGGAGAGATCACAATGAAGGCATTCCTTCTCATGTTCGAGGGTGATGTCAAGTCCCGGCTGTCCGGAGCCAGGACTGGCAGACATTACATTGTGAGCAAGACTGGGCCTGCCCATATCGCGAGTGCCCCAGGAGAGAGTCCAGCCCGATTGCACGGACACTTGGCTAATAGCATTGGTCACTCCGGGCCATTTTGGAAGTCAAAGAATGAGTTGATCGGGGAGGTTGGTTCAGGGTTGGGGATCGGGGTCAATGATCCCAGCAACAATGCTTCCAGCTATGCAAGGAGGCTGGAGTTTGGCGGAGTGCACATTGTTCCCCGCACTGTTCCTGTTCGGATCCACACTGGAGAATGGAGGATGGTGAAGGCTGGAACCCAGATCCGGATTCTCCCCCGTCCCTATATGGGTCCATCAGCAGAGAAGATGCGGGTGGTTGCTGAAAAGATGTTTGATCAGAGAGTGTGATCATGAGAGGAACCCGTTGGATGGATGTGGTTGGGGCAGTGGCCAATGCAGCCACACTACACCCAACACTGTCCGGGATTTATGGCAAGACAATTCGATCCACAGGCTTCAATGATCATGTGGTTCCTTGTTTAGAATACACTTTGATCAGCAATGTCCCTGGGGTTGAGATCTGGGAGCCAATAGTGATCCAATGGGATCAGTTTGTAAAGACAAATGTTGAGTTGTATAATTCCGAGCAGGCATTGATGATGCTGTTCAGCCATCAAAATCCAGTATTGTTGAATGGAGTTTATATGTGGTCAATGTTTGTGGAAGGGGCACAATTGGCGGCTCCAATGACGCACGGTTATTATGGACGTGCGCTCAGGTTTCGTTTTACTCCGGTGATGTCTGAGTACGTTTCCAACTAATGCCTCTTGACAGGGAAAGGGAGAAGAAATGTTGAATGTAATTCCTGCCAACCTGGAATTGATCCTCCGGCGGATCGGTCGTGGAGCGGTGTACTATGCTGTGGATGACTCTGATCAGCCAGTTCGCTGGGATCCAGGCACTCCAATTGCAATGAAGTTTCTGGGAGACACAGAGGGTGAAATCACCATCACCCCGAATGGCACAATGGCTAACCTGACACTCCCGGAGTTGTCTGGAGATGCCGTTCACGAGGCTGAGTATGTCGGGGATAATCCAGTGTTGGAGATCCCGTTGTTCCTGGCCAATCCAAATTTGTTCCCAGTCGTTAGCCCAACTGGACTTTCCTCTGCGGGTCACCAGCGGGTCCGTCCTGCGGATGAGCGGACTGTACTTGTGATTCCTGAGAGGTTGATGCGGAAGAATGATGGAACGTATGCCAACCTGTCCTTCGCGGATGGGATTGGATGGCAGTTGGATGGTGCTCCATTGGATGCTGCGCACCAGACTCTTCTGGGCCTGTCATTCTGGCTCTGGAGATGTTATGCAGCCCGTCCCACCCGCCGGTTCCTGGGAGGGCACGGGGATGATGGCAAGAATATCGAGACAGTAACGTTCCAGGGGATGATGCACCCGCTGATGCCTGATGGGCACCGGATTTTTACCTGTGGAGATCCTACCTTGGCAGGGATCAACATTGACCCGTCTGTCTCATGATTGTCTTTAGCAAGAAGTCAGACAAGGAAGTCCGGGAGGCATGGAAGGCTCACCGGAAGATGGAACAGGAGTTGATGGGGAAAGAGGAGGAGCCTGCCGCAGTCAATGCGATCAATGCATTGCAGCTGACTTCTCCTCCCCCATTGCTCTGGGATGGTACTGAGTACCGGGTCCCAGTTGTTCCATTTGCTGATGGCTTGAGACTTCAGATCCTGTCCAGCAAGATTGCAAATCGGGATGGGGTTTCATTGCCACCAGAGGAGCAGTTGAAGGTCTGGGATGAGGCGAGTACAATCATGTGGAACCTCTTGAGCCCCAAGCCCAAGGTCAACCCATTCAGCAATGCTTCCCCCCAGGAGGTGGGGGAGCTAATTGCTTTTTTCTTGTTTGTCCAGATGAAATGGAAAGGAAGGTCCCGGCTGACACTTCCAACAGAAAGCCAGTCCCGTTCGACTACATTGATGCAGTAGTGGACTTTGCTCACTGTTTACCAGTGTGGGTCGGGAAGGATGGGATGCCGCTGTCTTGGCGGCATTTCCGTTATGGTCTGGACTACCTCCGGAGAATGAGGGCAAGAGAAAGTTTGCGGTTGGCCAATTCAATGACCGCAGCCAGCATGATGAAAGGTAGTGACCGCAAGGATTGGTTCCGAGATAACCTGATGACAGCTGGCTGGTGAGCCATGGCAGATATTCGCAAGATTGTATCCTTGATTTTCAATCGAGCATCTGGTGATGAAGTTGAATCTCAGATTGCTGAATCAATTGGAAATGCAGGCAAGGAGGGATCTAAGCATCTGGAGGAGGAGGTTGGTAAGAAGGGAGGCAAGAAAACTGCGGAGGAGTTTGGAAAAGCTTTCACCAAACACTTCCAGAGAATTGTTGCCCCGATTCTTAGCCTATTCACAGCTGCTGGTCTTACCCGGTTCTTCAAGCAGTCAATTGAAATAGCAGCACAGGCAGAACAAAACGCACTCCGGCTCCGTGGTGTTTGGGAGGCCAATGCTGGGGCTGTTGGACTTACCTTCAAGGAGATTCAGTCATTCCTCAAGGAGGTAAAGGACACCACACTGTTCTCTGGCTCTGATCTGAGCCTGGCCGCTTCCCAGCTGTTATCATACAAGTCCATATCTGAGGATACGTTCAAGCGTACCATCAGCTTGGCTACAGATATGGCATCTGTGTTTGGAGGTTTGGCCAATAGCACAATGGCCGTTGCCAAGGCATTGGATGATCCAATCCGTGGCATGGACATGTTGCGCAAGCAAGGCTTTACTTTCGAGGCACAGGTTTACAAACAGATCCAAGCACTGACGGAACAAAATCGTTTGTTGGAAGCACAGGATCTCATCCTGGCTGTATTGGAGGATGAGATCAGTGGTGTTGCCAAGATGATGAAGACAGGCTGGGCAGGAGCAATTGACAGTCTGAATAAAGCATATGGAAGTTTGAAAAAGTCCATTGGTGATTATCTAATGGACTCAAGCAATGGAATATCCATAATGGATCGGGTGACCCGGTCTATTATATGGATGAATAACAATTTGGATGAGTTGATTGCAATAGTCAAGAATTTGATTATTGCAATTGGGGTAGTCGGGGTTGCCGGAGCAATTGGAAAGGTTACAATCGCAGTCAGGGCTGCGGATAGTGCATTCAAGGCTTGGCGTTTGACCTTGATTGGTTTCAATGCCTTGATTGGACCCAAGGGTTGGTTTGTGTTGGGGGTTGCTGCAGTAACTGCGGCGCTGACCAAGGTAAGCGAAGCTACACGAGAGGCCAAACAGGAGCAACAGGAATACCTTCGCTCCTTGGAGGATATGAACCTTGATGAAATCAAGGTGCAGATTACTGAGCTTGGAAAGCAGATGGTGGATTTGGGCCTTCAGCTAATGGACCCGAATCTCAGTTCAGGCCAAAAGAGTGCAATTGAGCGAAACATCAAATTGGTTCGGGATGCATGGGAAAGAGCTATTGAGATTCGTGACCAATTGCTAAATGAGAGTGAGCGACCCAGCCCATTTGATTTTGATCCGGAGTTGACGCTGGAGGAGAAGGAGTTGCTGCGGGAGAAAGCTGAGAAGATGTGGACTCACTTCTTCCAAGCAATTGGACAACCTGGCAGACGCAATGTTCGGATCTCTGTGCCTCTGGAGTTGACTGAGTTTGATATCGAGGCTCCGGTAATGCTGTACCGGAAAGAGTTGCGCAGGCTTGGCTTTGAATTGGATGAGGTGGCTAGACAGGAGTTGATTGAGAAGGATCGACAAAAGCAAATCTTTGATGCATTGGGCGGGACTCTTGAGACTGTTCAAGTTTCAGCATTCACCCGACAGGCATTGGATGAGCGCAAAGAGTTTTATGAGGAGGAGCTACGGGTTCTGGATATTGTTCAGGCCCATTCAGAAAATGCAGCCAATGCTATATCCTATGCCTTCCACAATGCCTTTATGCTTATGCATGAGGATGCAGTCACAGTAGGCAACTTTGTGGAAGGGGTGATGCGTAGTTTGGGCAGTTCCGGACTGGCAGCAATCTCCGATTGGGCCCACGGGAAGGTAAAGGCCAATATGGCTGAGGCTATTGAGCAAGGTGCTCGCGCTCTCGGATTCTATGCCACTGGCAATGTTCCAGCAGCCAGCGCAGCAGCATCCTCCGCTGCCCAACACTTGGCCGCCGCTGCCGCCTGGGGAGTATTGGCTGGAGGGTCCGGGGCACTGTCGGGCATTGTGATGGAGAGGCCATCAGGAGGTTCCCCCTCCTCTTCCCGAGACTCCGGGATTGGAATGGCTGAGAGGAGTGATCCTGTGGGTCCGGAAGTCCATGTGTACTTTGATCCACTGGATCCAAATAGCATGCGCGTCCAAGAGTTCCACCGGGAGACGCGCCGCCAGGTGAATGAGCTTTGGGGCGATAGCAATGCAGTCATTCGTTGGCACCCTTACCCAAGCAGAGCAGGATAATGTCCTCATCACTTCCAAATCGTCCCGCATTCATTTACGCGGATGGTGAGTTGGTGCTCTCTTGGCCAGCTAGACCAATGATCCCGAGAGAGGTGGGCATCGGGTCTAGGGCCATCAGCGCTGTGGGTCTACCAGCCACCTTCGAGGTCAGGCGTGATTACTTCGGGGAGATCACCCTGCGATATATGGATTCGGAACGGGCAGCACTATTTTTCTTCCTTCGCTGGGCTCAGAGGTCCGTTACTCCATTCACTTTCCGATTGGATTTTGAGAATGGACCGGAACATCTCTGCTATCTCCATCAACCAGAAATGGGTGATGAAATAGCAGAGATGAAAACTGAGTTCCCACGAATGAATGAAATCACTATATTGCTCAGGAGTATGTCCGGACCATTCAACCCTTTCTATTGGGGGCAACAATGATAGTGATAGCCCTTACTGCATTGGGAATAGCAATCACCATTGCTCTTGTATACGGGGTTGCTGTGAAGATCGTTTTGATTGATTGGTTGGCCTTTGCTGGATTGTTGTATATTATTGCCTTGCTGGTATATTGGCTGATCTGGTTTTAGTTGCTCATCACAATCACCTATCGTAAGGGGATATTGGTATGAAAAAGTTGGCTGGACTTTTCGCGTTGGCAGCAATGCTGATGGTTGGGGCGAAGTATTCTTCAGCAGCCTCTTCACCTAATGAATATTCTCTGAGGGCAACCTCTTGTTTTTCTCCTGAAGGATTCTCTACTGTTAGCATCAGCTGGAGCACAGCACCAAGCATACTCCCCATCTCCGGGTATGCTTATGGAATTGCTTATGCTAACAGCATGTCAACAATTACTTCGGACACTGTGGGATCAGAGGTGCGTAGTGCAACAGCCTCTATACCATGCCCTGCTTTCGGGGATTCTGTAGTATTGTTGGGGGCAGTTAGGGCTATTGATTCTATGGGCAGGGAAGGTGATATTGGATCAGACACCCTTACCTTGCGCACCTTTATCCCCAATCCTCCGGGTGCTCCAGAAGTGTCATTGGATACCATAGCCATGCTCACAGGAGAGGGGCGAGTTATTTATGATGAGCTCAATGTGGTGATGGGAGATTCCATTCAGTTGTGTTACTATGTTGAATACGTAGATGGAACACTAGGACTTGATCCTGATATCCCTTTCTGTAGGGCACTGGCCGGAATCCCGATGGACTTCTCAATTCGATATGTGTCCTACTGGGGTGGACAAAACCCGCCGATGTGATCGCTGTGGGAAGTATATGATCAATCAAGGAGGAGTTCTTGAAGTTGATTGTGAATCAACCAGAGAACGAATGCACTGTAGCGTAGTCATCTGTAGTGAATGTTCTCCGCTGTTGATGAAACATCTAAAGCGTTTTTTCAATTCATCAGTGCTGAAGGTCGAGAGGAAATAGTGTTGTTGACTCATCTACAGCATATCAGGATTTCATAAATGTCGCAACATTACCTCGACTTCACAGAGCCGCAGTTTTCCAACGGGCAATCTCCTCCTTCCGGGTGGACTGTACGACACGTTGTAACAGGCACTTCGGTGTGGCAGATTATCCTGTCCGGAGGAGATGGGTATGTCCAACACACTTCAAACTCATCAGTACGTCGTGCGCTGGCTTGGACGGATGTAGGCGTGGTAAGCACCGCTGTGGAGTTTCTCACTCGTTTTCGCACTAGCTCCTTTGGAAATAATTCCCAGCAGAATCAGATTCAAGTTTGCAGTGGTGGGGCAGCAAGTAATGAGGATGGGTACTTGTTGTATGTTGAGAATCCATCCAACACGCCATCCCTAAGTATTGCAAGGCGAGTGGGTGGTACCTCAGTCATCATTGCCACCATTGCGAAGCCATTCACAATCAATACAGACTACTGGATGTGTCTCCGGTTTGATCCATCTACCGGAGTGCTAGAAGCTGATTCGTGGATTGATGGCACAGCTGAGCCTAGCACATATGCGCTGTCTGTGGTGGATGCAAATCTAACATCAGGAGAGATTGCTTTTGGAGCAACAACTGCTGCTGGCACAAGAACATGGGCAGTAGCTTCTGTTGGAACGGGAGGGGATTCTGCCCCTCGCAGACCGAAACAAGCACTCACCCCGGTATGGGAGACTTCACTCACCCCTGGTACAGCACGGTTTGTGACTGCTGGCGACTATTCCAGCCCTCTTGGAAGCATAAGCCATACACATAGCCAGTTTCAGTTGCTTGACTCTGCTGGAGTAGAGGTTCTGTATGAGAGCGGAGATGTGGTAGCCACTGCGCATATTGCGGAGTGGGAACCAGAGGTATCGGAAGGTACGTATCAGCTGCGCTGCCGACACAAAGTCAGCAATGGACAGTACGGTGAGTGGAGTTCCCCGCGCACGGTATACATTGGCGCGCCATCAGGGTACATGACTGGTATTTTCGCCAATGCTGGCAACACGTGTCCTGTGCCTGCGCATGATGTTGGTGATATCATTGTTGTGGCAGCCTATCGTGACAACAGTAATACATCACCAGGAAATGTCAGTGGATTCACCAGCCTAGTAAACGCAGGAACAGGAAACAACTCAATGCGTGTTGCCCGTATGGTGGCAACTAGTAATGATCACGTTTCCGGAACATGGGCGAATGCTGTCAGAGTGGTGGTGATGGTTTTTCGGGGAATCCCTTCAGCCACATCCTCTATTGTATTGGTCTCCAACGGAGGAGGAAGTGAAACCGGCACTGTGTCGCTCCCTGCCGGGACAGGGTTGCATCAACTGGGTGGTGATATAATTGATGTGTTTGCACACCGGACAGCAACACAGATTCTTTCCACTTCAGACGTCGGAGATCCAAGCCTTGCGATAGCATCACCACCAATGGTAGGGGTGTACATCAAGAGGTTTGCGGCAGAGGCTGTGCCTGGTGAAGTTGTAACCAACGGCGGCACCACATCAGATGACCGATACTATGTAGTGCGTTTCGCAATCACCCCTCCAATCGAGGATAACCCACGACGCAAGGAATCGGGGCTGGTTGCGATAGAGGACTTCTCAACATATCCCGATGGACCACTACCATCGGACAAATGGGAGGTTGTCGGTTCGGGAAGTGTCGAGGTAGTTAGCGGACAGCTACGTCTCACCCCGGCTGATGTGGCTGGTGCGCGTGTCGCAGCCCTGTACAAGGCAGCCCCATTGAATGGGATGCACGTTCAAGGGACACTGTGGAGATCCGCTGTTGGTGATGATGAACCTTTTGTACTGTTGATGGCTCGTGTAGCGAGTCTAGCTGTTGCTGCCAATCAATTTGGAGCAGGGTACGCAGATCACGGCACACTGACCGGGGTTGTTGCCCACGCATTTCAGGTGTTGGGAGGAGCATATTCAAGTTTGGGAGGTCCCGGCGGGTTGGCCAATGGTCCTCGTCAGTTGAAAGTGCGAGCGGTGGATGACAGGTGGCGAGCCTTCACCTATGGATTTCATGCATCTGGAAGAACGCAAATCTATGCTGGGAACAGAAGTGAGCTAAATGGGGTGTTGGGATATGCTGGTATTGGCGCACGCACACATCAGGCAGGAGGAAGTGGTACAGAGTATGCTTACTGTGAGAGCATGCAACTCACTAAAGATGATGCTGTTACAGTATTGAATGTACCAGAAGGGTACAAGCTATTCTTAGATGCTGATGGTGGAGTGAATTGGGATGATGTAGGGAGCGGTGCCGGTCCTGATGGTGTAGCGGTGTTGGAGGATGTACGTAGTATCTGGCCACAGCTGCTGTACGTTCGTAACGCGAGCAACCAGAACATCGCCAGTCTCGGCCTTTGTTGGGGTGGTGACGTATTCGAGTTTGGTGATCTTGCAGAGGAGACCATTGAGGTTGCTTTGTTGGGTGCAACCAATGTGCAGGTTGGCGTCACCATTCCGAGTATAGAAGCAACTGCGAGACGTTTACAGCGCAGCACTTCTCCATCATTCTCTTCTTACGTCACCGTATCACAATCAGAAGTTCTTGGTCCACTTCCGAATCCACTCACTGATACTGGTGGTGATCCAGGAGAGACGTACTATTGGCGCACTGAGTTGGATCTTCCTGATGATGCTATTGGGTACAGCAACATTGTCAGTTTGACGTTGCCATTGGTTGATGGGCCAAATGCACCGTCAATTATTGTGCTTGGTGTATCAGATAGCTCAGTGACAGCCAGACAAACAAGCAATTACAGTGATCCATTTGGACGTCCACACATTGCAATTGATTGGCGTGTGTTCAATTCCAATATGGATTTGGTTGCTGAAGTTAGTGGTATCCCGATTGATGGTGATGGATTATGGAGAAATGTTACCATTGAGAATCTATCTCCTCCATCAAGCAGCTTCTTTATCCAGGCACGCAATCGTGCAATTGCTGTTGTGGATGGAGAAGAAGTTTCATTACCAGGCACATGGTCCTCTCTGATTCCATTTTCACTGCTTGCGGAGGCAATTCCAGACCCACCACCACCCGAACCGGAAGAGGCACTGGAATCAATTGGGGCATTTACCTCTGTACGGGAATGGCCATTCACCCAACTTCAGACAAATGCAGCCATACGTGCACCTGGGCCATTGCCGTATCCCGGTACACTTGTGTTTGTGGACATTGAAGTATTTCGTATTGATACAGATTCAATGATCCATCGCCGCCGGGTTGCTCCGAATTTGAATCATACATTTGGTGCTTTGGTCCCTGGTATTCCAGTTCGTATAGAAGTCATCTATTTCTATACAAGGTCCTCACCATTCCAGCTACGTACCATAGCACGACGGGTGTCATTGCTATCTGTGCCACATGTTTTAGAGGCACCCTATTTGTATAGCATCAATGCCGTTCCAGCAGATAAAGTTGCAGGAGCAAATTTCACTGGTGATGTATCAATACGTTTGAGCAGCACAGATCACCCATCTTTCCAGAATCGTGATATCATTGTACGTCCAGGCAATTGGGTCATTGAAGTTACTAGGGATGACGGATTGACTTGGAGACGTTTGACTAGCAATTGGAGGCCAGAGATCCTAGATGATGGATGGACAGTAGACTCTGACCACCCTTCTTTCATTTGGCCCTTGAGTAATATTGCTCCTGGACAGGCCAGATTACGCTTCCGTACAGAGGCCCCAAGCAACAATTCTGAGTGGCGTTATTCTCCGTCATTTTATGTGAACATGACGGAAGGGCCAACGTTTACAGAACGTCGTGGATCTGCATTATCTCTGGATGATTTCAGCACCTTTCTGGATGGCGCAGGAGAGTGGAATGAAATTGGAGATGGAGAAGATCGTGTCATTCGTTACCGTAGCCTTGGCGGCGGGATAGTACTAGGTCACCAAGGCGGGATCGCAACATTGGACGGGATCTATACGCCACGCAGTTTCACTGAAACAATAATAGGGCAATTTGCATCTGGGGATTTTATAACGGACATGTCTTCGGAATGGGGAACAGTTGCATACGGTGAAGGCTCCCCAAATCCAGTGTCCGGTCTTGCTGGTCAGCTATCATCAGAATTTGGATCTACTGCGTGGAATTGGATTGGCACCTATTTAGGCTGGGCAGGATATTCGTGGTGGCAAGCAGGAATGCGGTATGGTAAAGGTACCATGCGGCAGATGTTGAGTAATTTCACCCAGCAATACCTGGCCGGTTTTTTCCACCTTGGACCGGGACTGCAACCACAATGGTTGAAGGGATCTTCAGCGGTGGTGGCAAGGGCATTGTCTCCTTGGTATAGCATACGTACACGATACACATTGCTGGGCATGTTGCCAAATGGCAATCACCAGATCTTGGTGGAGTCAGAGTTTCACGGACCGGGAACGGATTCAAACCCTGGAGGCTTCCAGGCAATGAGAACAATTGAATCCAGACAGTGGCCATGTGCCTCTTGCGGATTCCAGGCAGCTGGACGTTCCGGAGGCATTGTAGACTTCGCCGCAATCTCTGTCTTTGTGGAATCATGGGGAGAGTGTGATGCTCCGCCAATTCCAGTTCCCGGTAAGCCATGCATGTTGGAGCTGACAGTTTATGAAGAGGATCGTGATACAGTTGCTTGGATATCCACAGATTCAAATAATTTCGAGCATGGCGAGCCAACCCTAATCCAACCCGAGCACCTTGGAGAGCAGGTATTGGACTTTGCTAATGGATCAGCAAAGATTGCTCAAGTTGGCGTCCGGATTATTGATCGTTGGTTCACCAATCAATGGGAGGGCATTACCACCTCCCGGCTCGCGGATCTCCTGGGACGTTCAAAGGTTCAGGGATACAGGCTCCGACTCCGAAGATTCATCAGCGAATTGGCTGGCTGGATCACTTTGGGTGATGGTCCTGGGGGAGCACCACGAATGTCTGGGTATGCTGATTATTCACTATCCATTCGGGATTCTCGCGAGTGGGAGCGGAAGTTGCCGATGTTCTCGACTGCCTCCACATCCTCTATACTGCCGATTGGGATTATAAATGGGTTTGGTCACATTCCACCCGTTGATCCATTGCTTGGTGGACTAGAAGATTTCACTGCTGACCCGATGCCCATTACAGTTTACCGTATTGCATTCAGAAGTTATTGGGCAGGCGGGACGGTGAGCAACGGGAACACAGTTGATCCCGAAGTTGTAGTCAATCAAGGAACGATTGACTTGTTGGCAGCAACTCGTTTGGAAAGAGTAACAGAAGTGGATATGGGGATGGCTTGGTACAGGTTCTATTTTGACAACATCAAAGTGATGTGGAGGGTCCAAGGGTCCGGAGATCCATGGACTGAAATCGAGGCCCCAAGCTTCCGTTATCCATTTGCTCTGGGCATTGGAGTTGAAGATGATTTCAGAGGCACATTCAATTTGTATTACCTCCCGATATTTGATGCTGTACTTTCAGATTCAACTCCAGTAAAGGCAGTGGGGTATACTGCAGCTGCGGAAGATCACTTTTTGGATGTGCCAGCATCAACACCATTGGACTTTATGATTGTTCCAATGGAAGGTGTAAAGACAGACGCAAACAATCCATTCCATATCAGTGGAATAACTCTGGGTCAATTTATCAAGAATGCCTATGATGGATTCTATAGCCCCAGAGATGAAAATGGAGATGTAATTCCTACAGGCATTCGTTATAATGAGCAAGACATTCTGTCAATGACTCAGCCTGTATTGATCCGAGTTACTTCACCAGTAAAAGATGCCCGAGATTGGCTGGAGAGTCACGCTTATGCCCCATCAGGATATGCTCCAGCATTCAATCACGATATGGAGATCAGCCCGAAGTCTCAGGTCATTCCTACTGATGCTGATGTATTGCTTGGGCTGACGGTGATAGATGATATGATAACGATTCCTGAACCTTCTTGGTCACATGGGGAGAACGTTTACAATTTCCTTGAGTTCACTTATTCCAGGTACTACAAACACCAATCATCAACTGCAACTGATGGACTTGTAGAGAGGTCAATATCCATAAACTTCCTGAATCAGGAGTCCATCTATCGGAATGGAGAAAAGAGGTTGGAGATAGAGGGCCAACTATTCTCCAGCACAGGAAATGATTCAGGAAATGCAATAGACGTACCGGAGATCGGAGCAGTGCTGGCAGAGGATAGACGGGTGAATATCTTCAACCGGCTCCGGTTCGGAACGCCAACTTTCCAACTGTCTGTTTTCCGGATAGCAACCTATCACCTTCGCGCAGGAGATTTTGTAAGGGTCAACATCACTTGGTTCCCGGAGTACAGTACACAGATTCGCGGGATGGACATCTTGGCCCAAATCATAGCCATTGCAGATCTGGACTGCAACTTGCGTCGAATGACATTCGAGAGTTGTGGGCCATTCCCTGTATTCCCCTCATCATAACTATGAACGCTCACACAGCCCGGATATCAAAAATGAAAATGCAGGCAGGGGTGGACCCGGTTGTTGGATTGGGCACTGCATTGTTGACTCTGGTTTCTGGATTCTTGAGCCTGCATATGATTGTGTTGATGATCCTGACTCCTCTCGCGAGTGTGCTGGATCTTTTGTTGGGGGCCAGAAAGGCAAGTGTGAGGAAACGATTGGGGCTATCAGGCGGTTATGACCGGGCCATCCGGGATGAAGGATTGATCAATAAGGGAGTCTTGTTTCTGTCAATCTTTTTGATCGGGTTTTCTATTGATATGATTCTCAAGGTCGGCTCAGAATCGTCTGGTCTGGAAATTGCGAATTGGTTCAGCAGCTATTCCCCTGTGTTGTCCTTGATGCTGGCCTGGTTCTGGGCACGAGAGATAACCTCAGCCCTGGACAATATCGCAACAACTCCGGGAAGTGAGGGTGCAATTTGGCCAGGAGTCATGAACATAATCCAAGGCATTCGTTACCGGATCACTGGAAAGAATCCACCTTTGATTTACCAGATTCAGAAAATTGAATCAGCGATTCAGTCTTTCCCAGAGGAGACGCAGACCAAGATCCGGGCCATTGTCCAAGATGATATTCACGCCAAGGTTGTGAACATGAACGGGGAGAAACCTAATGCCAAATGATAAACTTGAATCAATCAAGATTGTTCCCAGAGTTGACTCACCACTCTATCCTGGGAAGCATCCCAAGGATAATGATAAGATCAATGAGGCTATACGGGAGTTAGAGCAAATTGATTCCCGGATCAAGGAACGCGCCCAGAAGGAGATCAATTCTACAATGGGGTGGTGGGATCGGGTCAAGTGGGCACGAGGGATCATCAAGGAATATGCCCCACAGTTTGTTGAGAGGGCTGCGGGATGGGAGACAATGTCCAATGAGGAGAAAAAGGAAGCTGTCACAGACATGCTCCTTTTCATTGTCAAGATCCTAGAGAAGTATGTGAACATTATCCCAGGATATATGGAAGCATTCGCTTGGATGATTATCAAGCGCAACATTTCCAAAATTATCGAGACTGCTTACTCTGCTTTCAAGTCTAAAAGGAAAGAGGCCACCCTCAATGCCTAGCTTTTCCAAAAGGTCCAAGGAGGCACTTGCCACTTGCCACCCGGATATTCAGAAGGTCTTGAACAAGGCAATCGAGTTCATTGACTTTACTGTGTTGGAAGGCCTGCGCGGAAAAGAGGCTCAGAATGCCGCATTCAAGAATGGGTACAGCAAGGTCAAGTGGCCAAATGGTAACCACAACCACCCGGACCACCCGGACCCAGACCCGGAGGTTTGTGGTCCCATATCCAAGGCAGTAGACATTGCTCCTTACCCAATTGTTTGGAGCGACACGGAGCGGTTTGTTTTGTTTGCCGGGGTGATTCTCGGAATTGCCTTCACCATGGGCATCAAACTCCGCTGGGGAGGAGATTGGAACAGGAATACCCAGGTGAAGGATGAGAAGTTCCGGGACTGGGGGCATTTCGAGTTGGTGTAACAGCCCTGGGTCACAATCCCCGATCTGCTTCCGGCTTTGTGGCCCAGCTATGGTTGTCCTTTACCTCATCATCATCCTCCATGATGTGTCCGAGAATCTCAACAAAGTTGATGTCTGTGATCCTTACCCATATACTGCTTGGACCATCAATCTTACCCAGGCCATCAGGCAAAGTCTTCAATATACATACGTGATTGCCGCTGGGTGATATTTCTCCCACAACCACCTCTTCAATCATTAGTTCGGCATTCAGCACCAGCATTCGAGTTCCAATCTCAATCTTGCCACCCATCAACTCACGCGTTGATTCTTGCTCTTCCCATCTCATGCTGTTGAATACTAAATCACCAATGGTCTTATTATCAACCTTATGCATTTCCAATGGATCACCAAATGTAAGTTTCAATTTGGCAAACTTATTGTAGTCCACTTTTCGGTAATTCATAATTCACTCAATCATCAAGAGGTTTAGTAACCAATTCATAAATAATTGCCTCTACATTTTCCCGGCTCCGGGGGTGCAGATGCATCTTATCCTTATTCTTTTCATACCACTCGACAACATCCCATTTCCCGGTTATTGCCATTCCAGCACCGCACCAATCCGCCACCATCTCCGCCACATACGTATCAGGGATGGGCAACACCCTATCCCCTCCCGAGTCCTCCCGGAGGAGCCAGTGTTGCCAGTGGTGAGGATTGTGATGCTGGTGGTGTAACCAAGCCTTATCAAACCTCTCCCGATCCTTCCCCCGGTATATTGGTGGATGTTCCTGTTTCCACTTCCCGTAAAACTTGGTCACATACGGGAACCATTCCACCGGAGTGAATTTGCTCCAATCGTGAACCAGCAACCTCCAAAGGGGAACGCCCAACTGTCGACCGGCCACCCAGACCCAGTACTTGTGACGGATTAGGTACTTGAAATATTCTTTGTGAGGGAGTAAGTTCATTAGCCAACGTACTCTTTCACCTGGTGGATAAGGTGGATGGAAGGTGATATATTATGCTCAACTCACACTCAGCGGAAGCCTCTTTCCTTCCCCCTATGACCACACTATCTTACCCGTCCCGAGTAAAATCAAGAGGTGATTGGTCGATACTTCCGAGAGGTATCGTGCCAGCATGTTGCTGGATGAGGAGATGGATCACCCGAGAAACGGAGAATGAAAATGACAGACCTTATCACCGCAGCCTCAGACCTTATTCTATCGGACTATGAGTTGGTGGCAGCAACCGTGATAGTCCTTTGGGTAGCGGTCATTATCATTAGCTCACTCAGGATGTTGTCCCGGTGAAGACGATTGTCTTGATCATCCTGGGCATTGCCATCGGCATTTACGGGGAGCCATCAGCTTTGTGGATGCCGGTGGTGGCCTATGTGATTGGTTACTTCTTCGGGTGGTTGAAGGCAGCATCCGAAAAAGACACATCCGAAGAAGCCAAGGAGAGAGTTTCCCGGATTCAATCCAGGTTGGAGCATAACAGACAAATCAATAACGATCCATCACTCAACTAGAAACAGAGAACGTTCCAGTGTCATACCAGTTCCGCACCAAGCCATACACACATCAGTTAGTAGGATTTGACTTGTCAAAAGACAAGCCATACTATGCCCTGTGGATGGAGCAACGAACGGGGAAGTCAAAGCTGACGATTGACACTGCTGCGTACAACTATCATCAGGATCGGATCGACTGCCTAATAGTGGTGGCCCCGAACGGAGTCCACACCAACTGGGCACTGGATGAGATTCCGGTTCACTTACCGGAGGAAATCAAGCACCAGATCTTCCTCTGGCGATCCTCCCAGTCAAACAGCATCATCTTCCGGAAAAGGCAAGAGGCACTGATCAAGTTCCAAGGCCTGTCCATTCTTTGCATCAATGTTGAGGCCACAATAACCAAGGCAGGCAAGGAGTACCTCACCCGGCTCCTGAAGAAACGTCGTTGCCTGATGGTCATTGACGAGTCCACTGATATCAAGACACCCGGCTCCCAACGCACCAAGTCAATACGCGCCTTGGGACGATTGGCTAGGATGCGCCGGATTCTTACCGGGACTCCTGGCAAGCCTATGGATCAATTTTCTCAGATCAACTTCCTCTCTCCTCACATACTGGACACTGCCAGCTTCACAGCCTTCAAGGCTGAGTATGGTGTCTGGACCCGGAAACGGATTGCTGATGGTCGGAGCTATCCCGTGCTGGAGGGATACCGGAATCTGGACAAGCTTCGGAAGCTGTTGGAGCCATATGTATATCGAGTGACTCAGCAACAGGCATTCCCCAACATGCCGGAAAGAGTCTACACCAAGCATTATATCGAGCTATCCAAGCAACAGTCCCGGATGTACCATGAGTTGAGGGAGGAGTATCTGACCCTATTCGATGATGGGGAGGTAGTGTCTGCTCCGATGACCTTAGTTCGACTCCTCCGGCTCCAGCAAATCAGTTCCGGGTATGTCCCGACTGAGGAAGGGATATTGCGACAGGCATACTCTGCGGAGGAGGATGACACAGGCAAAGTGCAACCGGAACGGATTATCCCCGGACCCAATCCCCGGATTGAGGCACTGAAATACATCCTGGAGAGATCGGAAGGCAAGGCCATCATCTGGGCTAGGTTCAAGCTGGACATTTACTTGATTTCTGAGTTGATTCAGTCAATGGGCCAAGAGTGTTTGATGTATACCGGAGCCCAATCTCACAGGGACAAGTTGGTGGCCAAGGAGGAGTTTCAACGCGGCAAGGTGCCATACCTCGTGGCCAATCAGCGTGCGGCTGGAAGAGGACTAGACTTCAGCGCTGCTGACAATGTAATCTATTACAGCAATTACTTCGGGCTGGAAACGCGCCGCCAGTCAGAGGACCGGGCACAAAGTGGGAAGCGCACCACAAGTGTTCTGTACACAGACATTGTGGCAGAAGATACGATTGATGAGAAGATTATTCGAGCATTGCGCAGCGATCAAAGTCTGGCCGATCTAATCACAGGGGATCCAAAGAGGGCTTGGATATGAGCATTGTTTACGTTGTACAGGAACCTTTGATGAGGGATCGGGTCAGCGGTGAGGTCAGGCCCAAGTTTGATATCTCTCCAGCGCGTAAATATGGGGAGGTTCGGTATCTGTTGAATTGGTCAGATGATTGTTCAGATCCAGAGTCCTTGGTCAAGTTTCTTACACTCCAGTTGAAGGACTATTCGAGTGTGGACTACATTCTGGTGACTGGAAACCCGAATGCCATGGCCATTGCAACCTGTATTGCTGCCCGAAATACAGGTGGGCTGCTCAAGCTTCTCTCATGGAACAACTTGGAGCGCCGATACATCGAGTTCCCTGTTTGCCTTCACACACCATCATAGCACAAAGAAAGGGAGAACGAGAGAATGAGTGAGCTGAAAAGAATACTGAGAATGGCGGAGCGGCAGGTGGCTCTGCTAGAGGAGATTGCCAAGGTCGAAGCACACCTCAAGTCCCTCCAGGAGGAGCTTCGGGTGCTGTCAGAGAATGACCTGCCGGAGGCAATGTCCATCGAAGGGCTGGAGAGTTTTTCAATGAAGGATGGGAAGAAGGTTGCAATTGCTGTTTCATATCACTCCTCTATATCCAGCACCAACCAGCACGCCGCATTCTCCTGGCTCCGGGAAAACCAATTTGACGGGATAATCAAGCGCAACATCACCGCCAAATTTGGGCGGGGAGAGGACAAGCTTGCAGAGAAAGTTTCCGGACACATAGTCAAGAAGTTTCCCCACCTGGATCTTGAGGACAAGTCCTCTGTCCACCACTCAACTCTCAAGTCATTTGTCAAGGAGCGCATTGAGTCCGGGGAGGACTTCCCGATGGATCTTTTCAGTGTGTTCATTCGCCAGTTCACTGTGATCAAATAGAGTCTTGAATGCTGTGCGGACTCTCTAATAAACTGGCACAGCGAAGCAATTACACAGGAGACAGGATCATGGCAGGAAAGAAACCAGCACCAGCAGCAAAAGCCACAACAGGCAAGTCAGTGGTGAAGAAGGAGGAGGAGCGCAAGGATCTGCTCCCGGAGATCGACTATGGGGAGGATGCTGGTGCTGGGTTTGAGGACATTGGTCAGGAAGATTTGGCCATCCCATTCCTGGCCATCCTCCAATCCGGTTCTCCGCAGGTGGATGAGGATGAGCCTGGGTACATTGACGGGGCCAAGGCAGGCGCAGTCCTCAACACGGTGACGCAGGAAGTCTATGATGGGAAGTCCGGGGTGTTGTTTGTCCCAGTCCACCGGGTTCACAATTTTGTGGAGTGGGTCCCGAGAGATCAGGGTGGCGGCTTTGCCGGGGTGTATGAGCCGGATGACCCGATTGTGATCAAGGCTCGCCGGGGAGGAGCCTTTGGACGTCTGGAGAGTCCGGATGGGAATGACCTGGTGGAGACGTTCACAGTGTTCGGGTTGCTGGTTCACAAAGATGGCTCCTTTGACCCGGCCATCATTGCTTTCTCCTCCACCCAGATCAAGCACTACAAGCGGTGGATGACTCAGGCGCGTGGGATCATGGTTCGCTCCCCCTCCTCTGGTCAGAGGATCAATCCCCCTCTCTTCAGCCATGCCTATCGGCTGACGACCAAGCAGGAGTCCAACAACAAGGGCAAGTGGCACGGATGGTCCATCTCATTTGATGGTGGCAGCACGAACAGTGCCCGTCTGGAACAGGACTCGGATGTGTACCAGGCTGCCAAGGGACTTCGCGAGATGGTAACCTCTGGTGCTGCCAAGGCCAATTACTCCTCTGTCCAGCAGGACTCTGACGGGGATAATGACGAGATCTGAGGAGGTAATCAGCTAATCCAATCAATTGGGATTGGCCGGAGGGTTCACACCTTTCGGCCAATCCCACTTCCCGTCTGTGTGGATAGATGACGATTGAGGAACGGTTTCTGGATAGGTTTTCCGGACTATCCAGGGCACACGGACAGTACAAGGAGCGTGGAACAACAAATGCAAGAGGGAAGTTGGGTGGACATGCCAATACAGTGCGCGAGCCCATAACCCTGGACCTTTGGAAGGGGCACCTTGCTGGTAAGCTTGGCATCGGAATTGTACCCATACGGGATGATGCCACGGTGAGGTTTGGTGCCATAGATATTGACGAGTATAAGGGTGATCTAAAGGAGTTGTCAAAGGCACTGGTGGAACGAGAGTTGCCGCTGATCCTTTGCCGATCCAAGAGTGGTGGAGCACACTTGTATTTGTTTGCCAGTGAGGATCTACCAGCCAAGATTGTCCGGAAGAAGTTGATGGAATGGAGTCTGGTACTAGGCTATTCCGGGGTGGAAGTATTCCCCAAGCAAACTCGGCTGGCCGGGGATAATGATTTTGGAAACTGGATCAACATGCCCTATTTCAGGGCAACTGATACCAACCGATATGCGTTGTATGATGGCAAGGCTCTGAATGCAGAGGAGTTCCTTGATCTAGCTGACTTGATGGCGGTGGATCTTGAATCTTTGGAAGAGAGGGTCATACCCATCTCCAAGGATGTCCAAGACTATCTGGTTGAGGCACCCCCCTGTCTCCAGCACCTAGCCCAGCAACGGGGATTCGGGGAGGGGAGTCGGAACAATGGGCTGTTCAATATCGGGGTGTACCTCCGGAAACGATATGGAGATGATTTCTGGGAAGACAAGCTGGATGAGTACAACAGCAAGTTTTTAGATCCACCATTAGGACA
>JBBAFH010000007.1:0-38745 GCA_041655535.1 Bacilli bacterium
TGAACTTTCCGGATAAAATAATGTTAACTTTATCCATCCATCCCATAATTCTTCTTCAAGTTCATTTGAATCTATAATTTCACTAATACATGTATTACAATTTAAATTTGTTTTAAATTGATATTTTTCATTTAATCTAGTAATAACTGTTTTACTATTTTCTCTATCACAAGCAAGTTTAGTTTTCGGGTCTTTAATTTCTTTTATAAACTTACTATTTATTAATTTATCTAAAGTTACTTCTTTACTCTCGCCTTCTTTACTTGGTAATCCATCTTTTCCAAGTGAGAAATAATTGAAAGCAGATTTTTCCATCATGCCTTCATTTATAGAACATACTCTTTTATATACTCCACCCATTACATTTGGTATTACAAACATAGCTATTAAAAAAACAATTATTATAATTACTATTGTTGCCAATAATTCTACTAATGTAAATCCTGATTTGTTCTTTTTGTTGCTTTTTATTTTTCTCATTCAGTTGCCTCCAAATTTCATTTTTATTTTGTTCTTCATTAATTATACCATACCTTAATTGCATTATAAAATCATTATATTAATTTTAATATAGTAACATTTTTTAAAAAATATATATTTTCATAAAAAAAAGATCAAAACTTTCGTTTGATCTCTTAATAGGATTCTATTTGATATAACCCTGTTCGATTAGTTGATTATTCAGCTTTGATTAAAGTTAAACTAACAGGAATATTAGCAGCAACATTTTCGTCATTTAAGATTTTCTTAGCATAATCAACACTCATTGTTCCCATTAATTTTGGTTGTTGTGCAACAGTAGCAGCCATTCTACCATCGTTTACAGCTTCAACAGCATCATCAGTAGCGTCAAAACCAACAACATAAATATCTTCAAGTTCCGCTGCTTCAATAGCTGCTAAAGCACCTAAAGCCATTTCATCGTTGTGTGCAAAAACACCAACAATTCCTTCATTTGCTTGAAGAATATTTTCCATAACATTTAACCCTTTTTCACGATTGAATTCTGCAGTTTGTTTAGCAACAACATTTAACTTATTTTTAATTGCTTCGTTAAATCCTGTTCCACGATCAATAGTTGCAGAGGCCCCAGGGATACCTTCTAATTCAACAACTTGTCCGTTTTCACCAACTAGTTCTAAAAGATATTCACCAGCCATTTTTCCACCAGCAACATTATCTGATGCAATATGTGTTACAACTTCACCTTCGTTTGCACTACGGTCAACAGTTATAACTGGTATTTTTGCTTTGTTTGCAGCTTTAACAGCCGCTCCAACAGCATCTGAATCAGTTGGATTAATAATAATAATGTCTACCTTTTTGCTTATTAAATCCTCAACATTAGATAGTTCTTTAGAACTTTCATCTTGAGCATCGTAAACAATTACTTCAAATCCTAATTCTTCAGCTTGATCTTCAACACCCTTCTTCAAATCAACAAAGAAAGGGTTGTTCAATGTTGAAATTGAAAGTCCAATGGTCATTTTGTCACTTTTCCCAAAGCAACCTGTTACAGTAACTAGTAGCATTGCTACTATGGCTGTTAATGATAAAAACTTTTTCATAAATTCCTCCTTCTGTTTCTATCTATATATGTATTACTTTTTACGATCTATTAAGACCGCTAAAAGTATTACAACACCTTTAACAACATCTTGGTAAAAAGATGTTACCCCCAATATATTTAATCCATTATTTAAAAATCCGATAATTAATATACCAACAACAGTACCAAAAACTCGTCCACGGCCACCTGCTAAACTAGTACCTCCAAGGACAACCGCTGCAATAGCATCAAGTTCATAACCCATTCCAGCATTTGGCTGTGTTGAATTTAGCCTGGAAGCTAAGATGATACTAGCGATAGTTGTTAAAAATCCAGAAATTGTATATACTTTTATTTTTACTTTGTTAATATTTATAGCCGAAAATCTTGCAGCAGTTTCATTTCCTCCAACAGCATAAACTTCTTTCCCAAAAATAGTTTTTTTAAGAACAAAGGAAACAATAATGATTGCAAAAATTAAAATAATTGTTGGAATTGGTATTCCTAAAAGATAACCACGACCAATTTCGTTTACCAAATCACTTTTGAAACCAGTTATCGGCCTTCCATCCATAAACACTCTTGTGATTCCTCGAAATAAAGTCATTGTACCAAGTGTTGCAATAAACGCTTGTAATTTACCATATGATATTAAAATACCGTTTACAAGTCCTAAAAGGCCACCTAAAACTAGTGTTAAGATAATTGCTATAACAGGATCAACACCACTTAACAGCATCTTTGTTAATACAGCTCCTGTGAGAGCGAAAATGCTGCCAACTGATAAATCGATGCCTCCAGTTAATATAACAAAGGTCATCCCTAAAGCAATTAATCCATTAATTGATACTTGTCTCAAAACATTTGACAAGTTACTTATTTGAATAAAATTAATATCAATAATGGTTATTATCAACATTAGAACGATAAGTCCAACTAGGGCTGTATTTTTCCCTAAAAAATCCTTTACCTTGTTCATTATTTACCTCCCGTTGATAAAGTCATAATTTTTTCTTGATTAAAATCTGTTTTAGATAAAATTGATTTTAATTTTCCTTCATGCATAACAGCGATTCGATCACTCATTCCCATAACTTCTGGAAGTTCACTAGAAATCATGATAATTGCCACATTACTCTTCTTCAACTCATTAATTATTTCATATATTTCATATTTTGCACCAACATCAACACCTCTTGTTGGTTCATCTAAAATAAGTATCATAGGTGATGTTGCCAACCATTTTCCAACCACTACTTTTTGTTGGTTACCACCACTTAAAGTTCTAATTTTAGAATCAATATCATTCGTTTTAATATCTAATTTTTCAATATACTTTTTAGTCAATTCTTTTTCTAATTTATGATCAATCATTTTTACTTTATTTAATACTTCTTTTAAATTAGGTAATATCATATTATCAACAACAGAAAAATCAAGTACAATTCCTTCTTCTTTTCGGTTTTCAGTAATATAAGCAATTCCTTGTTTTTTAGCATCAATAGGACTTTTAATTTTAACTGTTTTGCCATCTACTTTAATTTCACCACTATCAGGATGCATAATACCAAATATAGTTTGCATAATCTCTGTTCGCCCGGATCCCATCAAACCGGAAAATCCTAATACTTCACCTTGATGAAGATTAAAATTTATATTTTGATAATATTTATTTTTACTTAAATTATTAACTTCAAGAACTATATTACCTGGTTTATAATCAGTTTTCGGATAACGTTCTGCCATTTCATAACCAACCATCATTTTTATAACATCTTCAACTATAACATCCTTTATTTTTTTAGTACCAATAATTTCGCCATCGCGAAGAACTGTTACTCGATCACAAATCGTAAAAATTTCTTCTAAACGATGAGTGATATAAATAAATGATACTCCATCTTTTTTCAAATTATTAATTGTATCAAATAATATCTTTATTTCTCTTGCTGTTAAAGCAGATGTTGGTTCATCTAAAATAATTGTTTTCTTATTCCATAAAAGAGCCGAAGCAATTTCAATTAATTGTTGAAGTCCAATTGGTATATCTCCCATCAAACTATCAACATTAATATCTAGGCCAACTTCTTTTAACTTTATAGATGTTGTTTTTTTCATTTGATCGATATCCAAAAATCCCATCTTATTTTTTATGTATCTACCCAAAAACATATTTTCCCAAATCGTCATATTAGGTAACGAATTAAGTTCTTGGTGTAAAAAGGCAATATTTAATTTCATTCCTTCAATAATATTTTTAATATTTATTTCTTGACCATCAATATATATTTCACCACTATTTTTGCTTTCAATTCCAGTTAATATTTTCATTAGAGTTGATTTCCCAGCCCCGTTTTCACCAACTAAGGCATGAACTTCTCCATCTCCTAATTCAAAATTAACATTTTTTAAAACAGGCACACCATAAAAACTTTTATTAATATTTTTCATTTGTACTTTCATTAAAAAATTACTCCTGACCTTAATATTATATTAGCGTATGGTGTATTTTCACCAGTTCTAATAACAGCTTTTACTTCTTTGATTTTATTTTTAAAATCTTCATGACTAATATATTTAACATCTTTTATTTTCTCTTCTTCAAGTATTTTTATTGTATCATTTAACAATGATTTATTTTGAGTTGCTATTTCACTAGCCATGATAACTCCTTCAACCTTCATATCTTTTAAAATTTCTTTTAAAACATCAATAAATGATGGACTTCCCAGATTTAAAGAAATATCAATTTTAAGAACGTCATCCGGAATTGGTAGCCCACAATCTCCAATAGCAATTAAATCAGTGTGTCCCAAATGACTTAGTAAAGTTGAAATATCACTATTTAAAATTCCTGATTTTTTCATCAAATCCCTCCATCTCTTTAAAAGTTGGCATTCCTGTTTGAGCTCCCATTTTTTGAATTTTTAAGGCTGCGGCTCGATTAGCATAATTAATAGCGACACTTATATCATTATCTTTTATAATCGATAATGAAAAGGCTCCGTTAAAAGTGTCTCCAGCCCCTGTTGTATCAACAATTGACACATCATAAGCAGGAAATTTCAAAACTTTTTCACCATTACTACATATTGCTCCGTCTTCTCCAAGTGTTATAATTAATTTATTTGGGTATTTCATTACTAATGATTCATAATCATTACTATTAAAAATAAACGTTGCTTCGTGTTCATTAGGTGTTAAATAAGTAACTTTGTTAATTATATTATTATTTAATTTAGAAGCCGGTGCAGGATTTAAAATAACCGGTATATTGTTTTCAAAACATAAATCAATAATATATTCAACAACTTCAATAGGTATTTCCAATTGTAATAAAACAGATTTTGAATTTAAAATTTTGTATTTATATTTATCAATAATATCTTTAGTAATCATGTAATTAGCACCAGGCACTACAATGATGTTATTTTCACCATTACAAACGTTAATTGAGGCAATGCCAGTTGTTACATTTGGAATTTTAATTATACTGCTAATATCCACATTATTTTTTTTAAAATTATCTATTAAAAAAGTTCCGTTTAGATCAGTACCAACACAACCAATAAAGTCAACATTCCCTCCTAAACGAGAAGCAGCAATAGCTTGGTTAGCACCTTTTCCACCCGGAACAATTTGAAATGAAGAACCAATTACTGTTTCTCCGATTTTAGGTATACGATTAGTAACAACAATCTGATCGACATTCATACTACCAATTACTATTAAATCAGTCATTCAATCACATCCTACTATCTCTATAATTACATTATAAGTGGTTTTGTCAAATTTTGCAAGTTATTATACACAGATAGTGTAAATTATAAATCAAAAACATCACAACTATAAATTGTGATGTTTGCTTTTAAAATTCGCAATTACCAGGTGTTCTTGGAAAAGGAATTACATCCCTTATATTTTCGACCCCTGTTAAGTATATTAATAATCTTTCAAATCCCATGCCGAATCCCGCATGCTTACAGCCACCATATTTTCTTAGATTAACATACCAATCTAATTCTTCTGTATTAACGTTCATTTCTTTCATACGTTTAAGTAAGTTGTCTAGTCTTTCTTCTCTTTGACTCCCACCCATTAATTCTCCAGCACTGGGTACAAGCAAATCAACAGCTGCAACAGTTTCGTCATCGTCATTTAATCTCATATAGAAAGCTTTTATATCTTTTGGCCAATCTTTAACAAATACTGGCGATTTAAAGTGAATTTCGGTTAAATATTTTTCATGTTCTTTTGCCAAATCTTCTCCATACTTTGGTTTAGTTTCGAATTTGGTACTTGAATCTAACAAAATATCAATCGCTTCTTTATGAGTAATTCTAACGGCCTTTTTATCAAGTACAAATTTCAACTTATCAAGCAACCCTGGTTCAACAAATTTGTTGAAAAATTCCATTTCTATTTTAGCGTTATCTAATATGTATTTAATGATGTACTTAAGTACATCTTCTTCAACATCCATCAGCTGCTCCAAATCACAAAAAGCAATTTCAGGCTCGATCATCCAAAATTCTGATGCATGAGTTTTAGTGTTAGAATTCTCCGCTCTAAAAGTTGGGCCAAAGGTATAAATTCGTTTATACGCTAGAGCAAAAGCTTCGCCTTGCAATTGACCTGATACCGTTAATGATGTTTCTTTGTGGAAAAAGTCCTTACTATAATCAACAACATCCTTATTAAAAGGTAATTTGTTTAAATTTAATGTAGTAACCTTGAACATTTCACCTGCTCCTTCAGCATCACTACCAGTAATTATTGGGCTATGAAGATAAACATATCCACGCTCTTGAAAGTATGAGTGGATAGCCATCGCCACTAAACTTCTTATTCTAAAAGTAGCATTAAAAAGATTAGTACGTGGTCTTAAATAACCCACTTCTCTTAAAAACTCTCTTGTGTGTCTTTTAGGTTGAATTGGATAATCTTCCGGACAATCCCCTTCTAACGTAATTTCTTTTAATTCTATTTCAAAATCTTGGTTTTTTCCAAGTGATTCAATCACTTTTCCAACTACTCTAATAGCTGAACCAACACGGTATTTCGTTATTTCATCAAAATTCTTTAAATGATTTCCATATACAATTTGAACTGATTTAAAATATGTTCCATCATTTAAATCAATAAACCCAAATTCTTTTTGTTTTCGATGGTTTCTAATCCATCCTTCTAAAACAACTTCTTGATCTAAATAGTTTTTTTCATATATTTCCTTAACATCAATAACTTTCATATTTCCTCCTAATAAAAAAACAATTATAATAAAAGCCTGGATAGTTTAATACCGCCTTTATCATAATTGATTATTTGTATTAACCGTTTACATCCAGTCAGTCTCTTTATATTTATTATTATAGCTAGACTTGGTTAATTAGTCAACCGTTATTTTTGAATCGATGTTAATTTAAAAAAATCATATAATGTTTTAGAAATCCCCTCCCAATTTCTTTTTAATTCATTATTTATTCTTTCAATTATTTTTTCTTTTTCATCTTCAATTTCATTAAAACACTCGTAATACAAATATTTTAATTTGTCTAAATCTCGAATTAACATAATTTCATTTTTAATGTATTTATCTTTAATTCTTTCAAACCTTGTTTTAAAAGGATCAACCGTTTCCCTATTTAATATATAGTATTCAATTTCATTTTCAAGCAATCTCTCACACACTTCTAGAACTTCAGTTTCCTCATCAAAAAGCATTTTAGACTTTAATATACTATTTCCGTTAGCATCAAAAACAATACCTAAAGCATCTAAACCATCACTAAGTATAGTCGCACAATTGTAAAGTTCATCCTTCTTTTTGGAAAAAATTTCAGTTTTGCCTCTTATCTGATTTAGAAAATCATCACCAATTTTTATTTTATTTTCCTTTATTTTAATTAAATCATTGCTATTGATTTTTATAAGCGGAATTCTTCTAATATGAATAATATTATCATTTAAATTCCATTCATAACACTCATATACCTCGTTATTATAATTTAGTAAAATATCATATATATAATTCATTTCTTTTCCCTCCCGGTATGTAAATACTGGCAAAAATAATAATTAATCCAATAATTGCATAAAAACACTCAATTCTTCTAATAATAAAGTTAACATATTCATAAAAATTATACCCAATTGTCATTAAATTCAAATAACTAATGATGTATACACTTCCAATAATTGTTAAACCAAAACCTAACAAGAAAAAAAAGATTCTAACAAACATTTTACCACCTATTAAATTATAAACTTATCATTTTTTTTAATGACTAATTTAAGAATATTTAACTGACAAATTGTCAATATTATTAGTAAATAATTATTGAAATAGTTGACAATTGATGTCGTAAATTGTAATATTAAAGTGCGATTATTTTGAGTTTAAAAACTCGCATTAATTATAAAGGAGGTATATTGTGGCTTTAGCGCTTTTAGCAGCAAAAATTTTTTTTGTAAGAATATTAGATGTTTCTATGGGAACAGTTAGAATGATATTATTAGTAAAGGGTCGAAAAGTAATAGCAAGTTTAGTCGGATTTGTGGAAATTGCTATTTGGTTTGCAGTAGTCAAGGAAGCAATCAATACTGATGTAACAAGCATTTGGATTATTATTGCTTATTCTGGTGGATTTGCAATCGGCACTTTAATTGGAAGTATCCTATCTGAAAAGTTCATTAAAGGCAGTTTAAATGTTCAAATAATAACAACCAAAAACGATAAAGTAGCTGATGCTTTAAGAGAAAATGGTTATGCTGTATCTGTCTTGGATATTAAAGGTAAAGATGATACGAAACCAAAGTATATGCTTATCATGGAAGTGGACAAAAATCACTTTAACCATTTAAGAACATTAATTAAAGATTTAGACAGCAAAGCTTTTATTGTCGTAAACGAAACTAAATTCGTACAAAATGGTTATTTCAGAGATGCCATAAAATAAAAAAGAAACAAAATAATATTTGTTTCTTTTAATTTTCGTCAAATCGATATTTAAAATAATTGGTATCTAATGTTTGTTGTGAAGCCGAAAAATAATTATTAACTTTTTGATTTATTTTAGAAATATAATCGTCATCTACCTCTTCAAGTTTTTTATAAGTTCCATCTCCTGAATAATACATAACTTTATCAGTAATCCAACTACCTGTTGTAAAAATAACAATCGTTTCTTCTTCTGAAAATAAATCTTTTCCAACATAATATCTTGGATCATAATCTAAATCAAATAAGTTAGCAATGGTTGGTAAAATATCAAAGGTACTTGCTGTTTTACTTATTAATTGAGGCTCTGTTCCGCTATTATATATAATAAATGGAAGTTTATCAATATTAAAATCTTCAAGCCGATTAATAGGCGAAGCTTCATTTAAATATCTATACTCCATATTTAATGGATGATGATCGCCAAATAGAACTAATACGGTATCTTCTAATATTCCCTTTTCTTCCAGTATTTCTATTAAATATTGTAGTGAAAGATCAAGTTCAATCGCTTTAGCCATATATCTTTTTATTTTTACATTATAAGGTAAGTCTTTAACTTTAGACCAATGGTCTAGAACTACTCCAACATGACCATCTTCATCATACGGGAAATGTGTAGTCGAAGTAATTATAAAACTAAAAAACTTTTCTTCATCAATAAAATGTGGAACAGCTTCTTTCATTAAATTTAAATCGCTCGGCCATCCCCAAATCCTTTTAATATCCAAATCATCATCATTATAAAATTTTATCGAACCCATGTTTTTATGTAACACAGTCCTATCATAAAACTTATCAGAGTAATTATGATAGGAAGTACTATGATAAGTTTGATCATTAAATATTTTAAAAATAGAAGTGCTGTAATCGTTATTTTTATACGAATTAGGAGTACAAACAGTTGAACTAGGTATAATTGATGTAAGCCCAATATATTCACTTTCTCCTGTTGTACAACTATATTTAGGCGCATAATAATTATCAAAGCTAATTCCTTCATTATACAGTTTATACAAGGTTGGGGTTAACTCTTTGTTAATAGCAATCATATCAAACGCTTCAATCATAATATAAATTAAGTTCTTATCTTTAAATATGCCGGTCATTTCATTTTTCGGTGTAATAGGTTGATTAATATAAAACTCGTGAAGATTTTTAATTTTAGTACTTGTTTCATTTTTGATTAATTCTTTCCATACTGTATCATCAATATGCCGAGTATAATCGGTTACAACAGGTGGTTCAATATCAGGTTCTTCAATAATAATTAAATTTGATTCTTTTTTATTAAAAATAAAAATAATATCTCTAACTAAAAAGCGGTTAGAACCAAACTGTTTTAATGACAACTCTAAGAGAGTTGGATTTCGGTATAATATTTTGTTTTCCTTTATTTGATTAGGATTTTGAAAAAAGTCAATATATAAAGTTGATAAGGATAATATGTGAATAATAACAATAATTAATAATCTTTTTATATTTTTTTTGTAATTTGTTTTTTCATACACAAGTATATCTTTAGCAAAAATATATAAAACAATAAGCAATAAAGTAGGTAATAAACATAAATAATAAATAGGTTTTATATACATCAAAAAACTTTTTATTTGTTCTGTTATTCTCCCTAAACCATCTCCGGCGGCATTAAATGACATATAATTTCCCATAAAATTATAAAAATTTAGTTGTGCTAAAGCATATATACCAGAAAATAAAGTTGATATAAATATGATGCTTTTCGTTAATTTTTCTTTAAAAAACGAACAAATTAAAGCAATAATTGAACTCGTAACAATCGTAAACAAAATAATTCTTATAAATTCAATACTATAAATGCTACGAAATGCTATATACCTAAAAACAATTTCGATATACAATAAACTAACAAATAAAATGGCGAAGATTTTTAAAAAATAATACGGTTTTTTTAAATTATCTTCAATTTCGATTACTTCTATCATATGAACACCTTCTATATCACATTATATCATATTATGTGATATAATTACCCTATTTGTAAAACAAAATAATCAATTTCGTTATATTTAGGTATTAGTTAACACTCTTTTAATTTTCATGAATATCTTATTAGTGAAATGAATGAAAGGGTGAATTTTATGTGTAATAACAAAAAAGAAAGTTGCAATTGTATTTCTGAAATACTTGCCGTGATTTTACTTTTACAACAAAATAGCATTGATGACGAAACATGTTTAGAGACTTGTGACAAAGGCTTTTTAGGTAACAATGTTGTTTGTCCAAAATACAATACAAGACCAATAATGCTTTTTACAGCATGCGGTAATGGTACTCCTTGGACAATGCCTACAACAAGAGGAGTTGACGCTGTTGAAGATTTAACTTCTAGAACATCATCTGTTTTCCGTATTGAAAAGTTGGATGGATGCTGTGCAACATTTAGAGTTTTAGAAGCGTGTCCTAGAGGGGCAGAAAAAGGATCAATAACCTTTAGAGCTACTAATTCTTTCTTTACAATTGATTTAACTTGTGTATGTGCAATAAAATGTTTAGATGATACAGTCGTTGATTTATAAAAAGAAAATAGGTTTACTTAGGTAAACCTATTTTTAATTGGCAAAATCAATATCTAATATTTCATTAATCGGAATTAATTCGTTTTCAATAGTTATAATGTGGGTATTATTCTTTCCAATTATTTGTTTTTGAATCGTACCATTTTTCAATTTAATCACAACACTTGCTTTATAAACATATCCCGGTGAGTTAAAGATGGCTCTTATTTTTTGATTAACATCCATATTAGTCTTTTTAACAATTAATTTTTCAATAGGTTCGATATTATGGTTTTCACTTAATCCATAGCTTACCTTTTCGTTATTGGTAAGTACCCTATCAACCTTATTAACAAACACTTTAGGTAGTTTTTTTTCCATATAAAATACCTCCTAAATAATTATATGCATTCATCGTTAAAGTAGACTATTTAAAAAATCTTTTATCAAAACTCCTACAACTAATAAAACCAACAAATAAAAGTATCATCCCCATTATGACATCAAGCGTATAATAATTACTTTTAATTGCCTGAATAATCATTAAGAAAACTGATGATAATGCGAGTGCTGCAATAACAAAATAAGTTTTCACTTTATGATTTGTCAATAAATATTTAATTGCACTAATAAAGGCCATTCCACCGGTTACAAGTCCAATTCCAAAAGGAATTATTGATTTAAGGTTACTAATCATTAAATTGAAGTTACCTAAATTAATAAATAAATCTAATAAAATATTATATAAACCCAAAATCATCATAATAGCTGTACCACTTATTCCTGGAATAATCATTGTTGCCGCTTCAATAATTCCAATAATATACATCAATATAAAGTCATTAAAACCATCATCAAGCATCATTTGATTGTTAGTGTCAATAAATGTCAATGATGTTACTAGCAACAAAAAGAAAATAAATAACATAATGTTTTTCTTATTATAATGACCTTTTACTTCTTTAAAAATAGACGGAATTCCACCTAATATTAATCCAACAAAAAAACAAATAATTATAAAATAGTAATTTAAAAGTAAAACTTTAATTAATTTACTCATTAAAATTATTGCAACTAAAATCCCACTACCAATTGTAATTAAAAATTTAAAATTACCTTTTACATCATCAAAAAAATGGTAAAGAGCGTCGATACCTTTTTCATACAACCCCATTACCATCATTATCATCGAACCACTTAACCCAGGAATTATTTTTCCTATTCCTATTATAATTCCTTTTAAAAATAATATTAAATTTTCCATATACAAGCCCCTAACATATTAAACAATATGTTACAATTTTGTTTTTATTATGAAAAATAATCAATTTTCATGTTTTTTCTAACCCTTTTCATAACTTCTTCAGCTTTTTCTAAAGCCTTTGATGTACCGTTTTGTAATATCTCATCGACTAATTCAGGGCGATCCTCATAGTATTTTCGTCTCTCTTGCATTGGCTTTAAAAAGTTTATCATATTTTCAATAAGTTCCTTTTTGCAAGATACACAACCTCTACTACCATTTCTACATTCTTTATTTATTGTTTCTAAATTATTACTACTTACTAACTTATGATAATAATAAACCATACAATTGTCAGGGTTCCCCTTATCATCTTTCTTTATCTTGTTAGTATCAGTTATTGCACTCATAATTTTTTTAGAAATAGTTTCTTCGTCATCACTCAAATAAATGGCATTGCCTAAACTTTTACCCATTTTTTCATTTCCATCAAGTCCCTTAATACGAGAATTTGATCCAACCATATATTCTGGTTCAACCAATGTATCACCATATATTCTATTAAACTTTCTAACAATTTCTTTAGTTTGTTCAATTAAAGGAATTTGATCTTCTCCAACTGGAATAAGTGCTCCATCAAACGCTGTAATATCGGCAGCTTGGCTAACTGGATAACCAAGAAATCCATAAGTAACACTTTCTCCACCACTACCAAACAAATGTTGTTTTTGACCAATTTCTGTTTTTATTGTTGGGTTACGATATAATCTAGAAACTGTTACTAAATTTGAATAAAAAACCGTTAATTCAGCAATTTGAGGTATCATAGATTGCACAAAAATTATTGTTTTTTTGGGATCAATTCCTGATGCAAGATTATCTAAAACAACCTCCCTAATATTTTTTCTTACTTTTTCAGGATTTTCAAAATTATCTGTAAGCGCTTGGACATCAGCAATAATAATATATGTGTTATATTCTTCTTGCAACATAACACGTTGTTTTAACGAACCAAAATAATGACCCAAATGTAAACGTCCGGTTGGTCTATCTCCTGTTAATATATTTTTTTTATTCATTGTTTTCCTCCTTATTTATGAACAATAGTATAAATGTATAAAGCAGCAAGAACATCCCTTTCAAAAAAACGCGCTAAATTGCATAACTCCTTTTTCACCTTGGGATTATCATTCATTACTTCCATTTTACTATATAAATATTTAATAAAGTAGCTTTTATCAGCTAACCTTATAGTCTCTTTGTTTTTTATTTTCTTTTCAATTAATTCAATATTAAAATTTTCATAGCTATTAATTACCTCAATTAATGATTTATTATAAATACTTACGTGATAAATTAAGCTATCATTTAACTTAAACATTTCCCCTAAATATTCCATTATGTCTAACATTATTTTTTGACTGGTTTTTATTCTTTCATTAACAATAGCCGAAATCTTATTTTTATTCAATATTTCTTCTGTTAGATTTTTATTTCGACCATGAAAATCAGTCATTTTCAATATATTAGATTTTAATGATTGATGATATTTATTAAAGTTCTTTTCAGTATGATTTAATTTGAATGTATATTTTTGACCATCTAACTTTTTAAAAGTTTTCATTGTGTCATTATATCCCAATTTAATACTACGTCTTGTAAAATTACTATCAAATAATAAAAATGAATCCAGCTTATTTCTAGGCACTATATATGTAATTGGAATATCCTTTTCTTTAATCTTATGAGTCATCCCGAATGAATTTAAATCAACAGCGATAATAGATGTTGCTCCCATTTCTATTGCTTGATTAATTGGCAATTTTTCATAATATGCTCCATCAATAAACAAATCATCATCAATGGTTTTTACTTTGAAAGCAGGAAAACAAGTTGCTGATGCCATTAAATAATCTTTTAACTGGTGTGGTGAAATATCCTTTTTTTGTAATAATACTGGTTTAAAACTTGATAGATTAACAGTAACTAAACCATAATCAATATTTGATTTATAAAACTTCTTACGATTTAAATATCTATCCATTGTATTTTCTAGTTGAGTAACATCCATTCCACCATGAAAAATAATATTAGACATGTATTTTTTAAAAATCTCAACCTTACCTTTAAATGTTTTAAGATCACCATCCATTGGTTCACTAAACAATAAACTAAAATTAAGATTATACCACATGCTTCTAGCCTTAATGTATTCTTTTTGAACCATTAAAGCACCATTTAATGCACCAACAGAAGTTCCTGTAACAATATCATATTTAATGTTCAATTTACGAAGAGCGCGCCATACTCCTACTTGATAGGCACCTCTTGCTCCACCACCAGATAAAACAATTGCTCTTTTCATCTTTCCACCCGCTTTAAATATAACATTATTATATCACTATTGGCTTATTTTTCATAGTATATTAAAGTCTACTAAAATAAAATAAAAGTAGTAACTTTTAAATTACTACTTATTTTTCTTTTTTGGTTCATATTTTACATATTCATAATAAATAGGGGCAATTTTAAAGGTTAGGATAAGTGCGAAAACTACTGCAAAACCACACATTATTGATTCTACGGCCACTCTTGTTGCAGGAATAACAATATAAGTAAAAGTAAGTGGTAAAATAAATGATAAATATCCAATTATAAACCATTTAAGAGATTCTTTTATTTTACTTTTACTTTCTTCGTTTTTAATTCCTTTAAGAGATTCCCAAATCCCAATAAGTAAAAATCCAAAGTAATAGTAACCATAAAATCCCATGATTGATGAATCTACATCAAAGATAATATAATTACCACCACATGTTGCATTTTGAACCGCACTAGGTACAAAAGCAAATATCATTGCTGTTGCAATGGCTATAACTGTTCCTATTTTTAATAAATAAGACTTTTTATTCAATTTGCTAATTAAATAAATTCCTAAAACCGGTAAAAAGGTAATCGCTACAAGTCCAATTCTAGACCATATTAATAAATCTTTTCCTTCGCATATTTGATATTCAGATAATTGGAAAACAGCTAAAAATACTAATGTAGCAACTATTGCCATATCTGATTTTTTCTCTCTGCTCTTAAAAAATGAGTAGATAGCTAAACTAATTTCAATTATAAAAGTAACGATCATTACTTCTGGTGAGAAGCAATATAACTTTGTTCTTTTCTTATTTTTTTCAAACATATTTTTCATAAAACACTCCTTACAACTAACTTCTAATGTAATACATCAGTTGGTTTTGCTTTTAATATATCTTCAAAGCGTCGACCAATTTTATACGCATAATATCCAGCAGCTCCAATCATAGCTGCATTATCAGTACAATAATTAATATTAGGTATTGATAAGTTTATTTTGTTTTTACTGCATAATTCAGTTAATCTTTTTCTAAGACCTCTATTTGCGGCTACTCCACCAGCAATTATTAAATTACTTACATCATATTTTTTTAAAGCTCTCATTGTTTTTTTAGATAAAATTTCAACAACTCGATTTTGAAACGAAGTTGCCATATTGGAAACATTTATTTTATTTCCTCGTTGCTTTTCATTATGGGTCATATTAATAACGGCACTTTTAAGACCACTAAAACTAAAATTAAATGATGCATCATCCATAGGTAATGGCAGATCGTAAGCATCTTCGCCTGTGAGTGCTAAAGTGTCAATAACAGGCCCACCTGGATAACTAAGTCCAAGTACTCGAGCCACTTTATCATATGCCTCACCGACAGCATCGTCTACAGTGCCACCAATATATTTAAATGAATAATCTTCTTCCATAAGTATCAATTCAGTATGACCTCCACTTACCACAAGCGCGATTAAAGGGAATTCTAGCGGCTTTACCAAATTGTTAGCATATATGTGTCCTGCGATGTGATGGACTGGAACTAGCGGTTTATTATAGATAAAAGAAAGTGTTTTAGCTGCCACAAGGCCAATCAGTAATGATCCAATTAATCCTGGCCCATAAGTAACTGCAATAGCATCTATTTCTTCAATCTGCATGTTAGCCTTTTGGAAAACTTCCTCAATCACTATTGTGATATTTTCAATGTGGGCACGACTAGCTGTTTCAGGAACTACTCCTCCAAACTTTGAATGAATATCTATTTGAGATAATACAACCGTTGCAATCTCGGTATGTCCATCTTTAATTATTGAAACACTTGTTTCATCACAACTAGTTTCAAACGCTAAAATATATTTACTATTCATTATTATCACCTCGCACATAAATTATGGCATCTTCATTTCCATAATAGTTTTTTCTTACTATCAATTTTTTAAACCCTAATTTTTCATACATTTTTATAGCACCAATATTACTAACTCTAACTTCTAATGAAATATTAAAATTATCTATATTATTTTCAATTATATAACAAACCAGTTTTGAGCCAATTTTCATATGCCTATAATCTGGCAATACATAAACATAGTCAATCTCTATTCGATCGTAAATTATTGAATATTTAAGAACAGCAACGATTTTATCCTTATCTACATATTTAATATAATTGTAAAAAGGATGCTTTAATAAATCATTATTTAATACTTCATTTTCATCTATTTCCTTAATTATTTTATTATAAGCGATTAAATCATCGCTACTTACTTTCTGAATCATTTAACTTCTTCTCTAAATTGATTTCGGCATCAATTCTTTTTAAATAATTAGGATTTACATAATGAGGATTAATTATATCGTCATCCAAATGTTTATTAATAATTTTTAAAATATCTAACTCTGGTTTCATCACATCAAAATTTGTTTTAAGTTCATCGTGTCCAACAAATATATATTGTCTTGTTTTATCCAAACTTTCTAACAATTCTGTAATATGTAAAAATCTATCTTCCATATAATTATTTAATAAATTATCATAGACACCAGCATATAAATAATCATTACGATCTTTTATAAAAGGTATCAAATATTTTTCTTCAATCTTTGTAGTTGCATATAATTCAAGAGTTGATAACGGCACAACAGGTATTTTTAATGACCACGCCATTGTTTTAGCAATTGTTACACCAACTCTAACTCCCGTAAATGATCCAGGACCATTTACAATAAATATTTTATCAAGGTCAGTTGCCTTAATCTTACTTTTATCAAATGCTTCTTCAATAAATATAAAAATTGATTCGGATAACTTTGGACTATTAAGTTCACTTTTACTATAAATAATTTTTTCATCACTTATAATTGCAATATTAATATAAAAAGATGAAGTATCTAAAAAAAGATATTTCATAATATAGCCTCACATATATCTTCATATTGACGACCGTAAGGTCTAATGATTAAAATCCTTTTATTTTCGCCTACAACACGAAATTTAATATCAAGTCTTTCTTTGGGTAAAATTGATTTGATGGTATCAGACCATTCAATAACAACTACACCATTCTTAGTGAAGTATTCTTCAATACCCAAACCTTCTACATTACCATTTAATCGATAGACATCCATATGATATAAAGGTAATTCCCCATCATACTCTTTAATAATCGTAAATGTTGGAGAAGTAATATTTTCTTCTATTCCAAGGGCATTAGCAATACCTTTTGTAAACATCGTTTTGCCACTACCTAATTCACCTTCTAAGCAGATAATCATATTCGGAAACTTCTCTGACTCTAAATTTTGTGCAAGCGCAATTGTTTCTCTCTCATTGTTTGTTGTAATTTTAAACTCCATTTATATCACCATAATAATTATATAAGAAAACAAATACAAAGACAACAATAATATCTTTTTTTTCTCTCTTTATTCTTGTTTTATTAATAATTATGATTTTTAATACAAATAAAAAAATAGACAAAGTCTATTTTAAAGCAAAAAAAAATTGGCAACTACCTATCTTCGCATACACTATTGTCGGCGTTAAAGTGCTTAACTTCTGTGTTCGAAATGGGAACAGGTGTATCCACTTTGCTATCGTTACCAATTTATTATATATTTATATAATTCTCTGAAAACTAAGATAATGTGTAATCTATCAATATTTTAGAAAAAATAATAGGATTAAATCCTCGTTCTATTAGTATTAGTCAGCTCAACATGTTGCCATGCTTCCACCTCTAACCTATCAACCAGATAGTCTCTCTGGGAACTTACTTTTTAAAAAATGGGAAAACTCATCTTGAAGTTGGCTTCCCGCTTAGATGCTTTCAGCGGTTATCCATTCCATACATAGCTACTCTGCACTGCCATTGGCATGACAACAGATACACCAGAGGTATGTCCATTCCGGTCCTCTCGTACTAGGAATAGCTCTCCTCAATTTTCCTGCGCCCACGACGGATAGGGACCGAACTGTCTCACGACGTTCTGAACCCAGCTCGCGTGCCACTTTAATGGGCGAACAGCCCAACCCTTGGAAGCGACTTCACCTCCAGGATGTGACGAGCCGACATCGAGGTGCCAAACACCACCGTCTATATGAACTATTGGGTGGTATCAGCCTGTTATCCCCGGGGTAACTTTTATCCGTTAAGCGACGACCATTCCATACTGAATCGCCTGATCGCTAAGTCCTGCTTTCGCACCTGCTTGACTTGTAAGTCTCGCAGTCAAGCTCCCTTATACCTTTGCACTCTACAAATGATTTCCAACCATTTTGAGGGAACCTTTGAACGCCTCCGTTACTGTTTAGGAGGCGACCGCCCCAGTCAAACTACCCACCAGACACTGTCCCTGTACCGGATTCACGGTACTAGGTTAGAAATCCAGTTTATTAAGGGTGGTATTCCAACGTTGACTCCACTAAAACTGGCGTTCTAGTTTCATAGTCTCCCACCTATCCTCTACATAATAAACCGAATCCCAATATCAAGCTATAGTAAAGCTCCACGGGGTCTTTCCGTCCTGTCGCGGGTAACCTGCATTTTCACAGGTATTAAAATTTCACCGAGTCTATGGTTGAGACAGTGCCCAGATCGTTACACCTTTCGTGCGGGTCGGAACTTACCCGACAAGGAATTTCGCTACCTTAGGACCGTTATAGTTACGGCCGCCGTTCACTGGGGCTTCAATTCGTAGCTTCGCTACATCGACTTGCGTCAAAGCTAACCACTCCTCTTAACCTTCCAGCACTGGGCAGGCGTCAGCCCCTATACATCGTCTTACGACTTAGCAGAGACCTGTGTTTTTGGTAAACAGTCGCCTGGGCCTATTCACTGCGGATCTATCTCTAGATCACCCCTTCTCCCGAAGTTACGGGGTCATTTTGCCGAGTTCCTTAACCATAGTTCTCTCGCTCACCTTAGGATACTCTCCTTGCCCACCTGTGTCGGTTCTCGGTACAGGCACCTATATAATTAACCCTAGAAACTTTTCTTGGAAGCTTGGCGTCAAAGGATTTCAGTAGCATTACGCTACCTTCACCATAACACTTCAGTTGTACAGTATACGGATTTACCAATATACAAACCTTTGTGCTTAGACCAGAATCCATTAACTGGCTCCTTCTAGCCTTCTTCGTCATTCCATCAGTTATATAGGTGGTACAGGAATATAAACCTGTTGTCCATCGACTACGCCTTTCGGCCTGGCCTTAGGTCCTGACTTACCCTGGGAGGACGAACCTTCCCCAGGAAACCTTGGGCAAACGGTGGACGGGATTCTCACCCGTCTTGCGCTACTCATACCGGCATTCTCACTTCTAAGCGCTCCAGCAGTCCTCACGATCTGCCTTCATCGCCCTTAGAACGCTCCCCTACCACTTTACCATACGGTAAAATTCGCAGCTTCGGTAATATGCTTAGCCCCGGTACATCTTCGGCGCGGTGTCACTCGACTAGTGAGCTATTACGCACTCTTTAAAGGATAGCTGCTTCTAAGCCAACCTCCTAGCTGTTTTGACAACTCCACATCCTTTCCCACTTAGCATATATTTAGGGACCTTAGCTGGCGATCTGGATTCTTTTCCTCTTGCGTAAGGGCGTTATCACCCATACACTGACTCCTGAACAAACGTACTTTGGCATTCGGAGTTTGATTACACTCAGTACAGCTAGATGCCGCCATCGTGTATTCAGTGCTCTACCTCCAAAGAGTTATAGTTCAAGGCTAGGCCTAAACCTATTTCGGGGAGAACCAGCTATCTCCGAGTTCGATTGGAATTTCACCTCTATCCACAAGTCATCCGCTCACGTTTCCTAGTAAGTCGGTTCGGTCCTCCATTTGGTTTCACCCAAACTTCAACCTGCTCATGGATAGATCACTCGGTTTCGGGTCTATTGCACCATACTATATCGCCCTATTCAGACTCGCTTTCGCTTCGGCTCCGTTTCTTCAACTTAACCTTGCATGATACAATAACTCGCCGGTTCATTCTGCAAAAGGCACGCCATCACCCATTAACGGGCTTTGACTTCTTGTAAGCACATGGTTTCAGATTCTATTTCACTCCCCTCCCGGGGTTCTTTTCACCTTTCCCTCACGGTACTTGTTCACTATCGGTCACTAGAGAGTATTTAGCCTTACGGGATGGTCCCCGTGGATTCCGACAAGGTTTCTCGTGCCTCGCCGTACTCAGGATACCCTATAGAGCTTATGATATTTCGTTTACAGGACTATCACCTTTTATAGTTTAGCTTCCCAACTAATTCAACTATATCATAAATTTCTAACTCTTTAATATAAGGTCCTACAACCCCAGTCCAAAGACTGGTTTGGGCTTTTTCCGTTTCGCTCGCCACTACTCGGGAAATCGATTTTTCTTTCTCTTCCTCCAGTTACTAAGATGTTTCAGTTCACTGGGTTGCTTCTACATAACTATGAATTCATTATTATAGTACCTACGCATTACCATAGGTGAGTTTCCTCATTCGGAGATCTCCGGATCGAAGCATACTTAACTGCTCCCCGAAGCATTTCGCTGTTTGTCGCGTCCTTCATCAGCTTCTAGTGCCAAGGCATTCACCATGCGCCCTTAGCAATTTAATCACCATTATTTGTTATTTTTTTCCTAATTTGATGAGATATTTTAATGTCTTATATTTGACAAAATATAAGACTACCACATTATCTAGTTTTCAAAGAACTATACTGAGAGATAATCTCTCAAAACTAAGCAAAACACGTTAATTAATCAGTTAGATACTTGTAATTTTAATCTTTCTCCATAGAAAGGAGGTGATCCATCCCCACCTTCCGGTAGGGATACCTTGTTACGACTTCACTCCAATCACCTATCCTGCCTTCGTTGGCCCCCTCCTAAAAGGTTAGGCTACCAACTTCGGGTATTATAGACTCTCGTAGCGTGACGGGCGGTGTGTACAACACCCGGGAACGTATTCACCCTAACATTCTGATTTAGGATTACTAGCGATTCCAACTTCATGGAGTCGAGTTGCAGACTCCAATCCGAACTGGGACCATCTTTAAAGATTTGCTCCATCTCACGATATTGCATCTCATTGTAATGGCCATTGTAGCACGCCTGTAGCCCTAGACATAAGGGGCATGATGATTTGACGTCATCCCCACCTTCCTCCGGTTTATCACCGGCAGTCTCATTAGAGTCCTCAACTAAATGTTAGTAACTAATGATAAGGGTTGCGCTCGTTATCGGACTTAACCGAACATCTCACGACACGAGCTGACGACAACCATGCACCACCTGTCACCCGGGTAACCTCCGCTATATTTCTATAGCATTGCCAGGGATGTCAAGTCTAGGTAAGGTTCTTCGCGTATCTTCGAATTAAACAGCATGCTCCACCGCTTGTGCGGGTGCCCGTCAATTCCTTTGAGTTTCAGCCTTGCGACCGTACTACTCAGGCGGAGTACTTAATGTGTTAACTTCAGCACCGGTTTCCCGACACTTAGTACTCATCGTTTACGGCGTGGACTACTAGGGTATCTAATCCTATTTGCTCCCCACGCTTTCGTGTCTCAGCGTCAGTAATAGCCCAGCAAGTCGCCTTCGCCACTGGTGTTCCTTCTAATATCTACGCATTTAACCGCTACACTAGAAATTCCACTTGCCTCTACTACACTCAAGTCTACCAGTTTCTAAGACGAACCGAGGTTGAGCCTCGGGCTTTGATCTTAAACTTAATAAACCGCCTACACACGCTTTACGCCCAATAAATCCGGATAACGCTCGCCCCCTACGTATTACCGCGGCTGCTGGCACGTAGTTAGCCGGGGCTTTCTGATAGAGTACCGTCAGACCATTATCATTACCTATAATGGTTGTTCTTCCTCTATAACAGAGCTTTACAGTCGAAAGACCTTCATCACTCACGCGGCATTGCTCGATCAGGGTTTCCCCCATTGTCGAATATTCCTAACTGCTGTCTCCCGTAGGAGTCTGGGCCGTGTCTCAGTCCCAGTGTGTCCGTTCAGCCTCTCAGCTCGGATATGCATCGTTGCCTTGGTAGGCCATTACCCCACCAACTAGCTAATACAGCATAGGCCTATCTCAAAGTGGAGCCGAAGCTCCTTTTAATATAAATAGTTATCTATCTATATATAATCCGGTATTACCAACCATTTCTAATTGCTATCCCAGTCTCCGAGGTAAGTTACCTATGTATTACTCACCCGTCTGCCACTAAGTGGAAACTCGAATCATATTTCATGCAAGCATAAAATAATCATCGAACCACTTCGTTCGACTTGCATGTCTTAGGCATGCCGCCAGCGTTCATCCTGAGCCAGGATCAAACTCTCCAAAAAAATATATTTTTTGTTAATTTGAATTTTTTCCTAACTTAATTGAATTAACGTTTTGCTCAGTTTTCAAAGATCATTTCTTGCTCTTTTTTGAAAGCATTATTAATATATCAAATGTTTCAGTTTAAGTCAACACTTATTTCAACTTTTTTTGCAAATTTACAATTTTTGTTGAAATTAAATGCATTTTCCGCAAGAGCACAACTAATATATCAAATATTTTCAACCAAGTCAACCTTTTTCAAACATAATTTACACTTTTTTACTACATAAATTTTTCTTTAAAAATGTTGTCCTTTTTTGGAAGCATTGATAATATATCATTTCTAAATACTATTGTCAATGGCTTTTTTAATTTTTTTGAAAATAAAAAACATACTCTTGTTATTATATGCTTTTTATCTTATAAATTCACCTTTTTATTTGCTTCTTTTACACTTTGGTATTTTTTATAATAATTAAGATTTTGATCAACACTAAATATTTTGTCATGGCTATCATACCTTTTTATAAGTTCATCTAACCCTATATATATTGATTGATCTAAATCATCAGAATAATGCATTATCTTTTTATGATAATTATATTCCATTTTATCTAATATTTTATATTCACCACTAGGGAATATTCTAAGATCTAGATCATAATCAATATACTTTATAGTTTTTTCTTCTAATATAAATGGTGTTGCAATATTACAATAATAATATATTCCATCTTTTTTTAATTGAACAATAACATTGTACCAAGAATCTTTAAAAAAATACATAATTGCTGGTTCCTTGGTTCTCCAAGTATTTCCTTCTGCTTCAATTACTAATGTTTTATTGTTTCCAAAAACCATATATTCATCCTTAACATCAAGAAGGACAGCTTCATCCCAAGCTCGATGGATTTTACCGTTATGTTTATAACATTGAATTTGTAGTTTTTCACCTATTTGTTCTTTGTCCACTTTATCCCTCTTTTCTGTTTTCTATATATATAGGATAAAATCAAGAATTTTTAAACACCTCTAATGCACGTTTAAGTTGAACATCTTTTGCTTCATCAAAATCCTTAAAATACTCAGGATCTTGTTCTACAATAATATCTGGTGTAATTCCTACCTTATCAATTGAATTACCTTTTGGTGTCAACCATTTTTTTACAGTTATTTTATATTGATCTGAAGTTGACAAAGTATTAAGTTGTTGAACCGTTCCTTTACCAAAACTTTTAACCCCAACTACTTTTGCGCCATATTCCTCACGTAATGCGCCCATCAACACTTCAGATGCTGAAGCACTATCCTTGTTAGACAATAATACAATTGGGTATTTTTTAGTAACAACGCCAAGAGAATATGTTTTTTCTATTCCTTCTTTGCTTTCCGTCTGATATATAATATGACTTGAGTCCAAAAATAGCGAGACCATACTTTCAACAGCACTTAGGTGTCCTCCTGTATTAAAACGAACATCGATAATTAATCCATCAATATTTTGACTTTCTAAATTTTGCAAAGCACTTTTAAATTGTTGATATGTATTAGCAGCAAAAAGAGTAACTTCTAAATAACCTATTTTTTTATTATCATTATTATATATTTTACTGTTAACTGATTTTATAATAATTAAACCTTTACTCATTTCTTTTTCTATTTTTTCACCTTCGCGTTTAATAGTAAGTGAGAATTTGCCTTGATTATTTCTAATGATGTTAGTAAGCTCAACAGCTTGTTTTGTACTAACGTTAAGTTCATTAAACTTAATAATAACATCACCAGGTTTAATGTCTGCTTTAGATGCTGGAGAATCATCAAATACACTAAGGACAGTAATTCCTTCGTCAGTGTTAATTATTTCAACACCAATGCCTTCAAAACTGCCTTGTAATTGGATATTAAATGTATCATTAGTACTTTCATCTAAAAATGAAGTGTGGGTATCTCCTAATGACTCTACCATTCCTTTTATAGCACCAGTAATAATATCTTTTTTATTAACTTCGCCATAATAGTTTTCAATTATATAGTTATAGTTAGAAATAAACTCGTTTAATTCCTTAGGTATTTCGTCATTAGTTTTATTTCCTAAAAACTTATTTCCTAAAAACAATCCGCTTGTAATACTTAAAATACAAGTTAGAATCAATAAAACAGATAATTCTAAAATTCCAAAAGAACTACTTGGTTCTTTCTTTTTTGATTTAGAAGTTTTCTTAGCAACTGTTTCTTCCTTCATTTCTTTTTTAACAACAACCCGGTCTTTTGGTAACTGCTCTTTTTGGGCGTTGTTCTTGCCAGCAGTTTTTTTCTTTAGTGTTTCTTTTTTTATATTTGTATCTTTGCTACTTACTTTCTTTTTAGCAGTTTCATTCTTTACCGATTTATTTTGAAGATTTTCCTTTTTTTCATTTTCCATAAATGCACCCCAATTCTTTTAATTAATTTTTATATTGAATCATTACTTTTAATTGCTTGATTATTTCTTCTCGCCCTTCATGTGTGTCAACAATCTTTTGGTCTTTTATTTTTACTAAAGTAGTGTCTTTGAATTTTAGTTCAGAACCTTTAAAGTTACTAATTTCGCCAATATAACCTTTATTAAACACATTGGCAATATTTACATCATATTTAGATAACGATCCCGGTATCGCACGATATTGTTCGAAATAAGATTCATATAACTCCTTATATAGATCCTTTTCAAACATCACTAATACATAATATTCATTTTCCTTTTGCATTAGCATATTACTTGCAAGAATTTCAACATATTGAATCGTTGCTTTTGTGGGTTCTTTTAAGTCATCTTCATTTTTCGTTGTTAAAAGACTAGTTATTGCATAAAATGCCACAAAAATAACAATTATAATCATTGTTATTTGAACAAGTTTTGTTACCTCATCGTTGCTGTTAACAACTATTTTGTTATTCTTTTTATTTTTCTTTTTAATACTTTTCATCTAATCACCTAATTTAGATTATAACATAACTACAATAAAAAAGATACAAATTTGTATCTATTTTCCAACAGGCATAACACTTATTGACTTGGCAATATTGAGCAATTCTTCATCTTCTATTTCATCAGAAACTAAATAATAGTCAATCCCATCACGAGACCATGTAATTGAAGAATCAGACATTGCAGCAATGGTTCCAGTTAAAATTAACGGTTCGCCAGTTAATGGAATCGTGATTAACTCTTTTTCACGAGTTGACGTTTCTTGAACTAACATAAATGTTTTATCTCCAGAGAATGTCGAAATAATTCTTTCACCATTTTCTTTAGTAACTCGATCTTGACTTGTTAATTTAGTGTTTTTAGGCATATACATAGGATATATAATATCTTCTATTTTACTAACGACTTTTACCTCTTCTTTAATGATTGCGGTTTCCATATTATCTTTTAATACAAAATGATTTTTATTATAAGTTGTTTTCAAATCAATTTCGCTAAACTTCATTTTCATCATTACTTTATTATCTTTATTTAAAACGTGAACTTCTTTTATATTAATATTTTTATCAATATATACTTTTTGTTTTAGCAACTCTTTATTACTAGTATAATTTACTTTTGTAGTAATAACATAACCATCATCATTACTTACAAACTCTTTATCCTTGTCGTTTTTTATATCTAATAAAATTGTTTGCAATAAATAACTTTGAGAATTATTATATGGCCATTCACTTTGAAATTTAAAACTCTTATTCAATGATGGGGTTAAAACATATACTCCATCATCGTTTTTCAAAATAATTTGTTCATGATTATTAATTTTATTTTTTAAACTAACACGAAACTTTTCGTTTTTTTCAAAAGATACATCAACATCATATTTGTACACATCATCATTGTTTATCATTTCTAATTCTCCAACCAAATGATAACTTTTCGAGTCCTCGATTTTTTTGGTCAAATCTTTAATAACATCTTTCTCGCTTGTTTTACCACACGCAGTAGTTATTAAACCTAATACTATAATGAGAAATAATAGTAACTTTCTTTTCATCTTTCCACCTCATATTTAATTTCATTTAATTATATGGAGGTTACAAGTGAAATATGAGTAAATGTTTTATTATTTTTTGTTAGATTCTTACAATATCGATAGTTTTGAATTTTTCTTTATATTTTTCAATAAATTCACTTTTAATAATTATATTTTCACCATCATAAATTTTATTTTCCTCTAATATAGCTATTGGTGAACAACCAAACGACTTACTTAATCCTATTTCGTTAATATGAAATTTATTTAAGCAATTTTGACATTCGAAGTAATCGCCTTTTTGAATAAAATATGATAATGGCGACGGATTACAAGAACCACAAGTATTAAACAATATTCTCACTTTACCATCAGTTCCTTTTACCACAAACATTTGGATAATATAGTCATCTATCTCATAATTATAATAGGTTGCAACGTCACTAATAATAGAAGAGTCTATAACCATATCTTCTCCTTGTTTAACATTTAACATTAAGTGTTTTTTTTCTTCTTTTTCTAATTCTTTAGAACATCCAGTAAAAAAAATTAATCCAACACCAAGAAAAAGCACCCCAAAAATAACTTTTACAATTAACTTCATTGCTTATTCACATCCTTACCTTCAAACAAAGTTTTATCATCAACAACAATTATGTTGTTTTTTAACATTCCCATCCAACATGTATAAGTAAATTTACCAGTTTTGGTCGGAGTAAATTCAATAATATTTTTCCCATAATCTAAATCTTGATTAATACCAAAACCATTTATTTTTATCCCATTATTACATCCAGTTAATTTATCATCAGGTGCATTTATTACTATTCTAGCGGGAACATCTTTTTGGATAATAATATCCTTGTATCCCTTATAAGTTAAATCAAATTCAACTATTTGATAATCATCAACAAGTTCACTTTTTAAATAATTTTCATAATTAGGTTTGAATGCATTAGAAATGTCTATCCCCAGTCCTAACAAACCACGGTTAAACATTATTAATGATAATAAAATTATTAATGCAACCGAAATCTTATTCAAGGTTTGACGGTTTTTATTATTTAAAAAATTAGAAAGTATACCCACAAACAACATTAATGGAATAGTACCCAAGGCAAATAAAAACATTGATAAAGCCCCTACCGCGAAAGAACCAGTTGATAAAGCATATACTTGCATCGATTGTAACGGACCACAAGGCATAAATCCGTTAAGTAACCCAACAACAAATGAATCTTTTGATTTCAATTTTCCAAATACTTTCGGTATTTTAAATTTAAACGAAAAATTTATTAATCCTAACATATTTAATCCCATAAAAAACATAAAAATAGAAGCTACAAGTATTATTACACCTTGTACATAAACGTTAACATTAAATACACTTCCCAGTAGTCCAACCATTCCTCCTAATAGAGTGTACGATATCAACCTTCCTAAATTATATAAAATAGGCCTCTTGAAATTTTTGGTTTTCGAATTGCTAGCAATTAAATTGATTGCTCCACACATAGAAATACAATGAACGCTAGTAAGCAATCCAGTTACCAAAAGCATAACATAAGTAGCATTACTATCAATTACTGGTATAACATTAAAAATATTAAATCCAAATATTTTGTTTAGAAAAAACGATATTATTAGAATAATTGATATTATTTTAACAAGTTCAAATCCTGACATAGCCCTTTTTAGAGAACTTTTATTTTCAGAAATCATCTTTAAATCAGTATAATAGTCTATTTGTATTATTTCATCAACAATCTTTTCTTTATTTATTTTTCCTTTATATTCAATTTCTACAATATGACCATCAAACTTTATACTTTTAATGTTACTAAATGTTTCAAGTACTTTAGTAATTTTTGATTTACAATGATCACAAGTCATTCCTTCAACTTTTATATAAATCCTTTTCATACATCAAACCTCTCTATAAAACAATTGTTTTATTTTCGTAATCTAAGAGCATTAGTAACAACTGATATTGAACTTAAACTCATAGCTAAAGCAGCAAACATTGGATTTAATAATGGGCCACCAAATAGGTGTAGTAATCCGGCTGCAACAGGAATTCCAATCGTATTGTAAGCAAATGCCCAAAAAAGATTTTGTTTAACATTACTAATTGTTCTCTTACTTAATTCAATAGCTTTGGGTACATCTAACAAATCACTTTTCATTAGAACAATGTCTGCTGACTCTATAGCAACATCGGTTCCTGACCCGATCGCAATTCCGATATTAGCTTGAGCCAAAGCTGGGGCATCATTTATTCCGTCTCCAACCATTGCTACAATTTTATTTTCTGACTGTAATTTTTTGACTTCACCTGCTTTATCTTGTGGCATAACTTCTGATAATACTTTATTAATTCCGACAGTCGATGCAATAGCAGAAGCAGTCTTTTTATTGTCACCAGTAATCATAACTACTTCAACACCAATTTGTAGAAGTTTTTCAATTGCTTCTTTGCTACTTCTTTTAACAACATCTGCCACAGCAATAATACCTGATAATTTTCCATCAATTGCAACATACATCGGGGTTTTTCCACTTGCTGATAACTCATTAAATTTAGTTTCGAAAAAATCTAAAACCACTAAATGTTCATCCATTAACTTACGATTTCCAATTAAAACTTTATGTTTATTAACAACCGCTTCAATTCCAAGCCCTGTTACGGCTAAGAAATAAGACACATCAAGAAGCTCTATACTTTTTTTATGAGCCTCTTTAACTATTGATTCACCAAGAGGATGCTCAGAACCATTTTCTGCTGATGCTACTAATTGTAAAAATTTTATTTCATCAACTCCGTCAGCAACTAATATATCCGTAACTTCTGGTTTACCTTCAGTAATCGTTCCAGTTTTATCTAAAATAACTGTGTTAACTTTATGTGTGATTTCTAATGCTTCTCCACCTTTTATCAAAATACCTAATTCCGCGCCTTTTCCTGTTCCAACCATAATAGCCGTTGGAGTTGCTAAACCAAGAGCGCAAGGACAAGCAATAACTAAGATGGAAATAAATATTTTCAAAGAAAATTCTAAGTCATTTGTTGCAACAAACCATAAAAGAAATGATATAACAGCTATTATAACAACAATTGGGACAAAATAACCAGAAACAATATCTGCTATTTTTGCAATAGGTGCTTTTGAACCTTGAGCTTCTTCAACTAACTTTATAATTTGAGAAAGAGCTGTATCACTACCAACCTTTGTCGTTTTAAATCTAATTACTCCATTACCATTAATTGTTGCAGCATAAACATTATCGTTTTTCTTTTTAGAAACTGGCATACTTTCACCAGTAAGCATCGATTCATCAATCGAAGAATTACCAGACATAACAATTCCATCAACTGGTATTTTAGCACCGGGTTTTACTATCACGATGTCATCTACTTTCACATCGGTAATAGGTATTTCTTTTTCAACACCGTCTTTAATAATAATAGCTTTTTTAGGCGCAAGGCCCATAAGCTTTTTAATAGCAGTACTTGTTTTACCTTTAGAAATTTCTTCGAGTAATTTACCAAGTAATATTAGAGTTATTATAACACCTGCTGTTTCATAATATAATAGATCAATAGCTTCTTTGTTGCCATTAACAATTAGCAAAGTGTTATAAAAACTATATATAACTGCAGAAGACGTCCCAATGGCAATTAAGGAATCCATATTAGGGCTTTTATGGATAATTGCTTTAAAGCCATTAGTATAAAATTTATACCCAACAATAATAACCGGAATCACTAACAACAATTCTACTATCGCATAATTTGTCGGATTGAGCATCGGATCGATTATTTTCGGGAATGGAAATTTAATTACGCTGATCATAGGTGTCATAGCAATATAAAATAATGGGAGCGTAAAAAGCAAAGCAATAATAAATTTAACTTTAAGACTATTTAATTGTTTCTCCTTATTAAGTTGAGCATCATTAAGAGCTTTGTCCTCACCAACAGTATATCCAGTTTTTTCAACAACTTCTCTTATCTTAAATAAATTAACCTTGTTAGAATCAAAATTAATTGTTGCCTTTTCAGTAGCAAGATTAACTGTCGCTTTTTCGACACCATCTATTTTGTTGAGTTCTTTTTCAACACGACTTGAGCATGATGCACAAGTCATACCTTCTATATTAATTATTTCTTTTTTCATTTTATCACCTTTCATAATTTTGAGTTATTGACAATTCAATTTCTCACTGTTATAATTTTATCATTGACTTTCAATATTGCAAGTACGCACTTTATTGTAATATACTACCCAATAAGATACTATAAGGAGGATTATATGAACGAAGAACTATGCCCAGTTAGTGCAACCATTGATTTAATTGGCGGAAAATACAAATCATTAATACTTTGGAACTTAGTTGATGGAACTTTAAGATTTGGCGAATTAAAAAAAATAATTCCAAATGCAACTCCAAAAATGTTAACTCAACAACTAAGGGAATTAGAAAAAGACAAATTAATTATTAGAACAGTTTATCCCGTTGTGCCACCAAAAGTTGAATATTCATTATCAGAGTTTGGAATGAGCATTAAACCAATTTTAGATATAATGTATAACTGGGGACAAGAATATCTAGAAAAAAACGGAAAAAAAACTCACTGTACAATGAAGCAACCAAAATAAATAAAGATTTTTTCTTTATTTTTTTATTTTACTAATAGTTTGTTCTGTTTATATTGTTTAATAATGTTTAATTGGAAATAAATGAATAATTTATTAATTACTGTTTAAAATAATTAGTAATTGAGAAAGGGGAAAAATATGGAGACATTACAAAAGGTTGCCTTAGCAATAACCATTATTGGTGCAATAAATTGGGGATTAATTGGATTATTTGACGTTGATATAATCGCATCTATATTTGGAGAGTTATCAATGATGACCCGAGTAATCCAAATTCTTTATGGAATAACTGGTTTGATCAATATTGGAATTTTATTTACCCATTTTGAATAAACAAAAAGACTTTATCAGCGATAAAGTCTTTTATTATTAATTTGCTTTTATAATTTTAATACGAACCTTTTTAGTTTTAGCTATATATTGAACTTTAACATCTGTTCCTTCAACCTTTACCTCAACTTCATGCTCACCTTCACCATAACCCTTTAAATCTAGGTAAGCAGTGACATCCTTGTTTTCAATTTGATCTAAAACAGATTGAACTCCTTTTAAACCAACTACTACAACAACATCTTCCTTACTTAAACCTTGAACCGTATATATTTCGTTTAAGTTACGATATTCAATTTGAATATTATTAATTTCTTTGTCAACTGCATTATCAACAGCAATATTAACTGTAACATTATTAATGCTCATTGATTTTGTGCCAACTGGTTTTGATAACTCCATTTTATATTGACGATTTTCTTTTAAACCATTTACGTCAATAACTAAAGGTACATAGTTAAGACCTGATAAAACTTCTTCACTACCATAAACCATCACTTTAGTTTCATTAATATCAATTGAACTAATAGCTTTACTAAATCCCATTATTCCTTGAGGAATAACTTTGATTGGAAGTTCTTTACTAGGTGATGTAATTTTAATTTCCGCACTTATCTTATCTGGAACAATTTCCACATCAACAATCTCACCTTTATTGTTGTAAGCTCTTAGTGGAATATCTTTAAGAGTCGTAATACCTTCTTCCTGTTTTATTAAATTACGGATGTCAATTAAAGCTTTAACTGTCGCAACCTCTTTTAATTTATGCTCCGCACCTTTGATAATAACTTTGTCATTAGTAATATTTACTTCATCAATAACTAACTTAGCAGACAAACTATCTTGATTTAACAAATCAATTGCTAGAGTTCTAATTTCTGAAACTTTAGGATATATAACAACTGTCGCAACCGAAGGATTAACTTTGTAATCAATAGATTGCATTGCTTGTTTATAAGTAACATTAACCTTATGAGTACCTGGTTTTAAACCAGTCAAATCAATACTTACGTCGTGAATTGAAGATTGCTTAGCAAACATCAAATCCGCACGACGACCAATAAGCGTAATATCAACAGCCTCTGGAACACCTTCAATCACATAAGCCTCTTCATTATAAATAACTTTTACTTCTTGGTTTTTTAATACTTCCGCTGAACTTTCAGAAAAAGTAATAATCTTTTGATCTATAACAACAAATAACCCAACTGCAAAAAATAGTGATATAAACAATAAAGTATTTGTTTTGGTTAACCAATTTTCCATCATCTTACCAGAAGTATCAAATTTTTTAGTACTAGATATTATTAATCGAGTGATAGGCACAATAATTTTTTTATCAATAAGTGACCAAATACCAGAAAAGAAATTTCTAATTATCTTGGCTATTAACTTCATCGTTGTCACCTTCCTCTTCCTCATCAATTATAATTGGCTTTTTAGGTCTTAGTTCTTCTAACAAAATTAATTTAACTTCATCAATTGTTAAGTTGTAACGAAGTTCAGAAGACACTGCAATCGACACACGACCAGTTTCTTCCGAACAAACAATTGAAATACAGTCCGTTGTTTCTGCAATACCTAAAGCGGCACGATGACGTGTCCCTAAACGTTTGCTTATCTTTAAGTTCTCGCTACTTGGAAAAACCGCACCCGCACTTGTTATTTTATCCCCTTGGATAATTACTCCACCATCGTGAAGTGGATTATTAGGGAAGAAAATAGCAATTAGTAATTCACTAGAAATATCAGCATAAAGTTTTTTTGACTTTTCAATATATTCACTTAAACTATGATCACGTTCGATAATAATTAAAGCTCCAATACGAGATTTTCTTAAATATTCAAGTGATTGGACTATTTCATAAACAACCTTTTCTCTTTCATCAACCGTTAAAATTTTATGTCTACCTAACAATTGGCTTCTTCCTAATTGTTCAAGTACATTTCTAATTTCTGGTTGAAAAATAATGATAAGCGCGAGAGGTCCCCACATAATTGCATAATCAATTAAGTAACCAATCGTTGCTAAATTTAGAACCTCACTTACAATTTGAAGTCCTAAAATAATCAATATTCCTTTAAACAGTAAAATCATTTTTACGTTTTTTCGCAAACTTTTTAAAATAAAGTATAAAACCATCCAAACTAATAAAACGTCCGCCAGTTTTTTTATTAATATTATTACCGCATCTAATGTCATAATCTTCCTCCATTTAATTTATATATTAGATTATATCATATTAGTCAATTTTTTTAAATACAAACCACAATTTTTTTAAGGCAGAAAAAAAGGATATATTCATTATATCCTTAAATCACTAGAATTTCCAAACATCTTCTTCTTTGGATTTATCAGCATCTGTTTGTTCACCATTATTATTAGGTAACTCAGTAATAACCGGTTCTTCGATAACAGGCGACAAAATTGGTTCCTCTATGTTTAATTCTTCAACATTTGAAACTTCACCAACTTCTTCTATCGGGGTATTTATCTCTTCCGCAATTACTGGGGTTACTTCTTCTATTGGTGCATTTAAATCTTCAACTACCGGTGTATCTCCAAGTGGCGCATTTAAATTTTCAACTACTGACGTATCTCCAAGTGGTGCATTTAAATTTTCAACTACTGACGTATCTCCAAGTGGTGCATTTAAATCTTCAACCACTGGTGTATCTCCAAGTGGTGCATTTAAATCTTCAACTACTGGCGCATCCACAAGGGGTGCGTTTAAATCTTCAACCACAATTGGTGATTCAACTACTGGCTTATTTAAATCTTCAACAGATTCACCAGAATCAACTGCATTTATAAAAGGGTCATTTGTAACTGTAGGGATTGGTTCCATCCAATCTTCATCTTCGATAACTATAGCCTCATCCACTGTTGAACCTTGCGCTGGCTCAGAAGCTTCTTCTGAAACTTCGTTATTTTTACCTTTTTTCCCTTTTGCTTTTTTGACTTTTGGCTCTTTCACCTTTTTTTCAAACTCACTACGTCCAAAATTTGTCTTTTCAGCAATAAAACCAATCAGTGCCATTAATAAAACAACACCTCCAACAATAAACCAAATATAATTTTCTGTAATAAACTCCATTTTAGTCCTCCTACTCTATAAAACCATATTAACATTTAAAAATGTTTTTTTCAATATTTTTAATACTAGTTTACATTGTTTATTCATATAAATAATTTTCACCCTTAAACGGGTCATAGACTAATAAATCATTAAAGTCTTGTTGTTTCAATACTTCAAATAGCATTATCGCCACTGAGTTAGACAAATTCAGAGCGCGAATATTATCATTTATAGGTATTCTTACGCACGTCTCAATATTATCTTTTAATATTTTTTTAGGAATACCAGTACTCTCTTTACCAAATATCAAATAAATATTTTCATCCTTATTACTATAATCAAATGACGTATATTTCTTTGATCCATATCTTGATAGAAAATAGAATTTACCAGTGTTTTTTTTACAAAAGTCTTCATAATTTTCGTAAACTTCAAAATCGCATTTTTCAATATAATTTACTCCACTGCGTTTTATACTTTTTTCATCTAAGGAAAAACCTAGTGGTTTTATTAAATGTAATTTAGTTGCAGTACCCGCACATGTTCGCATAATATTTCCTGTGTTTTGGGGGATCTCTGGCTCAAACAAAACAATATTAACCATTCCTATATGGCACCATTTTTAATTAAAAAGTCTACAATTTCTGACTTATCCATTGTTATTGGTGTTAATACATCAGTTATCTTTCCATCTTTAACAATCAAAACATTAGTTCTTATCAATAGGTCAGCTTCATATTTTTTTAAATTTTTGCTTAACAAAACTTTTAAATTTTTAAGAACTTCTTCATTATTGTCAGTAGCATTAATAACTTTCATCTCACTAGATAAATCATTTTCTATTGCTAATTCTTTAATAGTTTTATCCATTTCAACAGCATCTTTTTTATTACCATCAACAATGTATATAATTGCATTAGGATTTTCTAGTAAATAATTATCAAACTCACTTAATTTAATTTCAAATATAGTTCCAAACAACGGTGATGTGTTCTTATAGTAATTGTTATTAACTTTATACATATTAGATAATTTAAATGTTAAAAATACAGTCACAACAATTAAAATCGCTAAATATACATAATTTTTAGTTGGTATTTTTTTCTTTTTCATAGTTCCACCCCATTATACCTATATTTTAACACATATTTATTATAAATGCCTAACAATATATATGCAATTTGTCTAATAAATATGTTTGTTATAAAGTTTCTTCAACCTTTATTTCATCAATTGTAACAATTGGCAAAGAAATTCCTTCTTTTATTAAGAACTTTTCAAACTTTTTCCTAAAAGCATCCAACTCCTTAATAATAGAATCCGGATAAATTCTCTTACTTGTCTTAATTGAATTATAAACATCAATAATGTCAACTTCTGCTTTGTTTTTAAACAATGCTTGTGAGAAAGCTTGTGTTAAAACAGAAAAAGCGATATCTGGATACATTGCTGATAATCCATATACACGCTTAAACTCTGATGTAGCACTAACAATTGATTCAACTAATTGCCTTGTAAAATACTCATTGTATTTCATCTTTATACCAGTTTGTTTCTCAATTTTAGGAATACTTCCCATTAAAATATTAACTGTTGTTGGCTCATCCGGTTCAAGAACATCAATTTTTTCGAAACGTCGTAGGAATGCTCTATCCCTAATTATATATGTATTGTATTCGATTGTTGTAGTCGCACCAATTGCCTTGACATCTCCACGATCAAGTGCAGGTTTTAACATGTTTGCTAGATCCATTGGACCAGAACCTCTCGCACCAATCAATGTGTGAATTTCATCGATAAAAACAATTACTTTGCTTAAACTTTTTAATTCTTCAACGAATAAATTCATAATCATTTCTTCTTTACCGTTAATATCAACAATCCCTACTAATGATGTTGAATTTATTTTAAAAATGCGGTAACCCTTCAATGCTTCAGGAACATCGTTTCTTTGAATCAAATATGCAAGTCCTTCAGCAATCGCTGTTTTACCAATACCCGGTTTACCAACTAGTAATGCCGATTTCTCAGGTGTAAGTAAAACAATCATCATTTTTTTCAATTCGTCTTCACGTGCAATAGCAGGATTAGTAATGTAAGTTTTTTTAGTTAACTCATCACCATAATTATTAATGATACTAAAATAAGAAGGTACAGTATTTTGATTTTCCTTATCATCGTTAAATATATCTATTTTTTCCATATTTCACCTAGTCTTAACTAATCCTTTCCTTATTTTTCTTTTATATACCCATTTCTTTCAAAAGCTTCAATTATTTTATCAGAAGTTACAGACCCCTCGATACGATTATATTTACTTTGAACTTCTCCATCTCTCACAAAAACAGTTGTCGGAGTGCCACTAAAAGTAACGATATTTTCAAAATCTTTTTTTTCTTCAGTTGTTAGCTTACCTTCAGCAGTATCTATATAAAATACTTCAACATCATATTTATCAATTACTCTTTTGAGAGTTTTTTCATATTTATCACAATATTGACAACCAGTAGCTCCAATGTAGAATATAAAACTTTCTTTGTTTTCTATTTTTTCTTTAAAATCAACATACTTTATTTCCACATATGGTTTTTTATATAAACAACCCGTAAGTAAAATACAAGTTACTATAAGTAATATAATTTTCTTCATTTTATACCCTCATTTCTACTATAATTATATACTAATAACGTAAAAAAAAAAAGACCTTTAACCAATTTGTATAAAAAAGAAATAAATTGCATTAATTTATTTCTCAATTGTTTTTTCGTAAACCAATACTTGATCCGGCATTAAATAAATATATGGATTGCTTTTTAATATGGTTTCAAAATCATTTGATATTTGTTGTCTTAACTTTCCAATCGTATCACCTTCACGAGTAATATAAAAATCAATGTTAGGTTTTGGAACTAATAATTCCTGATTAGGGTATATATATTCTTCCTTATCAAGACCATTTAATTGTGCAAGATCATCGGCACTTATATTATATTGTGTCGCAATTGAATAAAGCGATTCTCCCTGTTTAACAATATATCTATCAAAAGGACTAGTACTCACACTAGGAATTACGATTTGCTCACCAACTTTCACTTCATAATTGGTTGGAAAGCCATTAATTCTTCTTATTTCATCTGGAGTAATCCCTAAATCATTAGTAATCGATAAAACATCTTCGCCTTCCTTTACTGTATATATTTTATACACATAACTCACCTCATATTAGTATATGTGTATAACCATTTTTTGATAAAAAAAAACAGAAATTATTCTGTTTTAGTTTTATTATTCATTTTTAGATTGATAATCCCCACATGTTAAATGTGTTTCTACTTTTGGTTCTCCTTCTGCTTCACCTTTATCATTTAATGTTAACACAATTAACGCATATGATGCTTTATCACATTTTTCTTCTTCAAAGTTAGCAATATCTACTTCACTATTTGCTAATGCTTCTAATGTTATTTTATGATTATTAATTCCTATTACTTTTCCTTCAATATAATCTTCATAATACTTTGTCGCTTTTTCTGCTAACTCTTTTTCTAATTTTGAATAATCTGTTTTCGCACATCCTACTAATACTAGTACTGATACTAATGCTATTAATACTTTTTTCATACTTTCTCCTTCTTTTATTCTCTAACTAT